>JACFMZ010000067.1 GCA_019455105.1 Bacteroidota bacterium | reverse complement strand
ATAAAAATTTATTGGAAGAAGTCCGCGCGGGACATTTCCGTGAAGATTTGCTGTACCGCTTAAATGTAATTACGCTTCAGATACCCTCGCTCTCACAGCGCAAGCAGGATATTCCACTTCTTGCCAAAGAAATTTTATCGAAGAAGAAAAAAATTAAAGTTCTTAAGCAGTTAAGCCCCGAAGCGCTGCAGGCGTTAATGGAATATGACTGGCCCGGGAATGTGCGCGAGCTGGAAAATGTTTTGGAGCGCTCGGTCATTTTAACGAATGATGAATTTATCCGTCCGAAAGATTTGGTACTGCCGGCGCGGTTTCTTGCCAATGCGCCGATTTCTTCATCCTATAATGAAAAAATCGGTACGGCAATTTCATTGGAAGAAGTTGAAAAAGAACATATTAAAGGCGTACTTGCCGGCACCAAGTGGAATAAAAATCTTGCGGCAAAAATTTTAGGTATCTCGCTGAAAACACTTTATACAAAAATTCATCAGTTTGCTTTAAAGGAAGAAGAATAATTACCGCAAGAGTTCTTCCAGTGCCGTTCGTGCATCTGTCTTTGCATCGCGGTATTTAATTATTAACGGCGTATACATTCCCAGTCCATATCTGCTGCCGAATGCGGTGTTGATTTTTCTTGTGCCGGCAACGACAACGGCATTTTCCGGGACAACTAAAACACCGCGGCTATCCTTTTTAATAATGGTATCGTTGACGCAGTCATACATCGGTGTAGAAGCGGTAAAGATAACTCCGCTTCCGATGACGGCACGCTTGCGAATAATTGTTCCTTCATACACGCCGCAATTTCCGCCGATCAGCACATCATCTTCAACAATAACAGGCAGCGCACCGGCCGGTTCCAGCACGCCGCCGATTTGAACGCCGGCGGAAAGATGCACCCGTTCGCCGATTTGCGCGCACGAACCGACCAGCACATGCGAATCCACAAGTGTATTTTTTCCGATATACGCGCCGACATTAATATACGCGGGCGGCATAATAACAACTCCCGGCGCGATAAACGAACCGCTTCGTATAGATGTTCCTCCCGGAACAATACGAACGCCATCGCGCCGAGAAATATTTTTTAACGGAAATGTCTCCTTATCAAAAAAAGGAAAAGGAGATGCAGAATGAATCTCTTTTATAACGCCCAAACGAAAGCCGAGTAAAATTCCTTTCTTCACCCATTGGTGAACCTGCCACGTTCCGTTTATTTGTTCTGCCGCACGAATTTCTCCGCTGTTTAGAAGCGCAAGAAAACGGGAAAAAATTTTTTTCGCCTGTGCGGAAGAAACTGGAGCTTCATATAATTTTTCAATCTCCTTCGCCAGCGGTTCAATATTGTTTTCCATTTAGATTGATACTCCTGACGGAATAAGCTGCAGCTCTTCCAATATTCTGCGTAATGTAAAACGATGGTCTGTATGAAGCGAGGTTAACGGCAGCCGGTAGATTTCATGAATCATTCCCATTTGCGCCAACGCGCTTTTTACCGGAATAGGATTGGATTCAATAAAATTCGCATTCATTAACGGCAGTAATTCGTTATGAATTTTCCGCGCTTCAATAAAATTTTCTTCCAATGCAAAATTAATCATGGTGGAAAATAATCTCGGAACTTCATTGGCAGCCACCGAAATAACTCCGTCGCATCCGACGGAAATCAGCGGCAGCGTAATGGAATCATCACCGGAAAGTACGAAAAAATTTTTCGGTTTGTTACGGAGAATTTCCATTATCTGCGGAACGTTTCCGGATGCTTCTTTTATTCCCGCAATTCCTGAAAGCTCAGCCAGACGCAGGGTTGTTTCGGCGGAAATATTACTGCCGGTTCTTCCGGGGCAGTTATAGACTATAATTGGAATATCAACCGATTCGACAATTGCTTTGTAATGTTCAAAGAAACCCTTTTGCGTCGGCTTGTTGTAATACGGCGCAATGGAAAGAACGGCGCTTGCGCCGATGGCTCTGGCATGCTGCGTTAGCGAAACAGCTTCGCGCGTAGAATTGCTTCCTGCGCCAATCATCACCGGAATTCTTCCTTTTGTCTGATCGACAACAATATCCATTACATGATGATGTTCGGCGTGAGTAAGCGTTGCGCTTTCGCCGGTTGTTCCGCAGGGAACAAGGCCGTGAATGCCGTTGGTAATTTGAAATTCCACTAAACGGCGGAGTGAATATTCGTCAATGGCTCCGTCTTGAAGCATTGGCGTAACCAGCGCCGTTGCGGCGCCGCGAAAGGTGAATGATGATGACATGATTTTTCCTTTAATGATGAATAGAAAGTTCTTGCTGCTGTGAATTAATTTTTTCAGAAATAACATCTTCAAACCGGTAAATGCCGGTTTTTGTCTGCAGCCATTCTGCGGCAAGAAGCGCACCGCAGGCAAAACCTTTTCTGTTGTGTGCCTGATGAATGAGTTCGACTTCATCAAACGGCGAATTAAAGAGAACGCGGTGCGTGCCGAAAACTGAGCCGACTCTGGAACTTGAAATGAGCAAATCATCTTTTTGCAGCGGGGAGAAATCGCCGGCAACGGTGATTCTCTTTTTCCGCTGTACGTGTGAAAGAATTTTTTTTGCAATGGTCAGCGCTGTTCCGCTGGGAATATCTTTCTTCTGTCGGTGGTGTGTTTCGTGCACGGCAATATCGTATTCAGGAAAGAGATTAAATAAACGGGAAGCGCGGGCAACAATCCGCAGAAACATTTGAGCGCCGACGGAAAAATTACTGCCGTACAGCAGCGCGCCGTTTTCTTTTTTAATCGGAGCGATGAATTCTTCAAAATGTGTCTGCCAGCCGGTTGTTCCCACGACAATGGGAAGATGGAGAGCGGCGGCTGTTGCAATATTATGCCGCACCGCTTCCGGCGCACTGAAATCAATAAAACAGTCAATCGCCGTTGAGCGAAAAAATTCCGACGGTGCATCGGGAAGGGGCTGAGAGCTGGTGAAGAGAGCGGCAATGGTGTGGCGCTGTTCGCGCGCGGCGCATTCAATTTCTTTTCCGGTTTTTCCGTAACCGATGAGGGCAATATTCATATCATTCCTTTTTAAAATTTTCTTTAAAATGAAAAAGTAGAGATGCGCTAACAATTCTCTACTTTGAATGATACAAACCGCTCGAGGAACAAAAACAAAACGGTTAGAATATTTTTGCAGATGATCATTAGCGCTTCATTATGCGTCTGCATAATGACAGTCTGCAATTCGTATTCTTGCAGCCCAACCGGCAAAGGGAAACGCCTCTGCTGATTTCGGCGGTACTTCCTGCGAACCTTTTCGGCACATTTCACGGAATCGTTTCATTCTCCATGTGCGTACTTGTGTGTACCGCTCCTCTAAGATTAGTGATAATAACGTAAATTAATTTTTAGTTGTCAACATATTTTTGTACTTTTGAAATGTGAAGAAGAAATTTTTAAAGTATTCAGAAGAAAGTTGTTAGTGATATGATTGCAAAACTTGCGTTGGAAAACGACACGGTGTTTACCGGAGAACATTTCGGTGCGGAAGGAGAAGTGACCGGAGAAGTCTGTTTCAATACAAGCATCACCGGCTATCAGGAAATTCTCACCGACCCGTCGTATGCCGGACAGATTGTAACCATGACCTACACGCAAATCGGAAATTACGGCGTGAATTGGGAAGATGTTGAATCCGTAAAACCGCAGGTCAGCGGATTTATTGTGAAAGAGTATATTGAATTTCACAGCAATTGGCGGACAAAGTCAACGCTGGGTGATTGGCTGGCGAAACATAACATTCTTGCCGTGCAGGGAATTGATACGCGCATGCTGACAAAAATTCTGCGAACGCAGGGAGCCATGCGGGGAATTATTTCAACGAAAGATCTCGACGATGCAAGCTTAATTGCAAAGGCGAAAGCTTCCGTAGAAATGACGGGGTGCGATCTTGCGAAAGTTGTGACCACGGAAAATGAGTACCGCTGGAGCGATGTGGATTCAACCCCGTTCGCCCTGGTAACGCATAACGGCGAGAAAGCGGAAAAAAAATTTTCTGTGGTGGTGTATGATTACGGCGTAAAACAAAATATTCTCCGCCGCTTGACCAGTTACGGATGCGATCTCACCGTAGTACCGGCACACTATTCTGCCGAGCAGGTTTTGGCAATGAACCCGGACGGAATTTTTCTTTCTAACGGACCGGGAGATCCGGAAGCGGTAAAGTATGCAATAGCAAATTTGAAAAAATTAATAGGAAAGAAACCGATTTTTGGAATATGCCTTGGACATCAAATTCTCGGGCTTGCACTCGGCGGAAAGACGTATAAATTAAAATTCGGTCATCGGGGCGGAAATCATCCGGTAAAAAATCTTAAGACGGGAAAAATTGAAATTACATCGCAAAATCACGGGTTTGCCGTGGATTGGAATACTGTTGATACTGACGAACTTGAACTGACACACATAAATCTGAACGACCAAACGGTAGAAGGATTTGAACATAAAAAACTGCCGATTTTCTGCGTGCAGTATCATCCCGAAGCGTCGCCCGGACCGCACGACAGTGATTATCTCTTTTCAAAATTTATTCGAATGATGGAAGAGCAGAAGAATTAACAAACAAGCCGCTTTGAAAGCGGCTTGTTTGTTTTTAGTTTACTGTTCCTTCTTTTCAAAAATTGCATCACCTAAGCCGGTATTGACTTTGTAATTTGAATAGCTGATTTCAACCCTTCCTTTTCTCGGCATCATGCGCATTGTGTTCATCTTTTTTTCTGTCAGCGAGGTATCCGCCGGCGGTGCGAAATCAAATTGGAGTTTCATTGCAACCGGAAGAAAATAAATATTTTCAATGGCCGCATAATCCATAGCAACAAAAATGGTTCTTCCCGGTGCGGGAGATGATTCCATGCGGATAACAACCCAATGTGCACCGTCAACAGTAAGAAAGACTTCACGAAGCGGTTTATTTTTTTCCGGCTTTGAAAGAAGTTTCAGTGTGTACAATGTTGTTCCGTTCACCGTTTCGGTTCCGGTTATGGAAGCGTTATAGTGTTCCAGATATTCTGCCGGATTAATTCCGAATCCTTCTTTCGGAAGCATGGCAAAATTTTTTGAATCAATATGAATTTTATCCGGCTGTTTGAAATATAATTTCATTTTCATTTCAGGAATGTGCAGACGTTCCATTTCAATTTCGGCAGTAAGTTCAACCGAATAATCTTTTACCGTTTCAAAATGGTTTTTTACTTCTTGCAGAATTTTTTCTGCCGTTAGTTTTTGCGCTGAAGCAGAAAGAGAGACGGCAATAAAAAGAACAATGCAGAGAAATATTTTCTTCACAATGCGGCTTCCTGTTTTGCAATAACTTTGTTATACACTGCCATGCAGAGTGTTCCAAAAAGACCGATGGCAATCATAGAAATCCAAACCATCGAAAGATTTCCGCTTGCCTTTGAAGTTTCATAAATCCATCCGCCGAACGGATCGCCGACAAAGCGGGCAATGGCAATGGGAAGAAAAGCGTATCCTTGATATAAACCCTGCTGACCTTTCGGAGCAATTTCTGAAATGTATTCGTAGTAGCGGGGCGCCTGCGTCATTTCGCCGATTGCAAAGGCAACAATTCCCGCTGCAATAGTCGGCACGCTCGGATGAACAGCGATAATAATCCAGATTAGGGATGAAACGGCAAAGCCGGTAAGTATTGCCGTTCGAGTCGGAATATTTTTCGTTAATCGGTTGATGGGAATCTGCAGCAAAATAATTGCTCCGCCGGCAGACCATGATTGAATAATTTCATACGGCACATCTTTTCCGATAAAATCCGTAATGTAGTACGGTACGATAATAAATTCCTGCCAAAAAATTATCCAATACAAAGAATAGATGAGAAGAAAAATCATAAACTTAAAATTTCCTAGCACGACAAACAAGTTTTTAATTTTCTTTCCGAGGGATTCGGTTTCTATTGTCTGTTCGGAAATAACTTCTTTGTATAAAAAAAGATTAACAACAACCATGGCAAAACAGCTGACGGAGGAAACTACGTAAACAAATTCGTTGCCGAAACTGTCGCGGACAAAATACGCGATGGTCGGTCCGATCATTGCGCCGACATTAACTAACCAGTAATACACCGCAAAGCCGAGTGATTTTGATTTTTCGTTTGTGGTAACGGCAACGGTTCCAAGCACCGACGGTTTAATGAACGAACCGCCGAAGGCAGTGAAGATAAGAAAAATTGTGAGCAGCCAATACAACGACATATCACCGTAGATTCCTTTAAACGCCGTCATGCCGACTGAGCCGATAAGAAAATATCCGATGCCGAGAATGGTAAAGGCAATATTAAAAGCACGCCGGAAGCCCCATTTATCGGCAAGCGTTCCGCCGAGAATAGGAAGGAGATAAATCAGTCCGCCGAATAATCCTGAAAGTGAACCGGCTTCGGATTCCGTAAACCCGAGATTGTTTCGTAAGTACACCATAAAAACAATCTGCTGGCCGTAGTAAGCAAGGCGCTCAAACAATTCCATTCCGTTGGCAACCCAAAAGGTCGGATGAAAATCTTTTTTCATCTCTTGCAGTCGTTCGCGAAGTGTCATAATGTTCCTTTGTAATTATGAAAGAATATCTTTTCTTCTGAAGATGATTACCGTTGCAGTATAAAAGAAAATATTATTAATTCCCAGCATTGCGCAGGAATAAAAAATTTTACTCCAATCAATCGTAGAATTAAATGCTTCTTTCCAAACGGTAAAATAGGTTGTAAAGAAATATGGCTTGTACGCCGCCACGGCATCTATCGGAAGATTGGTGATGATGAGCGAAATAAAAATAATCACAATGGTAATAACAATTGGTCCAATGGCATTTTCCACAAATGAAGAAATAAAAAATGAAAGGGAGGCGATAACGAACATTGACCAGATTGCCAGCGTATAGGCAAGCAGAAATCGAATCCATAATACATGTTCGGGAAGTATTGTAATGCCGTCGCTCTCCACCGATAAGAGATCTCCGGAGCCGAAGAGCCACAATCCGAAACCGATTGAAAGCACCGCAATGCAAATTACCAGCGATGCCGTATAGAGAAGCGTGGTAAGATATTTTGCATTCAAAAATTTTAAACGGGAAACCGGGCGAATCAACACAAGCCGGAATGTGCCGGCAGTTGCTTCACCGGAAAGCTGATCGCCGGCAACCAATGAAATTAAAATCGGCACGTGAAGCCAAAGACTGTTCATGATAAACTGCGAAATAGTCCAGCCGTTAAAAAGATTTCCGGTAATAAAAAAATCATTTTGCAGTGAACGGGTTTGGGCGTTCATCATATTGTCGCCGGCGTAACTCATCAGCCACATAATCAGCGGAATTACCGCGCCGACAGTAATAAAACCGATGTACGTCCGCCACTTTGCGTAGGTTTTAAAAAGTTCAAGGCGAATGAGTGTAAAAATCATGAGGCTATACTCCGGCGGATTTTTCCGATACCTAATCTTTCGGAAAGAAGAATGTTATTGAAGAGAAAAAAGCGCCGCGTGCCGTTCATATAATAATCAACGATGCTGTTCTTCATTATTGGTAACCGCAAGAAAATATTCTTCCAGACTTTGTTTGGGACGGACGGTATAAATTTTACAGCGTGCGCTGCCGAGTGCGGCAATACATTTCGGAATATCTTTTTTTGCCACTTGTGCGGTAATTCCTTCATTGGTCAGCGTCGGCGCCGTAACACAATTTAATTTTTGCAGAACAGAGAGAGCTTTCTTTTTTGGCTCAACGTCAAAAAACATTGTGTTAATGCTGGCGTGAAGAATTTCATCAACGCTCCCCTGAACAATCATTCTGCCGTTGTTAATAATTGCCATCCGCGTTGCCACCTGCTCTACTTCATGAAGCAGATGCGATGAAAGGAAGACCGTAATGCCCCGTTTTCCGGAAAGCATGGCAATCAGCTCGCGGACTTCTTTCATTCCCTGCGGATCGAGGCCGTTCGTCGGTTCATCGAGTAAAATAAGCTGCGGCTCGCAGAGCAGCGCCTGCGCAATGCCGAGACGCTGTTTCATTCCGTGCGAAAATGTTTTTACTTTATCCTCCGCCCGTTCTTCCAAGCCGACCGATGCCAGCGTTTCCAGAATTTTTTTCTTCTCCGGCTTTTTCCCGAGCGTCATTGCGCCGGCAATTTCCATGTTGCGGTGGGCGGAAAGGTAAAGATAGAAGTCCGGCTTCTCAACAATTCCCGCAACATTCTGCAATGCCTTCTCTCGCTCTCGAAAAAGATTATGTCCGAACAATTCTACCGTTCCTTCTGCCGGCTTTATCAGCGAAAGGATCATTCGGATGGTAGTGCTTTTCCCCGCGCCGTTTGGTCCAAGAAAACCAAAGACATCGCCGCGGCGAACTTCGAGATTAACATTTCGAACTGCCCAGCGCTGTTTATACTGCTTGGATAAATTTTCTGTTTGTAAAATTATTTCGGACATAATCGGGTATGAACCGCACAGAAAAATAATTTTTTAGAAATCAAATATTTTCCCGTGTCCTGTCGTAAAATTGCGTTGTAAATTATTTTGGCTCACGCAAAATATCGGCTGCCTGAATATCTTTTCCTTCGGTAATTTTTGCTTTTGCCGCTTTTCCTTTCAGCGCATCTTCAATAACTTTTACTCTGCCGACGGTTGTTTCTTCAGCGCCGAGTTCCAAGCCGGTATCGGGGTCGGTAATCGGTTCGCCGACGCGGACAACATCAAATTCCATTCCCGGTTTTACGTTTCCTTCGGAGCCGGGTTTCATTAATAAGGTGCCGTCGCTGTTCAATTTTAAAATTTTTCCGGTGAAAGGAATGTTTGCCATATTTTTAACAATTAATTCCACTACGCCGTCAATTGCTTTCCGGCAGGCTTTACCGATATCGGTATCATCCCAGCTATCCATATTATTAAAATCAATTCCTTCGTAATTTATCGCCAAGCCGGTGGAAGATTCTTCGCCTTCTTCTTTTTCTGCGGCAACAATTTCGCCGGTAACGGTATTCACCAGCCGTACATCAACAACGGCGCGCGATGTTTTGCGTTTTATTCCGCCGCTGAGAAACGAGATGCCGCCGGAAACCTGACTTTCTTTTGTTCCGAATTCCGAAACGGAACCGATGACCAGTAGTTCAACGCCGAGTATTTTGCCGAGTTTCGGCGCGGTTTGGGGAGTTACAAGTCCGCTTTCGCCGAGTTTTTGTTCATCCAAAACTTTTTCCAATTCCTGGCGTTCCAGCACGGTGAATTTTCCCGTTTTTACCAGTGCGGTTACAAGCATATCGGCAACTCCTTCTCCGAGATGGTTGTAGCCGGTGCCGGCGCGGTCTTCAAAGCGAGAAACAGCGACTCTCTTTTTTAATTGTGCATTGGTAAGAGAGCAGAGAAACAACACGACGAGCAAGAGCATGAGCTTTTTCATAAAGACTCCAGATTGTTGTTAGGGGGAAAGATTTTGGGTTGGCAAAATATAGAGAGAATGAAAACGAATAGCAATTTCTACAACATATCTATTCATATTATACATTCTAAAATTTACTAACTTCGCACGCCTTCATTGTATCAATTCCTTGTTTCCCCTTCATATTTTTTTTACTTTAATTTCATAATTTATTTCTTTCGAATCTTAACATTGTCATTGTGAATTCATAAAAATTTTCCATGTCATCTACCCCGTTAATGAAACAATACGCTTCCGTGAAAGCAAAATATCCCGATACTATTTTGCTGTTTCGCATGGGAGATTTTTACGAAACATTTAATGAAGATGCAAAGACCACATCCAAAGTTCTCGGCGTTACGCTTACGCGCCGGAACAACGGAGCCAACGCTGGCGAAACGCCGCTGGCAGGGTTTCCGCATCACGCGCTGGAAACGTATCTTCCCAAATTATTAAAAGCAGGATTGCGCGTTGCCGTCTGCGAGCAGTTGGAAGATCCGAAGTTTGCCAAAGGAATTGTAAAGCGCGATGTGATTGAAGTGGTAACGCCGGGCGTTGCTTTCTCCGATAAAATTCTTGAGCAGAAACAGAATAACTATCTTGCCTGCATTGCGCTGCCGAGTGCGATTGCCGCCTCAAACGATACCATCGGTTTTTCCTTTGTGGATATTTCAACGGGAGAGTACCGCGTTACGGAATTTCCCTTTCATCAACTGTTCGAAGTGCTCTCTTCCGTTTCTCCTTCGGAACTTTTAGTGCAGAAACGGGACAGAGAAGCGCTTCAGGAAATGCTTCATCAGCAGTATAAGGGAATTTATACGCCGCAGGATGACTGGCTTTTTCAGTTTGATTATGGTTTTGAAAAACTCACTCAGCATTTTAAAACACAATCGCTGAAAGGTTTCGGCATTGATGAAATGAGCATCGGCATTTTTGCTGCCGGTGCGGTAATGCATTATCTTAATGAAACACAGAAAGCAAATCTTGCGCACATTCAAAAGATTATTCCGTATTCGGTAGATGAAACCATTGTGCTGGATTCCGCCACAAAAAGAAATTTAGAAATCACTTCGTCGCTTGCCGGCACCGCCGAAGGAACGCTCTTTTCCGTGTTGGATAAAACCAATTCGCCGATGGGAGGACGGCTGCTGAAAAAATGGGTAAACAATCCGCTGAAAAAATTGGAACAGATTCTCTGGCGGCAGAACGGAATTGCATCGCTGACGGAGGATCATTCGCTTCGGCAAAATCTTATCGGCGAGCTTTCCGAAATGGGAGATATGGAGCGCTTGATTGCCCGCATTGCCACCAACCGCGCCAATCCGCGCGAACTGATTGCGTTGAAGAGAATTTTGCAATCCATTCCCAAATTAAAAAATATTCTAAAACGAGATCCTTCGACGCGCTCATCAAAAAGCGATTCGCTTGATCAGGATGACACATTACAACAAATAAATTCTAACCTGCAAATTCTTGAAGAACTGACCGATGCCGTTACGCGCGCCGTTGCCGACGATCCGCCCGTTAAGCTGGAAGAAGGGGGAATAATTCGGGAAGGATTTAATGCCGAGCTGGATGAACTTCGCTTGCTTTCGTTTTCGGCAAAGGATTGGATTGCCAATCTACAAAAGAAAGAGCGGGAGCGGACAGGAATTTCGTCGCTGAAAATCGGTTTCAATAATGTGTTCGGCTATTATATTGAAATTACCCACACGCATAAAGAAAAAGTTCCTTCGGAATACATTCGCAAACAAACCATGACGAATGCCGAGCGCTACATTACGCCAGAATTAAAAGAGTATGAAGATAAAATTTTACATGCCGAAGCAAAAATTCTTGAACTGGAATCGCGGTTATTTAACGAGCTGCGCATGTTTGCTTCATCCTTTGCCGGAATAATTCAGGCGAATGCGCAGCAGATTGCCGCGCTGGATTGTTTGTGCGCGCTTGCGGCGGCGGCAACCGAACATAAGTACGTCCGTCCGGAAATTAACGACGGTGAAGAAATTCTTATCGTCGAAGGACGGCATCCGGTTATTGAACAACTGCTTCCTGTCGGCGAGCAGTACATTCCGAATTCTATCCGTTTGAATACGACGAAAGAACAGATTTTAATTATTACCGGTCCGAACATGAGCGGAAAATCTTCGTTTCTGCGTCAAGCCGGACTGATAACGCTTCTGGCTCACATCGGCAGTTTTGTTCCGGCAAAGCGTGCCGTTATTGGAATGGTAGATAATATTTTTACCCGTGTCGGCGCCAGCGATAATATTACAAGCGGCGAAAGTACCTTTCTTGTGGAAATGCATGAAGCGGCAAATATTGTAAACCGCGCCACCAAGAAAAGCTTGATTCTGCTTGATGAGGTCGGAAGAGGAACCAGCACGTATGACGGAATTTCCATTGCGTGGTCGCTGACGGAATATCTGCACGAACAAATCGGCGCGCGGACGCTCTTTGCCACTCACTATCACGAATTGAACGAGCTGGCAATGCGTTTTCCGCGGATAAAAAATTACAAAGTGGATGTGCGGGAGTACGGCGATAAAGTGGTGTTTCTTCACACCGTAACACCGGGAACGGCGGATCATTCCTACGGAATTCAAGTGGCAATGATGGCGGGACTTCCGGCTGAATTAACCGACCGCGCAAAAGAGATTTTGGAAAATTTGGAAGCGACGCAATTTTCCCCGAGCGGAGAAACGCTGGAAGAGAAAGCGGAACTGCGGAAAACAAAAAAGCGCATTGCCAAAATTGAAAGCACGCCGCAAATTACCATGTTTGAAATGAAAGACGACGAACTGCGCGACGCAATTAAAAAGTTGGATATTAATTTGCTTACGCCGCTTGAAGCGTTGAAGTTTTTGGCAAAGGTGAAGGAGAATTTGTAAATAATTTATCATAGTTGACCGTCACTTTGAAAGTGGCGGTCAACTATTCAACTAAATTAAATTATGTCTGTTAAAACAAATTTATTAAAATCTATTGGTAATTATTTTCACGTTTATAATCGCGGTGTACATAGAAATGCTATTTTTATAGAAGAACGTAATTATGATTACTTTCTGCAAAGAGTACTGAAATATAAAAATGATAATGAAGTTCAGATAATTGCCTATTGTTTAATGCCGAACCATTTTCATTTTATTTTATATCAAGTTGCGGAAAATGGTATTTCGCATTTTATTAAATCCGTTTGTGACGGCTACGCGAAAGCGATTAACAAGATGTATGAAAAAAGCGGACATTTGTTCGAAGGGAAATATAAACTAAAACATATTGACGATGAACAATACTTGCTGCATCTTTCGCGTTATATCCACTTAAATCCTGTTGAAGCGAATTTGGCAACAAAACCGGAAGATTGGAAGTTCAGCAGTTACGGAGAATATATCGGCAGGACGCATTCTAACATTGTTACTCCTTCGATTGTTCTTAATCATTTTAAGAATGTCAATGATTATGAAAATTTTGTTCAAGAATACAAATCTAATAATTCTGAAACTATTGATAAGTATTTGTTTGATGAGTAAGTTTGGTTAAAGAGACCGTCACCTTTGAGGTGACGGTCACTTGTATAACAAATTACTATTCTTTTTCAGGAGGAAGTATGACACTCGATGAAGCTCAATTATTATTTGAATTTGAATCGTGGGCAAATGCCCGCATTTTTTCGGCGCTGGATTCTTTTCCGGCGGAAAAGCTGTATGAAGATATGAAAAGCAGTTTCGGCTCCATTCACGGAACGCTTGTACATATCTGCGCGGCAAAAAGTGTTTGGATTCAGCGTCTTAACAACGAAGCAGCCATTAAGCCGCTGACGACAAAAGATCTTCCGAAATACGACGATGTGAAAGGAAAGATAAAAAAGATCGAAGCCGACTATTCAAAATATATTTCTTCGTTGAATTATGAAAAATTAAATGCCGATATTTCGCTCGGTAATTCACGCGGCGAGGTTTCCACGCAAAAAATCTGGATGATTTTACAGCATATCGTCAATCATTCAACCTATCATCGGGGGCAGATTATTACCATGATTCGGCAGGCGGGAGGAACAACAACCAACACGGATTTGATAAACTTTTACCGGCAGAGAAAGTAATAAACGCGCATTGGAAAACTTTTTCTCTGCGTTCAAATTAATAGAGAAAAAAAATCCTGACCTATTATAGTCGGGATTTTTTTTGTTAGAATTTTATTGAAAATAAAAGAAATTAGATGCCGTAACGAACCTTAAATAAGAACATTGCTTAATTAAGGATAAACTATTAACTTTAACTAACAGTTAATATTAATTAAGGTTCATAAATGAATATCGGCGATTTTATTGCAGGCAGTTTTATTCAACAATACCAGTATAAATCATTTTTTCCCAATACAATAAATAAAGAATGGGTATGGAACGACCCGCAATTGAATACACTTCTTGCTGAAGCTCACCGTCAACTTGGAGAGTTGAATGCATTCTCTCTGTATGTGCCGGATATAGATTTTTTTATAAAAATGCACGTGGTAAAAGAAGCAACAACTTCCAGCAGAATTGAAGGAACACAAACAAATGTTGAAGATGCGTTGTTGAAAGAAGAGGATATTCTTACCGACAAAAAAAATGATTGGAAGGAAGTCCAAAACTATATTGCCGCAATGAATTATGCTGTTGCTCAATTACAAACAACGCCAATTTCAACCCGTTTGCTGAAAAAGGTTCACAAAATCTTGTTGACCAATACGCGCGGCAAAGATAAATTACCGGGTGAATTTAGGGTAAGTCAAAATTGGATTGGCGGTGTAAGTTTAAAAGATGCTGTGTTTATTCCGCCTCATCACGAGGAGGTTGGGCAGCTTATGGGCGACCTTGAAAATTTTTTACATAATGAAAATATTTATGTGCCGCCGTTAATTCGTATCGCCATAGCACACTATCAATTTGAAACAATACATCCTTTTTTAGACGGTAACGGGCGGATCGGTCGTTTGTTAATTGCACTCTATCTGGTTCAACAAAAATTGCTGGCGAAGCCGACATTATATTTATCCGCATATTTTGAAAAAAATAAATCACTGTATTATGACAACCTCACCATTGTGCGCTCGGCAAATAATTTAACACAGTGGATAAAATTTTTTCTTGTTGGCGTTATCGAAATATCGCGGCAGGGAACGGAAACATTTCAAAAAATTTTGCGTTTGCGCGATGAAATAGAAGGAAAGAAAATTCTTTCTCTCGGTAAAAAAATTCCGTCGTCGAAGAAATTTGTGTCGCTGCTTTATACTTCGCCTATTGTTTCCGCTGCCGATGTTGTCGATAAAATCAGCATTTCTACTCCAACGGCAAACTCGTTGATAAAAGATTTTGAAGCGCTCGGTATTCTTAAAAAAATTTCCGGTGAGAAACGAAACCGGCTTTTTGTATTTTCGGAATATATGGCGCTGTTTCAACAATAAGAGTATTAACTTTTTCAATAAAAAAAATCCCGGCTTTTTACAGTCGGGATTTTTTTGCGATAATGTGAATTGTCTGAATTGAAAAACTACACCGTATCTTCCTGCTTTAGTTCTTCCGGAGTTTCGCCGCTGTCATCCGGATGAGTACCGGTGGTAAAGATTAATTCATCTTTTTTCTTGTTTAATTTTACTTTAATAATACCGCCGTCGGAGAATTTCCCTTTCAGAATTTCTTCGGCAATTGGGTCTTCAACATATTTTTGCAGCGCGCGCCGCAGCGGCCGTGCGCCGAAAAGCTGATCGTACCCTTTATCCGCAAGAAAATCTTTTGCCTGCTTGCTCAGTTCAATGGAAAGATTTAACGAACTCATCCGCTTGAACAGATCGTGCACCTGAATATCTATAATCTTCACAATATCTTCTTTTGATAATTGATGGAAGACAATGGTATCATCAATGCGGTTTAAGAATTCCGGATTGAAAACGCGGCGCATAGCTTCTTCAATGGTGTTCTTCATCTGTTTATGTTTATCGTCCACCGTTTCTTCGCCGAAGCCGAAGCCTTTTGTCGCTTTAATATCGCGCGCGCCGATATTCGACGTCATAATTAAAATGGTATTTTTGAAATCCACTTTTCTGCCGAGCGAATCGGTAAGTTGTCCGTCATCCAGCACCTGCAGAAGAATATTAAAAACATCCGGATGGGCTTTTTCAATTTCATCAAGAAGTACAACGCTGTACGGTTTTCGGCGAACTTTTTCGGTTAACTGTCCCCCTTCTTCGTAACCCACATAGCCGGGAGGCGCGCCGACAAGACGAGAGACGGAAAATTTTTCCATATATTCGCTCATATCCACGCGGATTAACGATTCATCGGAATCGAACAGATAACGGGCGAGCGCCTTGGCTAATTCTGTCTTTCCGACTCCGGTCGGACCTAAGAAAATAAACGAGCCGATCGGGCGGCGCGGATCTTTTAATCCTGCACGGGTTCGGCGGATGGCTTTGCTGAGTTTTTCAATTGCTTCATTCTGGCCGATAATTACCGATTCGAGCGCGGTATCCATCTTCAGCAGTTTCTGCGATTCCGATTCGGCAATCTTATTCACCGGAATTCCGGTCATCATGGCAACAACATCGGCAATATTTTCTTCGTTCACTTCAAAGACAAGTGTCTGCGATTTTAATTCCCATTCCCGTTTTGCAATTTCGAGATCGCTGTTTAATTTTTTTTCTAAATCGCGCAGGCGGGCGGCTTCTTCAAAATTTTGATTTTTTACCACCTGATTTTTTGAGAGTTTAATTTTTTCAATCTCTTCTTCTATTTTTAAAATATCCTGCGGAACAACAATGTTCGAAAGATGAACGCGCGCGCCTGCTTCATCCAGCACATCAATGGCTTTATCGGGCAGATTTCTATCGGTAATGTATCGGTCGCTGAGCTTTACGGCACTGACAACGGCTTTTTCGCTGTATCGAACGCCGTGATGCTGTTCGTATTTGTCTTTAATATTTGTAAGAATTTGAATGGTATCGTCAACGCTTGCCGGATCAACCATAATTTTTTGAAACCGGCGGTCGAGCGCGCCGTCTTTTTCAATATACTGCCGGTATTCATCCAGCGTGGTG
>JACFMZ010000066.1 GCA_019455105.1 Bacteroidota bacterium | reverse complement strand
CTGATATTCCTCTCCATTTTTTTGGTAAGAAAGATCGGAAACATCAAAACTGTAATAGACCTCGAAATAGACATGATTCGAATCGCCTGTAAACCTTGCAATATCTACGCTTAATTTAAGCGGCGATTGAGTTTGTGCGAAGACTACCAAAACACAAAAAACAGAAAGCAAAAATATTTTTTTCATTAACGTTTCCCAGTTCTATTAAATTTACTTTTACAATGTAAGATATTTATAAAAAACATCATACAGATTATTTACGGGTTCTCAATCGCATCAACATCTTCGACAAACATAGTCAACACACCGGAAAGCATCATTGAAGCGCCGCCGAGCAGAAGCGCATAGATCGCCTCGCCGCTAAAAATATTTTTTACAAAAAATCCGAGAATTGCCGCCGCGGTAATTTGCGGAATAACAATAAAGAAATTAAATATCCCCATATACACGCCCATCTTTTCTGCCGGAAGCGATCCGGCAAGAATGGCGTACGGCATCGCAAGAATTGAAGCCCACGCCAAACCGATTCCTAATTCCGAAATCAATAATAGCTGCGGGTCTTTTATCACATAAAAAGATGCAAACGCTAATCCGCCGATTATCAAGCTTATCATGTGAACAGTTTTGCGATTGGTCTTTTTTGCCATCCAAACTAACACAAAAGCCATAACAGCCGCAAAACCGTTATAGACAGACATCAACACGCCGACCCAATCCGCTCCTTCGTTGTATAATTGAGAAGTCGGATCCGTTGCGCCGTAAATGTGATGGGTAACTGCGGGCGTTGTGTAAATCCACATTGCAAACAGAGCAAACCACGAAAAGAATTGAACCACAGCGAGCTGCTTCATTGTCTTCGGCATTGCATACAAATCATTTAAAATGGAAACCAACCCTGATGTTGTCTCTTTCTTTTTAGCGAACATTCCACCGACAAATTGTATGCCGCCGAAAATAATTGCTCCGACAAATAACACGTATAATCCGTAATCATTTTCCTGCAATACATAATGAAGAATTGCAGAACCCGCCAGCCCTGCAGCAAGCCAGATCACGGCATTGCGATTAAGCTGATGAGAAGAAATTGTTACATTGTTCTTTATCTGTTGTTCATTCTGTTGTTCTGAAAACTTTTTCAACTCTTCGGGTGAATACTCTTTCGTCCTCACCACAGTCCAAATTACTGCAAGAAGAAAAACTATACCGCCGATATAGAATGAATATTTTACCGAAGCAGGAATTTCGCCGCTTGCGGCAACATTGGAAATTCCGAACCAGTTGGTCATCATATACGGAAGCGCGGAAGCAACAACGGCGCCGATTCCGATGAAGAAGCTTTGCATTGAAAATCCGATGGTTCGCTGTTCCGAAGGAAGCATATCGCCGACGAATGCACGGAACGGCTCCATGGAAACATTAATAGAGGCATCCATAATCCACAGCATGCCGGCGGCAACCCACAGCACAGGAGAGTTCGGCATAATAATAATTGCCGCGGAAGCAAGAATCGCCCCGGAGAGAAAATACGGACGCCTTCTCCCTAATCTGTTCCAGGTTTTATCGCTCATGTGGCCGATAATCGGCTGAATAATTAAGCCGGTAACAGGCGCGGCAATCCATAAAATCGGAATGGCATCAATACTGGCGCCGAGTGTTTCAAAAATTCTGCTGACGTTTGCGTTTTGCAGTGCAAATCCGAATTGAATTCCGAGAAATCCGAAGCTCATATTCCAGATTTGCCAGAAAGAAAGTTTTGGTTTGGTCATGTTAGGTCTCATTTGTTTTCTCGCCAATACGTAAAGTCTTTACGTAATGCTTTAAAATATTCTTAGCGCCTTTGCGAGAGATTAACTATTGAATTAAAAATATCTTCCACCCCAACGCTGGAATTTTTTCTTCAATTACATTATTTTTTACAAAAAACATAATTACTTACAGCAACATCTGCGATAAATTTTTACGCGAAGCGCCCAGCGTTAATAATGAACGGACAAGTAAATCCAACGACACCGAAGGATCGCCTGATTCCATTTTTGCAACACGCGATTGACTTGATTTTAACATTCGCGCTAATGCTTCCTGCGTAATCTTTTTTTCTTTTCTATATTCCTGCAAGTTTTTGCTTAATCGCAGTTTTAATTCAACATACGCCGCTTCTTCGGCTGAGAGATTAAGAAAATCCGAAGCATCGCCAATTTTCCACCCTTTTGCTTCAAGATTTTTTTTCTTTCGTGTGTTCATAAATTCTCCTTCATTACTTTTTATACATTGCTATTCTTCGTTTGCAGTTTTCAATTACTTGTTGCGGTGTCTGCTGTGTTTTTTTTTCAAATACCTCAAGGATAAGAATTGCGTCCAAATCAATTCGATATACAATCCGCCATGTTTTATTTTCATCAACAATTCGCAATTCGTGGCATCGCGTTCCAATCTTCGGCATTGGTCGTAAGTGAGGCAGCGACAATTTTTCTCCCGTTTGCAATAAACGCAGTAAATATCCTGCTTCAATTCTTGCACTGCTGGACATTGGCGGAGTTCTTATTTCGCCGTGAAGCCACGCTAATGGTTTATCGGCATTTTTCATCTGAAATTAAGATATGTCATTATTGACATAAAGTCAAATTCTAAAAATATTAATAGCTCACTGAAAATATTTTCCAAGAAAGAGCCGGAATTTTTTCTTCAAGAATATTTTTTTTCATTATGCTTGTTTTTCCGCTTACAATATCTTTTGCCGATTGAATCTTTATCTCCTGCGGAATGTTTAATTCAACAGACTGCTCCTGACTGCTCTTATTCAGAACAACCAGTACCCGCTCATTCATATCGCTTCGCAGATAAGCGTAAATATTTTTATCGGCGCGCAGAGTATAAAAATCTCCGTAGCGTAAAGCGGAATGCTGATTGCGGATGTTGATGAGCTGCGAAGTTACATGAAGCATTTTTGTTTCTTCGACAGATAAATCATTCCCGAAACGCATCATCCTTCTGTTATCAGGGTCATCCGCGCCGGTCATTCCAAATTCCGAGCCGTAATAGACCACCGGCAGTCCGGGAATGCTGAACAAATATGCAAAATACAATTCTGCTTTTTTATAACTCTGCGGATTATTTACAACCGGAGGATTTGTCCACGCTAGTTCCCGCGTATCAACTCCCTGCATCGCCACATCGCCGTCGGCATACGCCATAAACCGTACTTTGTCGTGACTGTCCATAATATTTCCCATAAGATTATTAACGCCGAATGCTTCAAAACTTTTTTTCATTTGAAAATCTAACACGGAAAACGACTGCTCCGGCTCTAGAAAAACAGGAATAGCAAAATAAGATAAATTAAAATTAAACTGCGCGCTGAGCTGTCCGTTGTTTACATACGAAGCAACTAAATTATAATCGCCGAACGTTTCGCCGATTTGATACACTTCCTTCTTTTCCGGAATTTCAATCTCTTCTTTTACTTTTTTTGTTAAGGCGCGCCAAAATTCATTCGGCACATGCTTCACCGCATCATGCCGAAAACCATCCGCGCCGGTTTCTTTCAGCCACCAAATGCAATTATCAGTCATAAAATTTATCGGCGCCGGCGATTTTGTATAATCAAACGACGGCATATAAGGCTCAAACCAGGTTGTTAAGCGCTGTTCATCCCACAAGCGAAGATTTTTCCTTCCGTCCGGCAGATCTAACGTCCCGAACCAATCGGGATGTTCTTTATACAAAGGATTATCGATATGCACATGATGCGCAACAATATCCAGCAAAACTTTTATTTTATGCTTATGCGCTTTCGCAACAAGTTCTTTCAGTTCATCCATAGTGCCGAATTTTTCTTCAACGAAAAATTCGTTAATGGGCCAATATCCGTGATAGCCGCTGTACCAGCGATGTGGCGGCGGATATTCGCGAAAAGCAACGTTCGGATTATCATACACCGGAGAAATCCAAAGAATTGAAATGCCGAGTGAATCAAAATATCCTTCTTCAATTTTTTTAATAATCCCGCGAAAATCTCCACCCTGATAATTTGCCGGTTTCAACAACGAATCGAATTGAATCGGGTTATCGTTCGCGGTGTCGCCGTTGTTGAAGCGATCAACCATTATGGAATAGATTACGCCGTCATACCACGAAGAGTTTGGAGAAGAGATATGCGCATTACCGGCAGGCAATCCGTTGAAAAGGCGCAGGTGCTGAATGTTCGTATTTTTTCCGTTGTAGGAAACAAACAAGCGAAGATTTTTTTCACCGCGAAGATCGGTTTTTGAAGACTGCACTTCAATTCTGTTTTGCTTTATCGAAATATCTTTCTCGGAAATTTTTTTATTATCAAGAAGCGCAAAGATATTCTTTTTTGTCAGCCCATGCAGTCCGGTATTCGATTCAACATAAAATGAAAAAATGATCTTCTTTCCTTCTTCATTTTTCCCGCCGATATGCAGAAAAATTTTAGCAGTATCGGGATTTTCCACGCGTAAAACAGAATTAAAACTTTCAAATCCTGTCGGTGCCGTTTCGGGATTTTGCGGATCAACAATCTCTTTTCCATCAACGATAAATTTGTAAGTATAGCTTCCAGGTTCCAAAAGAATTGTTGTGCTGAACGTTCCGGCTGCATTCTTTGCCAGCGGATGGCTTTGTTTATTCCAATCGTTAAAACTTCCTTCAACAAAAACTTCTTTTACCGAAGCATCCTGCGTATAGGAAAATTGATGTATTACCCGAGAGGCGGCAGAGGCATTTACCAGCACCGGAAGGCTGCGGCGATCTTTTCCCGAAGTAAATTCCAATAACGATGCGCCAAAATTCTTTCTCTTTGCTGAAAGTACAAGCTGATTGCTTTTTGGCAGATATAAAATATTCAGCTCGGGGTTTGCCTTAAACTCAGGAGAATATTTTTCAGCATAATATAAATCAGAAACTAATATTGTATCTATTTTTCCCGGTGAAAGATAGATCGGTTGAAGTAAATCGGTAATAGGTTGTGAAAATGTCAGCGTGCTTATGCTGATAATGAGAAATAAAATCTTTTTGCAACTCATACTTTTATTTTTTTTAATTTAAGAAAATCTGATAAGCTATTTTTTTATCTTTTCTTTTACCAATGCCCAGCTTACCGCAGAAAGCGCAAGCGTTACTCCGCTGATAATAAAAATAATATTCTTATCTGCTGCTTCTAAAATAAATTTTCCCAATACTAAACTGACAAACAACTGCGGCAAGACAACTGAGAGATTAAAGATTCCCATAAAAAATCCCATGCGACTTTTATCCACTTTTTCCGTCATAATTGCAAACGGCAGACTGACAATAGAAGCCCAGCCGATTCCGCAGACTGCCATCATTACATACAGCGCCATGGCGTTGTGCGCACCGAAGGCTATCACAAAATATCCGAGCGACATTGCTGCAACAGCAAGGAGATGAACTTTTACTCTGCCGATTTTTTCCGCAATTGGTTCAAGAACAAATGCGGGAAGAATAAAGCCGACGGTATTCAACACGGCAAAGGAAACGGCAATAACTTGTCCGGAAAGCGCCGCTGTTTGTTCGGCAGGGATATCGGTCATTAATTTTTGCTGAATGAATGCAATGATATAGACGAACATTGTCTGCACGCCGATCCAGGAAAAGCCGTGAGCAATATAAATTTTCCACAGTTCTCCCCATTGTGTTGCGCTCTGCGTTTCTGTTTCCGCTGTGCCGGCGGAATGAAGTTCTTTTTGTTCAGTAATAAAAAATGTTGGGACAATGGAAAAAAGAAGAACCAGCACTATACCGAAATTAATAAGCACGTAATTATCAAACGATGCGCCGATAACATACGCCAGCACGCCGAAGAAACCGGAAATGGTCTGCATCCACGTATATCCTTTTGTGCGTGGATTACCTTCCGGCGTAACATCCGCAATAATGGAGCGAGTAGGATTGAAACTGATGTTGATAGAAAGATCGAGTGTCAGTGCAACAGCAACGGCAACTACCAGAAGGTTTCCGATTCCTAAAAAGTTACTGATGACATCAATGTTCGGCAATGCAAGCAGCATCAGCGCAGCAAGCGTTCCGCCGATAAGAATAAACGGACGGCGGCGCCCTCCCCAAAACCACACTTTATCGCTGATAAGGCCGATAATTACTTGACCGAAAATTCCGGCAAGAGGTCCCGCCGCCCACACAATGCCGACTTCATGAATATCGAGATTATATTTAGTGGTAAGAAGCCAGCTTAATGCCGAGATTTGAATTGAAAGCGCAAAACCCATTGCCGTGGAAGGCAAACTAATAATAGCGTAAAACGAGTTAGTAAGTTTTTTTTGAATGGTGAGCATAGATTTCCTTTAATTTAATTTTTAAAACTTTTCCACTAAGGCACTAAGAAGTTTTATTAACTCATCATTGACTTCTAACTTCTATATTCTAAGTTCTGTGTTCTTGTATTTTGCAATCTTGAAATTTGTCTTTATTTCATCACTCCAAAAATATCATTTACCACCACACGTTTTTCTTTACCATCCAAAACTAATTTACGGTTTTTCCCCGGCGCTTCGTCTCCTTCCCACGCTCCGTGCGGTCCGCTGTTGGTGTATTTGTATTCCAATGTTGTTCCTGCGGGAAACTGCATAATAATTGTATAGATCGAATCATTCGCAATTTCGTCTCCTTCGGTTTTATCATCATACATACGAATCGTATTCGGTTTCCAGCCGCCAAGAAATTCATGGTCCCCGACAATGTAAATCCCGCGTCGGACAAAAATATTTCTCGCATCACATTTAAACAGTACCGTAACAACATTATTTTTCTCCGAAGAAGAATCATCAGCGGCGCTTTGCGCCATCGTGCCGCCGGAGATTCGGGCAGCCTGCTGCTGCGATTGCGGAATAATCGGTTTAAATTTTCGCTGCGGAAATGTTCCGCCTGCTTTTCTGCCGAACTCGTATAAATTATTTAAGTGCGTTATAAAGGCAATATCAAACGGCTTATCGCCCGCCGGCGCATTCTGATCCGTGCCGTACCACCAAAACCAATCGGAGCCTTCGGCGGCATACAATGCTTCCCAGGTTTTGTAGGCGTACCATTTTTTTGTTCCCTGCTTCGGTTCGTTGTCGGCCGGCTTCGGCGCTTTTATACCGGAGTTCTTTAAATCATTCCGCGCTGTAAGGAGATATTCCCACGCTCTGTTTTCTTCTTCTTCGCCGATCCATGTATCATAGTTCGCATTAATCCACGAGCCGGGATAAAGCCAATCCAATTTTCTCATTCCTTCCACAGGATGTGCATTAACGCCACGCGCAGGGTTTCCGTGAATGTATTCGGACATGGTAACGGTAATAACCTGATTTGCAGTAAACAGCTTCGTCAGTTTTTTATAGAGCGCATGCAGAAAATTTTTTCCGTCGTTATCTTTTTTATACCATTCCCACGCATTTTCTCCATCAAGAATAACGGTGAGCAGCCGGTCGGATTCACCTTCACCCGGCGCATAGCGCAGAATATTTTTAATAAAATCATCCGCCGCTTCTTCTCCTTCATAATTTTGATAGGTGAAACCGATTTTATCCGAAAGTTCCGTTTCGCGGAAAATGACGGCGACATTCATTGCATCAACTTCATACGGATAATATTTCGGCTGCTTTTCCGGTTTAGAGCGGGCAAGAATTTTTTCATCAGTGGCAATCCATTCAATTCCGTTTTCCTTAAAGATAGGAACAACATCATGCGCTACTGAACCTTCGCCGGGCCACATACCGAGCGGCGGCTGCCCGAATGTTTTTGTATAATAATTTACTGCCATCGCAACCTGCGCGTGTGCATCTTCCGGAAAAGAATATTTTGCCGGCAAAGCATCATTCGGCTGGCAAATTTTTGCCAGATCGGAATTATAAATTAACGGAAGAATGGGATGAAAGAACGGCGTGGTGGCAACTTCTATCTGTCCCTGATGCGTTTTGGGATTATACATTAACTTTTTATGAACCGGAACAATGTTGGCGCAGATTTTATATGTTTCCGCAACTATTCTATTGCAGTCATCCGCAGTAATTTCTTTGGTAAGATGGTACGTGCCGTCCGAATGTTTCACCACAAGATCGGTAACATCCACCACCGAACCGTCGGGAAGCCAGACTTTCTTTTCCAAAAAGTCCGGATCAAAGTGCGCCAGATAAAACCAGAAAATAATTTCGCGCAATTCCATTTCCGAAAAAGATTCTTTCTTTGCGTTTCGTTCTTTTAATTTTTGATACGCGGGAAACCGTGTCATCTGCACTTCGCTGATGCCGAACGCATTCCACGTGTTATAGAGAAGAACGTTTATATCCTTTTTGGTGTACTCTTTTACCGGTTTCAGCGCTAAGTCAATCCACGGATCGGTCTTTCCTTTCCATTTGGCAAAATATTTTTTTGCGTTCACACGGTTTTTTTTCGCGTCAACAAACGGTTTCAGCCGTTCCACGTAATATTTTTGGAGCTGAAAGAGAAGCGACGAGGTAAGATTAACATTACAATGAATTTTCGGAAACTGTTCCAGAATTGCCGCCATATCATAATAATCTTTCGTGGCGTGCGTGCGCACCCACGGTCCCTGCAATTGGTCGCTCCCCGGATCGAGATACAGAGGCTGATGTTGATGCCAGATGATATTAAGATAAAGCCTGCCGGTTGTTTTTGTATTGTTATTTTTCATGTCGCTTTCTGTTTCTCCATTGTTCTGTTGCAATTGTGCGTGCGTCATTACCGCAAGCGGTAAGATTATCATCAGAAGTTTTATCATACGGTCATTCGTTAAGTATAGAGATGATTACAGAATATTTTAAAATCCTGTTATTTAACAACAAAAAATTATTTTTCTGATTTTTTTACTTCATGACCATCATTTTCTTAACCTGCGTAAAACTTCCAGCTGTTAATTTATAAAAATAAATTCCGCTTGCAAAATTTGCCGCATTCCAGCGAACCGAATATCTTCCCGCATTTAGCTGTTCATTTACCAACGTCGAAACTTCACGTCCGACAAGATCATACACTTTTAACGTTGTAAACGCACCGGATGAAAGCTGAAAGTTGATATTCGTTTCCGGATTAAACGGATTAGGATAATTTTGAGAAAGCGAAAATTCCGAAGGAAGCACTGAAGCAAATTCCTGTTTTACCGATGTCAGCACAGGGACTGTAACTCTTTTTACAGAATCCGAAATAATCAGCACGGCAGTTCCATATGCAGGAATGTTCATGGCAAAATTCGCGGTGCCTCCGCTGAAGGTAATTTGATGCGTTGTATCGTTATAAACATCATTTACATAATACGATTTTCCATCCTGCGGATTATCAAACAATAAATTCGGCGCACCGCCGCTGATGGAAAGTGAAAGCGAGGCATTAAACGGCACGTCCGCAAAGTTTGTTAAGGTAACGGCATTTTCATTTTTATATTTTCGAAGAATGCCGTACACATATCCGTTGCCGGTTCCGATCCGTTCAAATGACTGAGTATTAAATGCCGAAAAACTTCCGCGTATCCATGCAAGTTTTTGATAATGTTTCTGAAGAAATTTTCCCGGGAAATTCCAGTTAATGGTGCTGCGGTTTCGTTTTTCTTTCGATCCGCTGATGCCGTAACCGTAGCCGATTTCCTGTCCGTTCCAAATCATCGGAAAGCCGGGAACAGAAAAGATTGTTGAAGCCATCGGCATTGTGCGCTTTAATGTGGTAAGCGTATCATAATAATTATTTTGAGAATAGAACTGTGTAATGCGGTCTTCATCCTGCGATTCCATAAAGCGCATATATAACGAATTGGGACCGGGATAATATCCGCCATTATTAATTTCGTTGTGAAGATTTGTTACCGCCACATCATTAAATGCAAAGCCGCTTATTTGATTGAAATATAATTTAAAATCATATCCAGCATCCACGCCGCCCCGGATATTTCCAGAAGAATAATCGGCATAGATTGTTTCAGTTCCGCTTCCCGTGCCGTCATCTTCGGCAAGAAGAAAAATATCCGGCTTACTATGTTTCAACGCCGTGCGGAGAGGCTGATCAAAATTTGCATTCCCGTACCGGCGATGCGGTCCCCAATAGACATCAAAGCGAAAACCATCCAGTTTAAAATTCTTAATCCAATATTTATACACATTTATCATTTCCGTCCGCGCATCAATATCGCTCCAGTTAAAATTCAGCAGCTGATCGCTGAAGCCGGAATAATAATTAAAACCGTCAGGATCAAATGACTGCCCAAGTCCGTTGGTGTTATGCGCAATAGTCGTATGTTCGTACCAATTCCAGTAGCGGGAATCTTGTTTATACAAATGCGCATCCTGCGACCAAGGATGAAAACGGGAAGTATGATTCGGCGTAACGTCTAAAATAACTTTCAATCCGAGCGAGTGCGCCTGTGAGACAAAATTTTTGAAATCCTGATTCGTTCCATATTCCGGCGCCACATTATAAAAATCTGCAATGTTATATCCTGGACCGTAATTTTGATCAATCGGATAAGCATTCGTCATAACCGGCATAACCCACACAACGCTGAATCCCATATCTTTAATATACTGCAGACGCAGTGCGGCGGCATTCAATGTTCCCTGAGCCGTAAAGGATTTCGGAAACATAAAATAGACACGCGCTTTCTTCACCCAGATAGGATTTGACGCATACGAAGGATTTTCGTACTGTCCGTCGTTGGTAATGGTAAAATAAAATCTTGCCGTGTCGGAATTTCCTAAAGAATCTGTTGCAATTAATCCGTAGTAATATTCTCCGGCGGCAGTTGGCTTATCAATGGTAACAGTGGCGCCAGTCTTTCCGTTTAAACCGAGAGGAGTTACGTCATCATCAAGCCAGGAAAAAGTCATTGCACTGTTATCCGGATGCGTGCTTGCCGAAGCGCTTAATGTTAATTGACTGCCGGATGCAAAACTCATTGAAGCATTGGCAAACGGTGAATGATCAACAAGATAAGTAAACGAAACAGGATCGGAAACAATCACCGTTCCTGTATCAACAACTGCTTTAAAAGTATTTATCCCTTCTGTCAGTGTATCAATAACAGAAAATGCACCGTTGGAAACCGCAGAATAGGTTGTGTCGAAATTATTGCGGACAATTTTTACCTGCGTAACGGAAGAATTTTGCACCACACCGCGCAGTAAGCGCATGGCATTGCGCGTTGAATAACCTCCCTGTGTTGTAATTTGAACGAATCCTGCCTGCACCGTAAAGTTTACGGAATCCGAATTTTCGGCGCCGCTCGATGCTTTCACGGAAAGAGAGACAAAATGCTTTCCATTGCTCAACGGAACCGGTGCGGGAAACTGCAATTGTTTTTTTGATTCGTCGTAAAAATTTCCAAGATGAGTATATTCAATTCCGTCAATGGTAACTTTAATGGAAGAAGTATCAACCGTTGCGCCGATTTTAGGAAATACAAAGGCAGAAATAACCGGAGTGCTTGTTTTTATTATTGACTGCCGCTGGTTCGGAAGTAAATGATAAATGGTAACATCACGAGTGTAGATAAATGTATTATTATTATCTTTCGGATTTTCATGATGATTCAGCGGATCGTTGGGCCACTGAGCTGCGCCGGCATAATAAAATTTATATTGATACGCGCTTGGAACACCCTTCACCGGATCGGCATTCGGATTCGTTCCGACTTGCAGCCTGTAAGTTTTTGTCCACAGACTATTTCCCTGATATTCCATAGGCGTCGCGGCATTATTCCAGCCGTTCATTTCGCCGACAAGAAAAACAGTCGGGCTGGCAGGAGCGTTATAGCGAAACGTTACATCCACTTGGTCTTGAGCGAACAGCAACAGCGGTAATACAAATAAAAGAAAAAATTTTTTCATTGTTCTCCTCTACATCAATCAGTTAAAATAATGCCGGAGCGCGGCGGAATAGTGATTTGAATTTTTGAATGAACCGGCACATAGCGTCTGCCGGAAAGCTGCTCAGTAAGTTCTTTCGGATTATTCTCAACGGTGAGTTCTTCTTTGACCGCACGCGTAGATTTATTGAAAGCAACATACGCAGTATGAGAATGATACTTCCGTTTAAACAGATAGACATTCTTTTTATCGTTGCCTTTTATCCTTTCAAATGTTCCTCTGCGAAGCGCCGGCGAGGAATTTCGAATTGCAATTAATTTTTTTATCCACGAATGAAGATCAGAATCCCATTCTTTCTCATCCCAAATCATTGTTCTGCGGCAGTCAGGGTCTTTTCCTCCTTCCATGCCGATTTCATCGCCGTAATAAATCATCGGCGCGCCGAGATATGTCATTTGAAAGAAGAACGTAAGCTTTACGCGCCATTGTTCGTTCCGGCATAATGTTTTAATCCGTTCGGTGTCGTGGCTTCCTAATAAATTTTGAAGCGCAAAATTATGCGGATCCGAATATTCATTCCGTACGTTGGCGAGAGAATCGTCAAATTCTGAAAGAGAAATTTTATCCGACGCAAAGTAATCCAAACACGACTGTCGAAAGCGATAATTCATTACGCCGTCAAACTCGTCTCCTTCAAGCCATGCGCCGGCATCCTGCCACAGCTCTCCGGTGAGATAACATTGCTCATTAAGTTCCTTAACATATCGGCGCCATTCTTTCCAAAACTTATGCGGAATTTCATTCGGCACATCAAGACGCCATCCGTCTATGCGGGGTGTCCAATACTTTGCAATATCAAAAAGATATTGTTTTACTTCGGGATTCATCACCATTAGTTTAGGAAGCGAGCCGTAGCCCCACCAGCATTCGTAATTTGGTTTGCTCGGCGGCTGCACAGGAAACCAAAAAATATTGAACCATGAAGCATAGCGTGAATCTCGTCCGTTTTTCACAACATCTTCAAACGCAAAAAATGCCGTTCCGACATGGTTAAACACACCGTCCAGCACCACCTTAAAACCGCTTTCATGACAAGAGAAAATAAATTGGTCAAAATATTTATTTGTTCCGAACGAAGAGTCGATGGAAAAATAATCTTTTATGTTGTATTTATGGTTAGAATGTGCAGAAAAAATTGGATTGAGATATAATGCATTAACACCGAGATCTTTGAGGTATTCCAGCTTATCGAGGATTCCTTTTAAATCCCCGCCGAAATAATTATTGGGCTTTGGCGTATTTCCCCAGCGCTCAACATTCGGCGGATCGTTGGATGTATCACCGTTTGCAAATCGTTCGGGAAATATTTGATAAAAAACTGCATCCTGCACCCAATCAGGCGGCGATAAAATCTTTTTTGTTTCATTTTTTTGCATGACTAAACTTTCATTATATAGAAAAGGCAGGGAAATTACTCTCCCTGCCTTTTTTACAACGCAATATTTTCATAATGATGTTTGAATTATTCATTCTTACATCACCGGAAAATATGTGTTACTTCAACAACATCATCTTCTTAACAGAAACGAATGAACCGGCTTCAATACGATATACGTATACACCGCTTGCAAGACGACTTGCATTAAATGTTGCGCTGTATTTTCCGGCTTTCAAGTTTTCATTCACAACTGTTGCCACTTCCTGACCGAGCATATTGTACACTTTCAACGTGACAAAACTTTCCGTCGGAATTGCGTATTGAATTGTTGTTGTCGGGTTAAACGGATTCGGGAAATTCTGGTCAAGCGAGAAGACAGTCGGAATAACATCATCTTTCTTTTGTACGCCGAGTGTTGTTTCATGCTTGTCATAATCCCAGGCGCTGTAATACGTCGGGTTAATGCTTCCGAATTGATCCGCAATGGTTGCGGTTCCGGTCGCATCATCTATATTCGCAGCATGGTTATTTCCAAAGCCGCCTTTACCCCCTTCGTTATCACCGCCGTACAATCCGAATTTAAAGATTTGTCCGACAGTATTATTAAGAGAATCTTTATAGAAGTTTACCTGCAATGTATAAATATGGTCGCCGGCAACAGCATCACCGTGTGTTCCGTCATCATACATTTTCTTGTCATTATTTGTGCGTAATCCAACACCCCAATCAGAACCGCCCGGATTGCTCCAGCCGCCGACTGCAGGTCCATTCATCCATACGCCCCAGCTGTAAACGCTGTCAGCATCCGCGGGAACGATGGTGCGGAATGAACCTTGTGCATCAAATAATGAATCTCCGCCTTTCAAATGATAATACGCAGGTCGAAGATCGCAGGTGAATGTTACCTGTACGTTCTTGGAAAGTTTTCCGGTATTTTGGAAAATCGGTTGACGATGCAATGAAACAATCGATTTTGAAGTATCATATACGGTAATCGTTGCATTGTTGGAAGGAACTTCAAACTTACGACGTTCCGCACCTGCCGGATCTGCACCGGTATATCCAAAATCATAGAATATTTCTCTGATTTCATTTCCTGGTTTTTCTAAGTAGTATTGATACCAAACCGGTGTTGCCGGGCTGGCACCCACACCGCCGATTTTGCGGGCAACAGTTTCATATTTTTGTCCGAGAACACCAACTTTTTTCAGCGTATCGCTATACACTTCAGCCGCTGTTGAACCCCATCCGTATTTTACAACAATGGTATCACCGGGAGTAAATCCTTTTTGGGTAAGAGCGGTAGTGAAATCAGCACTAAATTTCACCGTTACAGAATCGGTTCCTTTCGGTGCAACATACGGCACACCGCGATACCAGACCCACGCTTGGGTTGTATCCTTATTCGGCATATTCCATTCCAATTGGAAGTTCGGATTGTCAACCATTTTACCCCAATCTTCATCGAGCGGAGCATCTTTTAAATGGATAACAAATTTATACCGCATAATACGTGATTCTGCATCTGTTGCTGTATCTAAGAAACTCTTCTTCCACGGAATATCTAAATAATAGAAGTTTGCTGCATTATACTGACGGCTTCCGCCGTTTGCGTGCGGTTGTTCCTGATGCATCGGAATGGTAGTTCCCCACCCTGATGAAGCAAATGAACCGCGAACACCAAGCACATGAATGGCAGGATTAAAATCAGGATAACTCTGCATGTTCACGCGAACGTGTGCCCATACTGTGTCATCATTTTGGTTGTTGTTAAAGGTAGCATCAGCTTGTTTATATGTGTCGCCGTTAAAACCATTCACATACTCAACAGGAAGAACAACATCGTTATCAGGAACAACTAAACGACGATTTCCATTTCCCCAATCTCTTGTATCACCTTCCCAACCCGGTGAATCTCCGGTAATAGTTTTGTTGGCATTGGTAAAGAATTTGTACGGTATAGTATCACCGGCAGGGACCAGCGCTGTGTATGTCCAATAATCACCCCCTGCATTTTTCATCTTTGCGGGAGAATCGTTACCCCAGGTAATTTGAGCGCCGCCGCCCCGGACCTGGACAAATGAATTTTTATTCAACGTATCAGGAACCATAGAGGTGTTTGCTCTAAAGGTAACATTTACACCTTTTTTGCCGTTGCTTAATACCGTAATGGGAACTCTGCCGCCGACACTGCTGGTATAGAACACTTCATCTCCGGCTTTACCGTCAACATTTGCAACCGCAACATCCATACGAGTCTCTGTAGAAACAACACCGCGGTCAATTTCTGTAACCGTGTAATTTGTATTCAGGTCAACATCGCCGCCTTGAAATTCAATACGGAAGACCTTTGCGCCGTTATCACGAGTTCCGACAACATAATCAGGTTTTCCATCGCCATCAATATCACCAGCAGCGCCGCTGTATAACTGTCCGCCGGCAATAAGGTATGGATTCATATCAATTGCCGCAGCTTCAACTAATGTTGAGTCAGTCATTTTCTTTAAGACACGAACCTTGCGATTCGCTGCTGTGGATGTCCAGCCGGCGACCATAATTTTTTTACTTCCACCGTCAAGATTTACCACCGCGGAAGATTTCCAAGAACCTCCCGGTACAAGTCCTACCTGAGCCGCACGCAATGAATACGTTCCATTCGCGTATAACAAGGGCTGAACATTTCCATTGGTGTTAATAAAGAAAATTGTGCTGTCCACAATAGCAAAGTCATAATAAGTTCCGGCATTTATTGCAGCATTGTTAGCAAAGCCTTCATATTTATATGACCAGACAACACCGGTTGTATCACCGTCATTCGGTACTTTATTGACTCCAACAACTCCGAACCGATACACACTGTTTGCACGATCGGAAAATACTAATTCATCTTTTCCGTCATTATTAAAATCGTGCGCTTGAAATTTAAACGGACGAATATTTTTCATATTGTCGTTGGTCATTCTAAAAATCGTATTCGGACCGTTATTAACTCCAAGTGAATCCTGCCCGGGAACGGATTCAAATACTAAAATACGTGGCGGATTGGGATTAGATGTTGCATCGGTATAGTTCACCGGGCCCCAAATAATTTCCTTTCGTCCGTCTCCATCTAAATCACCAACGCACAACGATGGCCATGTATTTTGGAGCGGAATCGGTGAAACCCAAGCCCACACAGAGTCCCATCCCCCTTGTGCATTTTGTTCAAATTTGTAAAGAGTTGGAATAAGTTCTCTGCCGACATCATTCCAATCATTATTAACAGCATAGACTTCTAATTTACCATCACCATCCAAATCAACTCCGGCAACAAAATTGCCGAAACCGGAAGGTTCCTCTATCGGAACATTGATAAAGGTACGTTGGTAAATTTCCTGCTGG
>JACFMZ010000172.1 GCA_019455105.1 Bacteroidota bacterium | reverse complement strand
CGGGGCTACTGCTACTTTTTTTAGGTATGCTCGGATTTTTCCAAATAAAACATCACCTTTTCTAAAGGTCTTGTTGAAATTTACACCATCGCCAGTATTTCCAAATTGCTTGACTTGCAGATTTTCGGATTCGATATGTTCAAATCCAATGTAGTGTTCAATTCCATCATTTACAGGGTTTTCCGTTGTAATTCTTAATTCATTTACAACTTCGCCAACGCTGACTCGTTTCCACTTTTTTGAATTCATTACGAAATTCCTAAATTGTGGAGTTTTTCAAAAAGGCTTTCTAAATTTTTATTCGCCTCATCTTGGGTAAATTTGACTTCAGAAATTAAGTTCTCAATATCGTGTTCTATATCATCTTGATTTTGAGATTTGACATAAAGCCCAATTGATAAATTACCGTTGTTATTCAGAACGTCTTCTTTGCTCATCACTTTGGCAAAGCCATCAATATCTTTGAACTTCCAGTAAGCGTCACTGATTTTTTGAATATGTTGCGGCTCAAGCCAAGCATTTGTTCTTTCAATCTTAACTTCATCTACCGCGTTGATAAATATGACTTTTCCTTTTCGCTCCTTCGGCTTTTTCGTGCGGCAGACCAGCAGGCAACTTTCCATACTGCTGTTGTAAAACAAGTTTTTCCCCAAGCCAATTACCGCATCTACGTAATCGCCTTCAATCATCTTTTTGCGAATATCGCTCTCCGCGTCGCGGAATAAAACGCCGTGCGGGAACAGCGTGACGCTTCTGCCCGAATTGGGTTTCAAACTCGCCATGATATGTTGCTGGAAAGCATAGTCCGCGTTGCCCTGCGGCGGCGTGCCCCAAATATTTCTGCCAAACGGGTCGTTCATCCATTTGGCTTGATTCCATCGTTTCACGCTGTACGGCGGGTTCGCCATGATTACGTCGAATTTCCGCAGTTCGTCGTTATCCAAAAATTGCGGCGTGTCCAGCGTGTTGCCTTGCGCAATATCAAACTCATCTACATTGTGCATGAACATATTGATACGGGCAATGGCGGAGGTAATCAAGTTCAATTCCTGCCCGTACAGTTTGAGCGTGCGGTATTCCTTGCCTTGCTCTTTCAAATGCAATGCGCTGTTGAGCAAAATTCCACCGCTCCCGCATGTTGGGTCGTACACGCTTTCGCCTGATTGCGGGTCGGTAATCATCGTCATCAGTTTTACAACGGTACGATTAGTATAAAATTCTGCGGCGGTATGTCCGCTGTCATCGGCAAATTTCTTGATGAGATATTCATAGCCTTCGCCCATGATGTCGTGCGGCACTTCGGCAACGGTCAATTTATATTTTGAAAAATGCTCGATCAAATCCAGCATTTTTTCATCGCTCATGCGGCGTTTGTTTGTCCATTGGGCGTCGCCAAAGACATCATGCAGCATTTCAAAATTGGCTTTTTCGATGCCTTTGAGAGCCTTTTGCAAAGCCGCGCCGACATTGGTCGTTTTCTTTCTTACATCTTCCCAATGACAACCTTTTGGAATTTGAAAACGGTGATTCTCTTGAAACTCGGCATAATCGAAATCATCGCCGCTTTCTTGTAAAGCCTGCTGATATTCTTCGTCCCATAAATCGCTTATGCGTTTGAAAAACAATAACGGGAAAATGTATTGCTTGAAATCTGCCGCGTCAATTAATCCGCGCAGAATATTTGCTGCTCCCCAGAGATAGGTTTCGAGTTCTTTTGTGTTCATCGTGAAAAACTCTCCACATAAAATAATTGCCGAAATTATAACGCGCCGCGCCTGCCTTCCCCTTAAACCTTCCTGGGAAGA
>JACFMZ010000171.1 GCA_019455105.1 Bacteroidota bacterium | reverse complement strand
CTCACCGGAAACTGGAACTTCATTTCGGAAAGCCTTCTGAATTCATGATCAAAGAAGTGTTAAACAGAATTCAATTAAGTAAAGAGGATATTTTAATAACGGGCGATAGAATCGAAACCGATATAGCAATGGGGAGTGCATTCGGGATTGATACTGCGCTTGTAAACACAGGCATAAAGAATTTTCCGAACGGGAGTATAAAACCCGTTTATATTCTTAACTCAATCAACAACCTTTTTGATGTTTCAACTTAAAAATGTTTATACTGTTGTAAAAGAGCATATTAAAAAGCGAAAATTGTTGTCCGCTTTTCTGCTGTTCTTTGTTGCTTCAGTATTGTTGAACATTTTGTTTCCATTACCGCTACAAAAGGAAAATTCAAAAGCTGTGCATGCAAAGGATGGCACTCTTTTAACAGCATTCCTAACAGCGGATGACAAATGGAGGCTGCCGGTTCATCTTGACGAAATTTCTCCGCAACTAATTGAAGCGATAATTCAAAAAGAAGACAAATGGTTTTACTGGCACCCGGGAGTAAACCGGTGCATCAACAATAACGATGCAAACAGCGAGAATGCTTGCACCGGCAAGAAGAACATATCTTAATAAATTTCTTGAAATTCTACGGGCTGTCCAGCTTGAGGTGTTTTTTTCGAAAGACGAAATTCTTGAAATGTATTTATCAATGCTTCCTTACGGCGGCAACATTGAGGGAGTTAAATCAGCGTCTTATATATATTTCAACCGTCCGCCGGCAAAATTAAGTTTATCCCAATCAATTTTACTTGCTGTTATTCCGAATAATCCCAACCGGTTGAGGCTTGATCGCTCAATTGAAAAGACAATCGAAGCAAGAAATAAATGGCTGGAAAAATTTAAGGCTGCTGGAGTCTTTACCAAACATGAACTTGACGATGCAGCAAATGAACCAATTTCACCGGCAAGGTATCAGATGCCTCTTATTGCTCCGCATTTCTGTTATTTCGTTAATAAAAAGTATAGCCGTACAGAGCTAAGAACAACGCTTGACTTAAAGACACAGAAAGTTGCGGAACAACTTTTATCAAACTATGTAAACCGTGTAAAAATAAAAGGTGTATCCAACGGAGCTGCTTTTGTTATTGATAATAAAAACTCATCGGTTGCGGCTTATTGCGGCTCAAGTGATTTTTACGATGCTTCTGCTTCCGGACAAGTAAACGGAGTAACCGCTGTTCGTTCTCCCGGTTCAACATTAAAACCGGCATTGTATGCGTTCGCATTCGATATTGGAATGCTTACGCCAAAAATGAGACTGCTTGATATTCCTTCAGACTTCGGCGGTTACGAGCCGGAAAACTTCACACCTGAATTTAAAGGGAGTGTAACTGCCTCTTATGCTTTATTAAATTCATTAAATGTCCCGGCAGTAAGATTACTGAATGATGTTGAATTAAAACGTTTCATTTCTTTACTGAAGAAAAGCGGTTTCAATGAAATAGAAGAACAGGAAAGTAAACTCGGTTTATCGCTTATTCTCGGCGGGTGCGGCGTTAGGCTTGAACAATTAACAAACTTCTTTTCTTCGTTTGCGAGAGAGGGGAAGATATACGAAACGAGATTTTTAATTAATGAACCGGAGACGAACATACGGGTTTTCTCTGCTTCATCTTCATATATGATTGCAGATATTTTGTCCGGTAGTGAACGACCCGATTTCCCAAAAGATATTTTAAGCGCTACGAGCATGCCCCGTGTTGCATGGAAAACCGGCACTGCATATGGCAAAAGGGATGCCTGGGCGATAGGATTTACACCCCGTTATACTATCGGTGTTTG
>JACFMZ010000065.1 GCA_019455105.1 Bacteroidota bacterium | reverse complement strand
ATTTCAAGCAATACGTTCCAATCTTTAAAAGCGTCTGTAAATAAATATACCCAACACGGCGGTTTATATACTAATCAGTATGATGCGCGATACCTTGATCCGGATTTTGGAACGCCGCTGTCGAATTATACATTTCGATACGGAGGGAATCAAACCGACCGATACGAAAATAGAACGCAGACAATTATCGGACAGTGGATGTTCAGTTCTCAAATTACAAAAGAACATAAAATCGGGCTTGGTGCCGAAGCGCGGTTTCATAATTTGTTTGATCATGGAACAAGTTTAACAAAAGATACAATTATTACCGTTGATTCTTTGGGTAATGAAATTTTAACGCAATACCATCCGACCTATCCGAAACTTGGTACTATTGGAAATCAGGAGTATCACAAAAAGCCCTACGAATTTTCTGCGTATGTGCAGGATAAAATGGAATATGGTTCGATGATTATTAATGCCGGCATTCGTTTTGACTATTTTAATCCGAACACAAAAATTTTAGCAGATCTACGGAACCCGATGCGCAATCATTTATTTGATTCCCTGTACGGCGTTGCAGGGAAAATGGTTGATGCAAAATATAAACTTCAAGTGAGCCCGCGTTTAGGTGTTTCATTTCCAATTACCGATCAGGGTATTATTCACTTTTCATACGGTCACTTTTTCCAAATACCGTCGTTCAGCACGTTATATATGAACTCCGATTATATCATTACTCCTTCCACACAATTGCAAAACACAATGGGGAATCCGGATATTGACGCACAGCGAACGGTTACCTATGAATTAGGATTACAACAACAAATTTTTACGGAAATCGGCATTGATTTTACGGTGTATTACCGGGATATTCGCAATCTTTTAGCAACACAAATTATTGAATCGTACGAAGGTTTTAAATACGCACGATATGTTAACAGAGATTATGGAAACGTCCGCGGATTTATTTTTTCATTAGAAAAACGGTTTGCAGATTATTACGGCATTCGCGCTGATTATACCTATCAAATTGCAGAGGGCAATTCTTCTGATCCGCTTCAAGAATATTATAATAACCAAACCACTCCGCCGATAGAAACAAATAAAAAAGTTGTTCCGCTCAATTGGGATCAGCGTTCCACTTTTAATCTTTCCTTTAACGTCGGTGAAACCGGCGATTGGAATCTGGGTTTGATTTTTAACTATGGAAATGGTTTTCCCTATACCGAAGATGTGATTACTTCGGGAACAAACAGATATGAAAACAACGGATTAAAACCGCCGACGTATAATATTGATATGCGTTTGGAAAAGAATTTTACGCTCTTCGGAGTAAATCTTAACACATTTATTCTTGTGTATAATTTACTCGATACAAAAAATGAAATTAACGTTGATGCTCGAACAGGGCGGGCTAATGTTCATTTGTTTACGCCGGCTGAAGGAGGCGGACCGGGACCGATTTACGGATTAAATACGTATCAGGAATATGAAAATAATCCGACATCATTTTCTGCACCCCGTAATTTCCGCATCGGTTTTAATTTAAACTTTTAATAAAAATTTTGAACCAGGTAAATTGTATGAATTTATATTTTAGTTCCATGAAACGAAAGAAATATATTTTTTCAGCGCTGATTTTATTTTCTGTCTCCTCGTTGTTTGCCCAGATAGATTCAGTGCAGATTAAAATGTTCCGTGATGAACCAAAAGGAAATATTCAATACCGAAAAAAAGGAACTCTTGACGGTAATCTTGTCCGGACTGTTTACCAAAACAATGGTGAAATTTCCGATTGGTTTAATGGTGCCGTTTCCGGTCCGCACGGAGAATGGCCGAAAGGGACGGGGCATCGCTCATTGGACGGTCTCTCGCTGCTTATCGGTGCAAAAGTTAAAATCACCAATTCTCTCGGTAAAATACAATTTATTACTCCAATTGAAGCCGGATATCGTGAAGAAATGGATAAAGATCCTGTTACAGGAACGCTTTGGGGGCTGGAACCGGTCCCGGGTTATGTCAATCCCTCTGCAACAAGTCCGGCAATAGATGCCGATACCTCAACATATCCGGAAACCTGGCCTCGTTCGTTATTTTATGACCGCTATGGTACAAACGAAACGGAAATTCGTAAATGGGACGGTTATTGGTACGGGTATTTTGGACGCGGTGTGCGTAATGCACAATTGGAAACTTTTTTTGTTATCGATGATTCGCGAGACGGTGAATGGTCGCGGATTCCATATAATTTTTTCCCGATTAAATCTGATTCAACGCGAGGTGGTCTTGGATTACGAGTAGAAGTCCGCGGTTTTCAGTGGACGCATGTTCTTGCGGAAGATATAATTTTCTGGCATTACGATATTATTAATATGTCGGATAATGATTATGATTCTACGGTCTTCGGAATTTATACCGACCCTAGTGTAGGATCGGTTGATAATAATGCCCGTTTTGACAGTTTCTTGGATATGGCATATGCCTGGTCTCCAACAGGCAAAGGGCTGCCGAATAATTATAAAACAGGTTATTATGGACAGGCATTTTTAGAAAGTCCGGGAAATTCTATTAATGGAATTGATGACGACGAAGATGGTATTATTGATGAACGAAGAGATGATGATATTGATAATGATGGTGATTGGGTGCCGTTTACAGATTTAAATGGAAACGGCGTATGGGACAGTAATGAACCATTAAATGATGATGTCGGAACAGACGGAGTTGGTCCATACGATTTACAATATAACGGACCGGATGCTGATGGTTCTCAAGGGAATGGAATTCCTGATCACGGCGAGCCGAATTTTGACGAAACTGATAAAGACGAATCGGATCAAATTGGATTGCAGTCAGCCTATATCGGCTATCTAAGCGATAAAGGACCGACCGGTGTATGGCCAAAGAATGATGATGTAATTTGGAAGACCATGACGAACGGATTTAAGGATACCACAATCAATCAAACGAATATTTCAATTATTTTTGCCTCCGGAATTTTTCCGTTAAAAAAAGCTCATCGCGAACGATTTTCCGTTGCTATTTTATTTGGTAATGATCTGGAAGATTTAGTTTTCAATAAAAAAACAGTTCAAAATATTTATAATGCCAATTATAATTTCGCTCAACCTCCTTATACGCCAACCCTGCATGCTTCTGCCGGCGACCGGAAAGTGTACTTATATTGGAATGATCTTGCCGAACGTTCCTACGATCGTTTCCTAAAATCATTTGATTTTGAGGGATATCTTCTCTACCGAAGTACCGAGCCGGAATTCCAGGATATCAAAGTTATTACCGATGCACAAGGAGAGCCAAAATTTTGGAAGCCTTTAATGCAGTGGGATATTATTGATTCAATAAAAGGTCCCGATTCTGCCACGATTAACGGAGCAAGCTTCTGGCTCGGCGATGATACAGGTTTGGATCACTCCTACATTGATACCACCGTATTGAACGGCGTAACATACTACTATGCGCTGGTTTCATATGACAGGGGCTTGGCAAGGGTCGGCTTAACGCATTCCGAATGCACAAAAATTATTTCACAGGATTTTAACGGAACAATAAAATTTGTTGATATTAATTGTGCGGTAATTACTCCATCTTCTCAAGCCGCCGGTTATGTTCCTCCGAGCGTTAACGGAAATCTGAAAACTGTTACGCAGGGAATCGGAAGCGGAACAATGTCGGTTACCGTCGTCGGTCCGAATATGATAAAAGATGGATATCTTTACCGGGTGAAATTTGATTCCGCCGGAACATTTCCTGCGTATAAAACAAAATCGGTGAGTATTCTGCGGACAAAAAATTCCATAACGGATACACTCTTTTCTAATCTTGACATAAAAGATTTTCTTAATAATCGTGCCAGCAATCCGTTTGATGGAATTACCATTTCAATAAAAAATGATACAATTACAAAGATTATTGATTCATTAACCGGCTGGGCGGCAGGCTCAAAAACAAACGCTGTCTTTCGCGCAAAAGTAGACAGTTCAAACTCTTCTCGTAATTTAGCTTGGCCAGGCGATTATGAAATAAAATTTTTCAGCACGCAGCAGGATACCGGAGCGCTTGCTTCCGGCACATATAAAAAAATTCCGGTGAATTTTATCATAACAAATATTACTTCAGGATATAGAGTGAAATTCTGGATACAGGATAAAGATGGCTCGAATACTTTTTCATCCGGTGATGTGATTCGGGTTTTGGAATATACCTCTCCAACGGTTTACAAAATATGTTATGAGTTTACATATGTTGAACCTGCACTCGGACTTGTGGCGCCGACCGACGGCGATAAGTTTATTCTTCGAACATCAAAACAATTTGCCGGGGGTGATTTTTTTGAATTTTCTACGCGTGCTTCGTATGTGGAAAATTTACTGGCGAAGCAGCAATTAGATAAAATTTCTGTTGTTCCCAATCCGTATGTTGCTACCGCAAAATGGGAGCCCCGTTCTTTATATCAAAACGGCCGGGGAGAAAGGAAAATTGATTTTACGCATTTACCGAAACAATGCACAATTCGCATTTACACAACGGCCGGTGCGTTAGTAAAAACATTATATAAAAACAGCCTGGCGGATAACGGCTCTGCCTCGTGGGATTTAATTTCTGATGACGGAATGGAAGTTGCTTACGGGCTGTATGTCTTTCACGTTGATGCGCCGGGAATAGGCGAACATATCGGCAAATTTGCGGTGATAAAATAATTAAGATAGAGATTGAAATATGAGAACAGGAAAAATTTTTCAAATTAGTTTAAGTGTACTTGTGTTGGTATCATGTTCCTTGGCGCAGTCATACACATCGAATGTTTCAAAAAAGGGGACAAGCGCGGCATCCTTCTTATCCATCGGTCAGGGGTCGCGCGGAATTGCTATGGGAAGCGCTTTTGTTGCTGTAGCCGATGATCCGAGCGCAATATTTTGGAACCCTTCCGGCATTGCCGATATTACCGGAGGTTCAGTATTGATTGAACATACCCAATGGTTCGCTGATCTGCAGTATAACTATGTTGCCGGTACCTTAAATCTCGGTGATATCGGTGTTGTTGGGCTTTCTTTCACTGCGTCGAATTATGATGATATGCCGGTAACTACGGTTGATTACCCGGACGGCACGGGAGAAACATTCAGTGTCTCCGATGTTGCTTTCAGCGTTGCCTATGCTTTAAAACTTACCGATAAATTTTCCATCGGCTTCAATCCTAAATTTATTTATCAAAAAATTTGGAGAATGAACGCCAGTGCCGCTGCAATTGATATCGGTGTGAAATATGTAACGCCGTTCGATGATGCAGTTCTGGCAATGTCTATTTCAAATTTTGGCTCGAAAATGCAGCTTGCCGGAAGTACGGCTGATGTATTTTATGATCCCGATCCGGAAGGCTCAGGCAATAACGGAAAAATTCCTGCGCGGCTGTATACCGAAGAATGGGCGCTCCCGTTAAATTTTAGAGTCGGCATTGCCTATCAGATTCTTCGCAGTGAAATAAATACATTAACGCTTGCCTTTGATGCAACCCATCCGAGCGATAATTACGAAAGTATTGATGCCGGTGCAGAATATGTGTTTAATGATTTCCTTGCACTTCGTGCCGGATATAAATCGTTTTTGCTGGCAGGTTCTGAAGAAGGGATGACGTTTGGTTTAGGAGTAAAACAGGCCGTCGTCGGCAATCTTCAATTTGCTTTCAACTATGCGTATCAAGATTTCGGAAGGTTGAAAAATATTCAAAAATTTAATATTGGGATCATCTTTTAATCTAAAAGATTTCTCTACGTATGAAAAAAATCTTTTTTCTTTCTCTCTTCTTTGTTGTTTCAATTTCTCATGCACAAATCGGAACGCTGGAAGCTTCTTTAAAACTGACAACATTGGACGGCATCACGCTTCCGTTTCAAAACGGAATGGCCGTTCCTTCGTTTGAAAAGCAGCCGCGGACAGTAATTTCGCTGGCAGGCGCTTGGAAGAAACAACGCTTCTCTGCAAACCATTCCACGTCCATGGTGAAACGGGATTCTGCCGGACTTGTGCAGATACTCAGCGAAGCGTCGGGAAGAGAATCTCAATATTTTAACGACGGCGCGTGGAGTCAACAAACAATTCCGGGAGTTGAAAACACATTACGAGGATATGAAAAAGTTCCCGAGCGGTATGAAGACGGAGTTTGGTACCGCACAAAATTTTCCGTTCCGGATTCTCTTCAGCAAAAATTTACCAAACTAATTTTTTATGCCGTGAATTATACGGCAGATGTTTGGCTGAATGGAAAATATCTCGGCTGGCATGAAGGCGGTTACACTCCGTTTGCCTTTGATGTTTCATCGGCAATTCGATTCGATAGCGCTAATGTACTTGCAGTACGAGTTGACAATATTCCATGGGGAACGCGGCAGGATATTGTTCCGTATTACCTGTGCGACTGGTTTAATTATGCCGGAATTATTCACGATGTGTATTTGGAATTTAGTGAAAAAATTTCCGTTGTGCGCGCCGATGTTGTTCCACAAAATATTAACGGTTTGCTAAAAACAACCGTTGTGTTAACCAATACTACCCACTCGCAACAAAATGTTGACGTAAAAATTCAAGTTTTCAAAGCCAAAACTGATTCTGTCTCGTTAACAAAAGAAATTTCTGCGGAACTTGCCGGAGAAGAGACGGTAATAGAAGGAAGTGCTTTGTTCTCTCTTTCTATTCCGGCTGATTCGCTTGCCGTGTGGCAGCCAGCTATTACGGTTGTCAATCCGCAATTATGGTCGCCGAATCATCCGAATTTGTATATCATGAAAATTACTCTTTCGCAGGAAGGTGAAACGAAAGACGAGTTTTCAACTCAATTCGGTATTCGCACCATTTCTATAAAGGGAGACCGCATTCTTTTCAATGGAAAAGAAATTTTTCTGCACGGTGTTGCCCGACATGAAGATCATCCTGATTACGGAAGGAGTCTTCCAAAAAATGTTATCTATAATGATTTACAATTGGTAAAAAGTGTTAATGCCAATTACCTACGTTCCGGTCATTATCCAAATCATCCGTACACCTATTTAATTGCCGATCGATTAGGTTTGGTTATTATGGAAGAAATTCCCGTTTGGTGGTTTGATGTTGCATCGGCATGGGCAATACAAAACTATCAGCGTCAGATTCATTTGCAAATGTTTCGTGAGATGGCGTTTCGAGATTACAACAGGCCCTCTATCGGTCTTTGGAGCTTGAGTAATGAATGTAAAGATGTTGCCGGCCGGTCAACATTTTTTCAGAACGTTCAGACGGAACTGGATACGAAGTATCCAGATGGCCGGTTAATAACACAATCTGCCGCCGCCGATCGTCCCGGCGCATACGACCAGTCTCAAAAATATACCGATGTTGCCGGCTGGACAATGTATTTCGGAATTTTTTACGATCCATGGGGAGTTGGAGATTATTTTGGAACAAAATATTTTCTTGTGGATACTCATGATTTCTTTCCGGACAAACCGATTTTTAATACAGAATTCGGCTACTGGTCTGGTGAAACGCGCACCCATTATGCCGAACAGAATCAAACATTCGATTCAGTGTTTCTGGCATTTAAAACACGCCTGCCCATTACCGAAACCGGCGCCTATAACCATTTCGGATTTCTTGCCGGTATAACCTGGTGGTGCATATTTGATTGGTATACGGCGCAAAGCTCCGGCGGATTTCAAAGTATGGGATTGATGCAGATGAACCGCCTTGATGCTAAGCCGGTAATGACTCGAGTGAAAAATATGTACAAATTGTATGCGCCGCACAGCGAATACATTACAACCGTGGAGCGCACAAACGAAAAAATCATTCCGTCTGAATTTTCGCTTCATCAGAATTTTCCGAATCCGTTTAATCCATCAACCACAATAACCTTTGCACTTCCGCAGGCGGAGAAGGTTACGGTAAAAGTGTTTGATCTTCTGGGGAAAGAAGTTGAAACATTGGTACACGAACATCTTGAAGCCGGTACTTACCAGCGTCAATGGAACCCTCAAAATCTTTCCAGCGGAATTTATTTCTGCCGGTTTCATGCAGGAAATTTTACGGCATTGCGAAAAATGATTTTACTGAAATAACAAATGGTATGAAAAACTTTTTTCTCATTCTTCTTTTTACTTCGTCGTTGCTCATAGGAAAAAATTATAAAGGAGCGGAATATCGTACGAAAGAGGCGTTTACCTACGGCAGATTTGAAGTTCGCATGAAATCCGCCCAGCGCCAAGGAATGTTATCATCGTTTTTTACCTACCATGAAATTTCTTCCATTGATGATTGGAATGAAATTGATATTGAAATTCTCGGCAGATACAGCGACGATGTGCAGTTTAATCCTATTACACGCGGACAGGTAAATCACGTCAGTCATTATCGGACACCGTTCAACCCTGCGTTAGATTACCATACCTATGCGTTTGAATGGACGCCGGCTTACGTTGCCTGGTTTGTTGACGGCCGCGAAGTGTACCGTGCAACCGGTCCGCACATCGAAGGATTAAATCTTCCGCAGAAAATTATGATGAATGTCTGGAACCCGACATATGCAAATTGGGCGGGCGATTGGAATGAAAATGTTCTGCCCGCATTCGCCTATTATGATTGGGTAAGCTATTCAACCTACACGCCTGGAAGCGGAACTTCCGGAACGGATAATAATTTTACGCTGCAATGGAAAGATGATTTTGATTCATGGGATCAATCACGCTGGGAAAAATCCACTCATACTTTCGGAGGGAATAATTGTGATTTTGTTCAAAGCAATGCAGTGTTTAAGGACGGTAAGCTGATTCTGTGTTTAACAAAGGAAAGTGCTGTCGGATATCTTGATAATACCGGTCCTTCAGTGGTTGCTGCGCGTGCGGAGCCTAACGGTGTAATTGTGGAATTTACCGAAGAAGTGGATAGTATCTCTGCCGTTACAATTTCAAATTATACATTAACAGGAAATACTATTACGCAGGCGGAATTGCTGAATGATCAAAAACGTATAAAATTAACGGTAGCAAATTATAAGCCCGAGACTCTTTCGAATCTTGTTATTCTTAATGTTAAAGACCGGTTCTCTCCGGCCAATGTGAATACGCCGGTCAATGTTACCATTACAAAATCGAAACCGCTCTCGTTTCCGATAAAAATTAACTGCGGCGGTGCTGCGTACAAAGAATATCTTCCGGATCAATACTGGAGTCCGGCTGTTGAATATGGGTGTTTGGACGGCACGTTCTATCAAAATACTAATTCCATTTCGGGTGCTATTAATTCTGCCGTATATAATTCTGAATTAAATGGTTCTGTTAAATACCGTATTCGTGTACCGAACGGAACCTATACGGTAATTTTAATGATGGCGGAAAATTATTTTACATCTGCCGGGAAACGAATTTTTAGTATCGATATAGAAGACAGTACTGTTGAAGCGAATTTAGATCTCTATTCAAAAATCGGTTATGCAAAGCAGTATCAGAAAGCCGTTTCCAATGTGTTGGTAACGGACGGCATTCTTGATATTCATTTTACCGCAACAATAGATAATGCTGTTGTAAACGGAATTCAGATTTATCAAACCTCAACATCGCTGAATGAAAAAAAAACTAATTTCGCACCCGATAAATGGAATGTTGAACAAAATTATCCAAATCCGTTTAACGGCGGAGCAAATATTGCCTTTACGCTTCCGCGTGATGAATATGTTACCGTTGGTATTTATGATGTTCTCGGAAGAATGGTAAGTGAATATTCGCTCGGAGTTCTTACGCAGGGGAAAAATAATTTTTATTGGAACGGCGAAGAAAAAAACGGTACGCTTTGCGCTTCAGGGATGTATTTTTATTCCGTTCGAAGCGGAAATAATATAACAATACGAAAATGTATTATAACGAAATAGAAAATTCAATTTAATAAACTAATATGCTCAAAAGGATGCTCATGAAATTCTTGAATATATTTCTCCTCATTGTTGTTGCTACGGCGTGTTTGCCTGCACAAAAAACGTCAATAGAAAAAAAGGTTGATGCCATTTTAAAGAAAATGACTCTTGATGAAAAAATAGGTCAAATGACACAAGTCGATTACGACGCATTGAAACAACACCCGGCGGATGCTGTTACTTTTTCAATCGGCTCAATTTTGTGGGGCGGAAATACTGAAATTAACGATCTTACCGCCAAGGGCTGGGCGGATCTGTATGATTCGCTTCAGGCACTTTCTCAAAAAACAAGATTGAAAATTCCTCTGCTCTTTGGAATAGACGGAGTTCACGGGCATAATAACGTAACCAATGCAACCATCTTTCCGCATAACATCGGGTTAGGAGCGACACGGAATCCGGCGCTTGTGGAAAAAGTTGCCATGATTACCGGGAAAGAAATTCGCGGCACCGGCATTCAATGGGATTTTTCTCCGTGTGTTGCGGTTGCCCGGGATGAACGCTGGGGAAGGACGTTCGAAAGTTTTGGCGAAGACCCTAATTTGGTAAAAGAACTCGGAGCTGCGTATGTAAAAGGAATCCAAGGGAGTGAACTTAACGGACAGAGTTTAAATCTCGCCTGCGTAAAACATTATGTCGGTGACGGCGGAACAACAAACGGAAAAGATCAGGGAAATACGGAAGTCGATGAGGCAACATTACGCGCCATTCATCTTCCCGGTTATGTTGAAACCATTCACGGCGGTGCTTTAACCGTTATGCCTTCTTACAGCAGTTGGAATGGAAATAAATTACACGGCAGTAAATATTTGCTGACGGATGTTTTAAAAAATGAACTTGGCTTTAAAGGGTTCCTTGTTTCCGACTGGGCAGGGATTGACCAGCTTTCGCCGAAATTTGAATACGCCATTGAACAAACTATTAATGCCGGTCTTGATATGGCAATGATTCCGAACGGACGAGGACAGCGCAATAATTATGTAGAATACATAACATTGCTAAAAAAACTCGTGAACAAAAAGCGAATTCCTATGAGCCGTATTGATGATGCTGTACGAAGAATTCTTACCGTAAAAATTCAGATGAAACTCGAAAACTCTCTAACAGTAGACCGCACGCTGTTGAAAGAAGTCGGTTCAGCCGAACACCGCTTCGTTGCGCGAGATGTCGTTCGCCAGTCGTTGGTTTTATTAAAAAATGAAAGAAATATTCTTCCGCTTTCTAAAAAGATCAATAAAATATTTGTTGCAGGAAAAGGAGCAAACGATATCGGCATACAATGCGGCGGATGGACTATAGCATGGCAGGGTTCAGAAGGGAATATTGTTGCCGGCGGAACAACAATTCTTCAAGGAATTAAAAATACCGTTTCAAAAGAAACTGAGGTTCTTTATTCTGCCGACGGCAGTATTGCAGACAGCAGCGGAGTGGCGATTGTTGTTGTCGGTGAAAAACCATATGCAGAAATGTTCGGCGACAGAAAAGATTTGTCGCTCTCAAAAGAAGATGCGGCTCTTATTGAAAAAATTAAAGCGAAGGGCATTTCCGTTGTTGTATTGTTGCTTTCCGGCAGACCGATGATTATTAATTCATCGTTGCAAAACAGTGATGCCTTTATTGCTGCATGGCTTCCCGGAAGCGAAGGGCAGGGTGTTGCCGATGTTCTGTTCGGAGATTATGTACCGACAGGAAAACTGCCGCATTCATGGCCCAAATCTATGGATCAGATTCCGATTAATATCGGCGATAAAAATTATGATCCGCTCTTTCCGTTCGGATTTGGATTAACATATAAATAGATCTGTCTGAATACCACTCTTAAAAAATATTTTGCCGTTAAAAACTTAAACGACGGTGCAATTAAAATATTTTTGTAGAGAAAAATTCTTACATTTATTGTAGAACTCAATTATTATATCATTAAACGAAAGCACATTTATGGCTTCTGTCTCTTCTTCAACTGAATCTCACATTGATGCTTCGCAGAGAGGTAACTTTAAAGCTCCGCTGGCAGTGGTTACCATGCTCTTCTTTATGTGGGGATTTATTACCTGCTTAAACGATATTCTTGTTCCGCATTTAAAATCTGTTTTTGATTTGAACTATACGCAGGTGATGTTAATTCAGTTCACTTTTTTTACCGCGTATTTTATTATGTCTCTTCCTTCGGGAAAAATTATTTCCGCTGTCGGTTATCAGAAAGGCATTGTCATCGGACTGCTGACTTCCGGCGCCGGCACATTGTTATTTTATCCGGCGGCAAGCGTTCCGTCGTATCCGCTTTTTCTTACAGCGTTGTTTGTTCTTGCATCCGGAATTACCTTATTGCAGGTTGCGGCAAATCCGTATGTTGCCGTTCTCGGAAAACCGGAAACCGCTTCGAGCCGTTTAAATTTAACACAGGCATTTAATTCGCTGGGAACAACAATAGCGCCGTACTTCGGTGGACTCTTCATTCTTACCTCAACAATGCTCAGTGCGGATGAAATGCACAAACTTTCTCCCGAAGCGCTGGAAGCATATCGTTTAGCGGAAGCATCATCGGTGCAGATGCCGTATGTCGCTTTGGCAATTGCGCTTATTGTGCTTGCCGTTGTTATGGCGAAGTTCAAACTTCCCGTTATTGCCGATGTTGAAGATCATCATGCAAAAGCCGGAAAACTTTCTGATGCGTTAAAACATAAACATCTTGTTCTCGGAGCGGCAGCAATTTTTGTTTATGTCGGCGCGGAAGTTTCTATCGGCAGTTTTCTGGTGAACTTTATGGGTCAGCCGGATATTGCGGGATTAAAAGAAACTGCGGCTGCCGGTTTTGTTTCGTATTATTGGGGAGGCGCAATGGTGGGAAGATTTGTTGGTTCCGCGTTGCTGCAAAAAATTAACGCCGGAAAGCTGCTTGCTCTCTTCGCATTTATTGCCTCTCTATTGGTACTTGCGACAATTTTTCTTTCGGGCGGCGCGGCGATGTGGACAATTCTTGCGGTCGGCTTATTTAATTCAATCATGTTCCCCACAATATTTACGCTCGGCATTGACGGACTTGGAAAATTAACCAGTCAAGGTTCCAGCATTTTAATTATGGCAATTGTCGGCGGCGCCGTGATTCCGCTTGCACAGGGAGCGCTGGCAGATTCGTTTGGAATTCAACATGCATTTTTTCTTCCGGCACTCTGCTATCTCTATATCGTTTACTACGGTTGGAAAGGTCATAAGCATAACCTGAAAGCTGCATGAAGATAATTTTCTTGTAGACCGGCTTGTAAGTCTTTTAATTTTTTTACGGTTAAATTCTGAATGAAGAAAAATATATCTCGAACGGCGATGAACTTATTTGTGGCATTCATTTTCATGCTTTTTTTCGCCAATTGTAAATCGAACGGAGTTGAAACGGCTGATAAAATAAAAACTCCTCCGCCGGCTGATTCATCCATTCAGATTCCCGGATGGGACCTTGTGTGGAATGATGAATTTAATGAGGAAAGTATTGATCGTACAAAATGGAATTATCAGACCGGTGGAAGCGGCTGGGGAAATAACGAACTGGAATATTATACCGACCGAAAAGAAAATTCTTATATCGAAAACGGCAACCTTATTATTGAAGCAAAAGAAGAAAACTACGGCGAAAGGGCGTATACTTCTGCCAGACTGAATACCGCCCACAAAGGAGATTGGAAATACGGAATGTTTGTTATTCGCGCAAAACTTCCGTACGGAAAAGGAATTTGGCCCGCCATTTGGATGATGCCGACGAATTCCGAATACGGCGGCTGGCCCGCCAGCGGCGAAATTGATATTATGGAAATGCTCGGAGATAATTTTAGAAAAGTGTACGGAACAATTCACTATTCGGGAAGTTCCAATAATCATTTACAATCAGGAGGAAATTTTTCGCTTCCGCAATCGGATAATTTTGTTGAACACTATCATACATTTATTGCGGCGTGGGATCCTTCCGGCATTCAATGGTATGTTGACAGCACACAGTATTTTTCTACTGCTCACGGACAGCCGTTTGATAAAGAATTTCATATAATCTTGAATGTTGCCGTCGGCGGTAATTGGCCCGGAAATCCGGATGTAACAACAATCTTTCCGCAAAAAATGATTGTCGATTATGTACGCGTCTATCAGCGTCCGAAAAGTGAAAGGTAAAATCATAAAATAATAATTACTTCCTGCAGTTGATAATTGTTCTTCTCATCGCATCAACATTATTACATCAACTACCCTCATGAAAAACATCTTACTCTTTATATGTTTTGCCCCGGTATTATTGTCGCAGCAGTCCGGTTTTATAAAAACACACGGGCAAAATATTATTACACCGGAAGGGAAACCTATTTTACTGCGCGGCATTAATCTCGGCAACTGGCTTGTGCCGGAAGGATATATGTTCAAATTTATCCATGCCAATTCGCCGCAACGAATTAATGAAACATTTACACAATTGCTTGGTCCCGAAGAAACAAAAAAATTTTGGAAACAATACCGCGACAATTACATCACTAAAGAAGACATTGCCTACATTAAAAAACTCGGATTGAATTCCGTCCGTGTGCCGTTTAATTACCGGCTGTTTGTTTCCGAAGATCAGGAAACAACAATCGGCGGCGTAGGATTTGAAATGCTCGACCGCGTTATTCAATGGTGCAAAGAAGAAAATCTTTATGTCATTCTCGATATGCACTGTGCGCCGGGCGGACAAACAGGCGACAATATTGATGACAGTTTCGGTTATCCATTTCTCTTTGAAAGTGACGAAGCCCAGCAATTAACAATTGATATCTGGAAGGAAATTGCAAAACGCTACGCGAATAAGACAATTGTCATCGGCTACGATTTTCTGAACGAACCGATTGCAACATACTTTAATAAATAGCAGTTTAATGACAAACTCGAACCGCTCTATAAAAGACTTGTTGCCGCTGTGCGCGAAGTTGATCCCAACCATATTGTTTTTCTCGGCGGCGCGCAATGGAATAATAATTTTTCTATTTTCGGTCCGCCGTTCGATGCTAAAACCGTGTACACGTTTCACAAATACTGGTGCGATACAACGCAGGCAATGGTGCAGGAATACGCGGACTTCTCCAAAAAATATAATGTGCCGATCTGGATGGGAGAATCGGGTGAAAACAGCGATGAATGGATCGGCGGGTGGCGGCGCTTAAACGAGAAAAATAATTTCGGCTGGTGCTTTTGGCCCTACAAAAAAATGGATGCGAAAAGCAATGTAGTTTTCGTTAAACGGACGGCAGAGTGGGATTCGATTATTACGTTCGCCAACAACCCTCGCACAACGTATGAAGATATTCGCAAAGCACGCCCATCAACTGCGGTGATTAAAAAAGCATTTGCCGATTATTTAGAAAATTGCAAATTCAAAAACTGCGCGCCGAATGAAGGATATATTAGAGCGTTGGGGTTAAAAGACGTACGGTAGCCGTTCGTCTTTGGCGGACGAAGCAATATTTACAATAATTGTGGAAGATGTTTCGTGCACAGGGGCATACCTAAAACTCATTTGAATCTAAATTGCGACGGGACAAAAACAGTTCCACCGCTAAATATAAAATGGAATACAACAATAACTACGCAACATCATGAAAAATTCTTTACGCATACTATTTGCAATCCAGCTTGCTGTTTTTTCTTTGCGCGCCCAAACTTTTACCTCATCCAACTTGCCCATTATCGTTATTAACACCAACGGACAGAAGATTGTTGACGAACCGAAAATTAACGTTGATTTGAAAATTATCTATAACGGTGAGGGAAAACGAAATACCCTTACCGACACTGTGTATAATTACAACGGCAAAGCCGGCATCGAAATCCGCGGCTCGTCGTCGCAAATGTTTCCCAAAAAACAGTATGGATTTGAAACACGCGACACTGCCGGTGAAGATTTAAAAGTCTCGCTTCTCGGGTTTCCTTCTGAAAGTGATTGGATTTTCTTTGCTCCGTACAACGATAAATCATTGTTGCGTGATGCGCTGACCTATTCGCTGGCGCGAAGTATGGGAAGGTATGCAACTCGTTCTCGATATTGTGAACTTGTTTTAAATAAGGAATATATGGGCATCTATGTGTTGTTTGAAAAAATAAAACGAGATAAGAACCGTGTGAATGTTTCGAAGCTTGAATCTTCGGATTCAACCGGTGATGCGTTGACGGGAGGATATATTCTAAAAATTGATAAACTTGACGGCAGTGGGAATGACGGATTTCCTTCTCCTCATGAATCGTTTCCGGGTGCAAAAAGTCAGGTCATGTATCAATATCATTATCCTAAACCGGAGAATATTACCGGTGCTCAGAAAACATATATTAAAAGCTGGATATTAACGTTTGAAGGTGCTATGCAAAATTCTACGTATGCAGATTCACTCCTCGGATATCGGAAATATCTTGATGTTCCCTCATTAATTGATTATTGCATTATTAACGAATTAACAAAAAATGTTGATGGGTATCGGTTGAGTACGTTTATGTACAAAGATAAGGATACTAAAAATACAAAAATGTTCTTTGGACCGGTGTGGGATTTCAATCTCGGTTTTGGTAATTGCGATTATTACAGTACATCAATAACCTCCGGCTGGCAGTATGCATTCAAAAATTGGGGAGAGAATGAAGTATTTTTACCTCCGTTTTGGTGGGAAAAAATCTATCAAGATCCGGCATTTATAAATGAACTAAAAACGCGTTGGATTACCTTGAGAAAAAATCAGTTTTCACTGGCAACCGTGAATGAGTGGATTGATTCTATGACTGTTTTACTGGATGAATCGCAAAAAAGAAATTTTATAAAATGGCCGGTATTGAATCAATATGTTTGGCCCAATGCCTATGTTGGTGGAACCTATGAAAAGGAAATTTCCTATCTCAAATCGTGGATAAAAAATCGTTTTGAGTGGGTGGATAAAGAATTGACCGGTGCAATTGTCGAAGTTGAACGTCAATCGGAAGTTCGACCGTTGAAATTTTCCT
>JACFMZ010000064.1 GCA_019455105.1 Bacteroidota bacterium | reverse complement strand
TGGTCTCTCATTTATTTCCCTCGCAACAGATCCGATGAAGGTAACAACAGAATTTCAACCGACCGGCACCGGTTATTATTTTAATTATAGTGATATTGCCGCCGGAATAACTTACTCGCGAAAAATGACCGATCAATTTAGTTTCGGCGCTACGGTTCGTTACGTGCGGGAAACCATTGCGGAATTACACACCGATGCCATCCTTGTCGATCTCGGAACATTTTATTATATGGGCTTAGGAACGTCAAGATTTTCCGTTGTTGTAACAAATTTTGGAAATAATGTTTTACCGAAAGGAACGGCAGCTGCAGGAAATGGAACGAAATATTCTACGTTTCAAGATTTCTCGCCACCGACAATGTTTAAATTAGGATACGCTTTTGAACCGTATCAGGATGATCTCCATCGTGTGACGGCATCAATTCAATTAAATCATCCGAATGATAATGCGGAAAATATCCGGCTCGGCGCTGAATATGAATTTATGAAAATGCTTTCCTTCCGTGCCGGCATAAAAAGAACAATTGGTGAATCGGTGTTCGGCAAATCAATCTCAACGGCAGAAGATTTTTCCTTCGGTGCCGGAGTAAGAATTCCTCTCGGTATTACCGTAGCAAATGTTGATTATGCTTTTTCAAACTTTAATGATCTCGGCAGTGTTCACAGAATTTCAATTATGGTAACTTATTAAAATGCGTTATACCTTAGTAATATTTTTCGCTGCATTATTCTTCTTTTCTGCCTGTCAAGAAAAATATGATATCGGCATTATCTATAAAAAAGCCGATGAGTACAAAGCAGAGATGAGTTTAACCATGGGCGATACATCCTATATTGAAAAGGATTCATGGTCCGGAATGTTCAATAAGCCGCGTACCATTATGTACGGGTTAGACCAGCTTCTGTATGTTGCCGACACCTATAACAACCGCGTGGTGATGTTAAATATTGCCGGACAGGTGATGAGCACAAGCCGGTTTATTCTTCATCCAATTGCTCTCGCGCAGGATAACCGGCTCGATCTTCTTGTCGGCGCCGAAACTATTGAACCTTCAACGAATGATACAATCGGGATTGTCTTAAGAATTAAATTAGTCGCTGCGGCTCACCATTTAGAGAATGCGGTAATCGATACCGTGTGGAAAGAACCTGCCCGCCCGAAACGGCGTTTTGTCGGTATTGGAGTTATGGTCAACGATGAGTTTCTTATTGCTCGAGATGGTCCGGATAATTCCAGCGTTGTCGATCCGGATGCCCGTGTTCTTCGTTTTCGTCATAATGAAAATGCTCCTGCCGGTAAGAAAGATAATTTAATTACGCCTCTCGGAGAGTTTCAGTCCGGCGCCGGTAATGGAATTTCCTTCATCAATCATCCCACGGGTTTAGCCACATTTCCGAACAGCGGAGATTTTATTCTTACTCAAAAATCCGAAGGTGTTCAATACTCTGCAATTTGGATGGTGTACACGCACACCAACGATTTCGACGGCTGGATGCCGAAGTTTGATCCTTCCGATCCGAATCAGCGTGCGGATTTTATTACGCCGAATAGATTTAAGAATGCCGTCAACGTTGGAATTGACAGAATAAAGAGAGATATTTTTATTGTTGATGATATGGATGCAGGGCGAGACAGTGTGGTGAAGTTTAATAATCGCGGAAGATTAAAAACTGAATCGTTCGGCACATTAACTCCGGGAATACAATTAAAGAATCCCGGCGGTGTAGCCGTCTCCGGTTCCAACAGCACTGATTACACATTGTATGTGTGTGATACGGAAAATAATAGAATTGTGTTATATCGTTTGAATCAATAAAATTATTTTCAACCAATAGTAAACGCCCGCCTTGAAGCGGGCTTTTTTATGAAAAGAACAATCGTCATTTTCAGCGGGGCAGGGCTTTCGGCGGAAAGCGGAATTCCGACGTTTCGTGATGCCGATGGTGTATGGGAACAACATCGCATTGAAGATGTCGCTACCCCTGAAGCATGGCGGAGAAATAAACAACTTGTTCTCGAATTTTACGCAATGCGTTTTCATAAAGCACAGGAAGTACAGCCGAATCCCGCACATCACGCAATTGCAATGCTGCAAAAAAACTTTACCGTAATTAATATTACTCAAAATATTGACACGCTTCTTGAAAGAGCGGGCTGTACTTCCGTATGGCATCTCCACGGCAGAATTGATTTCCAAAAATGCGAGCATCATTATTCTCTGCAATTTCTCGACGAATTTTTTCCTGCTTGTGATTTTTCTTCACAAATATTTAAGCCGATAAAGCTCGGCGATACCTGCCCGAAATGTGCATTACAGCTTCGCCCCGATGTTGTCTGGTTCGGCGAACCGGTTGATATGCGGGAGAACGAATTATTTTCGTTACAGAAAGAAGCTGATATTTTTATCGGTATTGGAACTTCGGCGCAAGTGTATCCGGCGGCGGGACTTCTTTCAGTATTTCGATATACAAAAGAAAAATATTTTATCGATCCGAAGCCCGCGTATGAAGTACTGAACGGATTCTCAGTACTGCAGGGAACTGCCTCCGAGCAAATGCCGAAACTGGCGGAATCACTTCTTCGATAACTTTATTGAGAATCGGCGCTTACCCTGTGTTTCGCAGTCCTGCGGCAATACCGTTAATGCAGAGAAAAATTATCTCTTCAATGTTTTGAATTTCGTTTTCGGAAATATTTTTAACTCGAAGACGCTTTAATAATTCAACCTGAATATAACTTAAGGGGTCAACGTACGGATTACGCAGCGCAATAGAACGCTGCAACAGCGGATTGTTGCCGAGAGGCGCCTGTTCGCCGGTAATTTTTAATAAACAATTAATTGTCTCGGAAAACTTTGAGTTTAAAAGAGAATAAATTTCTTCGCCTAACGCTTTCGGCTCCGTTAACCCCGCATAATTTTTTGCAATATCAAAATCCGCTTTGGCAATAATCATTTGAATATTATCAATCAGCGTGGAGAAAAATCCCCAGTGTTGATACATTGTTTTTAATGCGGCAAGGCGTGCACGGCTTTCCGGCTTTAAACTGCTTTCCACTCCAAGCCATCCGGGAATGTTATGACGGCTCTGCATCCAGGCAAAGACCCACGGAATTGCCCGCAGGTCTTCAATCCGTTCAGTGTTCACTCTTCGTGCGGGGCGGGAACCGATTTTCATTCTTGTGATTTCTTTAAGAGGCGTTGCCTGAAAATAATACCGAACTAAATTCGGGTTATCGTAAATTACCGAACGGTAGCCGGCACGGCTTCGCTCGGCAATTCCTTCCATCATCGTAAGCCATTGCGGATGATTTACCACTTTAATTTTGCTCAGATTAGTTTTGTCAAAATGTTTTAATAGTACTGCCGATGTTGTTAACTCCAAAGTTCTCACGGCAATATCTTTGTGAGAATATTTCAACGAAATCACTTCGCCTTGTTCGGTAATTTTAATTTTTCCGTTCATCGAGTATCCGTTCAGCGCCATAATTGCCTGAAATTCCGGACCGCCGCCTCGTCCTACCGTTCCACCGCGCCCGTGAAAAAACATCCAGTCGATATTGTGAGCGGCGCTGCATTTTGCTAATGCCCGCTGCGCTTTATACAATTCCCAGCCGGAAGCAATAATGCCGCCGTCTTTGCTGCTGTCGGAATAACCGACCATAATTTCCTGATGATTATTCCTTGCCGCCAGATGTTTTTTATAAGCAGAATTAGAATACAGCGATTCCATAACGGCGGGAGAGCCGCGTAAATCTGAAATTGTTTCGAACAACGGAACGATATTCAAATACGAAAGGCACGATTTTTCTGAAACAATAAAGAGTTCGGTACATTTCATTAACAACAAAACATCCAAAATATCCGCCGCAGATTCTGTCATGCTGATAACGTAGGAACGAATTGCCCGCGCATCAATTTCCGTTAACGAACGTTTTATCACCTGAAACGTGTTGAGTAATTCTTTTGTTTGTTCTGAAAGCCCGGAATGATGAATGGGAATCGTTTTTTCGGAAAGAAGCTGTTCTGTTAACCACGTCATTCGTTCTTCATTGGAGAACGTTGCATAGGGAATAGTATTGCCTGCGGCAATTTCACTTACCGCTTTCGTATGAAAATTTTTATGTTGCCGAATATCAAGCGTTGCTAGATGAAATCCGAAAGTTTCCGCATTACGAATCAAATTTTTAAGAATACCGTCCGCCAGCGCGGTTCCTTTGTTTGCCCGTAAGCTTTTGTCAATAATGTAAAGGTCGCGGAGAAAATCATTGCAGCAGGAATAACTGTTTTCTGCAGCAGGGACATCACCTTCAAGTTTTGCTTTATAACGCTGAAGTTTGCGGTACATCAGCGCAAATTTTATGCGATAAACTTCCTGCTTGTTGCGAATAAAATGGGGAAGTGGCTCTTTATCGTTTTGCAAATCATCTTCAATGGAATCTAACAATTCTTTACTTACTGCCGTAATTTTTGTTGACTCGCTGTGTTCAACATAAAGTTCATCGAACGATTTGAGATAATAATCAATAATTGTGTGGGATTGCCGCTTCAAAGTATTCCATGTAACATCAGCAGTAATATAAGGATTGCCGTCGCGATCGCCTCCGATCCATGAACCAAAGTGAACAAACGTCGAAATATTTTTTACTAATTCCGGATAGGTATCGGTTAACGCCGATTCGAGTTCTTTATAAAAAGCTGGCACGGCATCGAAAAGAACATCGCGAAAATAAAACAAGCCGTTGGTTACTTCATCTAACGGCGTAACATCGTAGGTGCGGGTTTCTTCGGTCTGCCAGATACTGGTGATATCCCGTTTCAAATGCTGCTTCAGTTCTTCACGTTCTTCCGGTAAAAGATTCACCGCATCAAATTTTTCCAATGTTTTCCAAATACGTGAGTGTTTTCCGAGAATCGTTCGGCGCAGGGCTTCGGTCGGGTGCGCCGTAAAAACAGGCGAAAGAAAGAGCGTTGAAAAGAATTTCTGCATTTCTGCAGACGTTACCTTTTTCTTTTTTGCAAATTCTAATGTTTTACGCAGCGAGCCGTGCGGAAAGAATTTATTCCCTTTCTGTTTTTGAATGCGCATCCGTTGAATGCGGTGATGCTGTTCGGCAATATTCACAATCTGAAAATAGATTGAAAATGCGCGAATGAGTTTTTTTATTGATTCTAAATCGAGACTGCCGATTTTTTTTTGAAGAGATTCTTTAATGTTACGCTGATGTGTTTTACGATAGTTCTTCGTGGACCGCCGGATAAATTCTTCCAACAGAAAAAATTTTTCCCCTTCCTGCTCCAAAATAACTTCACCGAGAATGTTTCCGAGAAGGCGAATATTTGCATGTAATAATGAATCAATAGCGCTGGGCTGAGTCTTTTTCTTCACTGTGTTACTGCTTCTTTCCGCTGATTTCCGCAATTCGTTCGAGAACTATTTTAATTTCGTTGTCCCATAACTTCCATGAATGTTCGCCGGGAACTTCGTGCAATTCAAACGCTGCATCTTTCTTTCGTAACGCCGAAGCGAAGCGATGAGTCAAATCAATTATTTCAACAATTCCGTCGTGCGAACCGACCGAAAGATAAAAATAGGGGAGAGTTTTTTGATTTGCAGAGTTTAATAAATCAAAAACGTCATTAGTTTTCCAGCTATCGTTTCTCTTCTCGCCGAACATCTCAGTAATGCTTTTTATAGATTCTTTTGAGCGAAGTAAAAAAGAAGCGGTATCTTCAATTCCTGCAGGAAATTGAATGGCGGGACTTAATCCTCCTGCAAAGAAAAACTGTCCTGGATATTTTAATCCGAACTTCACTGCACCGTAGCCCCCCATGGAAAGCCCGGCAATTGCCCTGTTAAATTTTGTCGGCTTCGTGCGGTATTTTTTATCAACAAACGGAATAACATCTTTCATAATAAGATCTTCGTAGTTTGCATTTTTCAAACCAGTTGAATTTGTGTACCAGCTGTTTTTCGCATCCGGACATACAACAATGTAATGATAATCCTTCAGGTTGCTCATCAGATCGGTAAGCTTGACCCAATTTGTATAATCGCCTCCATAACCGTGCAGTAAATACACGGTGAGATAGCGTTCCTGCGATGCATTATATCCATCCGGTAATACAACCATAATTTTTTCATAAGCATTAATAGAAGGTGAAAATAAAGAATCGGTAAGAACCGTTATTTGTGCAAATGATGAAGAAATAAAAACAAATGTAATGACAACGAAAAATTTATATCGCATGCGAATCTCCGTTTTTATTAATCATACTGAAAGATTTTGCGCTAATCAATGGCTATTCTTATATTCATTGAAAGAAACACAACCGGATAAAACTTATGAAAAAAAATGTTAAGCTAAAATCTCAAAGTTCAAAAATTTATATTAAAAATATGGTGTGCGAGCGGTGCATTCGTGTGGTGAAAGAAGAATTAGAAAATGCCGGTTTCCCGATACGCCGTATCGATTTGGGTGAAGCAGAAATAACGGCAACACTCGATAAAAAGGAGATTGAAAGAATAAAGAAAATATTATTTGAAAACGGCTTTGAGTTAATTGAAGATTCCGGCGCAAAAACCATTGACGCAATAAAACGGTTGATTATTAAATTTGTGCAGCAAGACCAGCGGGAAGTTTCCATTAAAACAAAATATTCAAAGATTATTGCCGAAGAAATCGGCAAAGATTATCATTCACTGAGTCTGCTGTTTTCCTCCGTAGAAAATATTACGATTGAAAAATATATTATTTTACAAAGAATTGAGCGCGCAAAAGAGCTATTGAAATACGGCGACGAAAATCTTTCCGAAATATCCCTGCAGCTCGGATACAGCAGCGTGCAGCATCTCTCCAACCAATTCAAAAGCATAACTGGATTGACTCCTTCGGAATTCAAAAAACAGACCGTCAATTCCCGCCTTCCGATTGATAAAATACGCTGATTGAGTCTTAAAAAATTTTATACAAAAAAATACCTTATCTGTAACAAGAATAATCTTTTTGTTGGTATATTATTCTTGTAAAAACTAAAGAAAGGAAGAAGCAATTATGAAAACTCAACTTGTAAAAATCGACGGTATGACCTGCGGGCATTGCGCTATGGCAGTAAAAAAAGAATTATCAAAAATTCCCGGTGTTAACGTAAAAAGCGTTGAAATTGGGAAGGCAGATATTGAAGTTGATGAATTAAAAGTCTCTGCCTCCGTTATTGAAAATGCCGTTAAAGAAGCAGGATACACCGTAACATCAATTCAATAACGTATTTCAAAAATTGAAATGTATTAATTTGAGATAAAGCATAGCTCCAAAGGGATGCTTTAGGTATTCGACTTCCTGTTTGTTGCAGACAGGAGCGAACCATGACTAAGGAAAAGTTTTTTTGAGAATCGTATGGAACAAAAAATAGAATCGATCGCGCTTCCGGTAGAAGGAATGACCTGTGCAAGCTGCGTTGCGCGTGTAGAAAAAGCAATTAAAAAGATTCCCGGCGTAACCAATGCGTCGGTAAATCTTGCTTCCGAAAAGGCAACCATTCAGTTTAATGGAAACAATGCGCCGATACAAGAGATTGTTGAGGCAGTTGAAGAAGCCGGCTATAAAATTATTATACCGCCGATGAAAACAGTAGAAGATGCCGGGCAGAGTGAATTTGAACAACGCAAACTGGAAGAATATGGAAAACTAAAGAAAGATTTTCTTCTCGCCGTAATTCTTGGAATTCCCATTATGCTTTTTAGTATGCTCAGCATGACCGATTGGTGGATTGAACGCGAACCGATTTCCATGCAGCATCTCAATACGCTTCTCTTTCTTGCCACAACAGTGGTAATGTTTATCCCGGGAAAGCGGTTCTTTTCCGTTGCGTTGAAAATTGCAAAACATTTTCAATCGGATATGAATACGCTTGTTGCGGTCGGAACGGGCGTTGCGTATTTGTTCAGTTCGGCGGTTACGTTATTTCCTGATATTTTTCCGCACCACATGCATGAAGTGTATTTCGATACGGCTTCAACAATTATTGCATTAATTCTTTTGGGAAAAACGCTTGAAGCGCGGGCAAAACTGCGTACCGCTGATGCAATGAAAAAACTCCTCCAGCTTCAGCCGAAATCTGCTCGAATACTTGAAAACGACAGAGAGAGAGAAATTCCGATTGATGAATTGAAAGTTAACGACAGAATTATTGTGCGTCCCGGAGAAAAAATTCCGATTGACGGCGTTGTGGTTTCCGGTGCAACATCAATTAATGAATCAATGATAACAGGAGAAAGTTTTCCGGTAGAGAAATCAATAAATGATAAAGTCATCGGTGGAACTATCAACAATAATGGAAATATAGAGTTTGTCGTAACAGCAGTGGGGCAGAAGACCGTTCTTTCGCAAATTATTCATTTGGTAGAAGAAGCTCAAGGATCGAAAGCGCCGATTCAAACTTTAGCCGATAAAATTTCTTCGGTCTTTGTTCCTGTTGTTATCGTGCTTTCTCTTCTTACTTTTATATCTTGGTTGTTTATTGAACATGTCGAATTCAGCTCAGCAATGATTCACGGAATAGCCGTTCTCATTATTGCCTGTCCGTGTGCGTTGGGGTTGGCAACTCCCACGGCAATTATTGTCGGTATGGGGAAGGGAGCGTCGCAGGGAATTCTCTACCGTAACGTGGAAAGTTTGGAACACGCTTCGCGCCTGCATACCATTGCCTTTGATAAAACCGGAACGCTTACTGCCGGAAAACCCACCGTTACTGATATTATTTCATTAGGCACAATAAATGAAAAAGAACTTCTCACTCTTGCCGGCTCCATTGAAAAAAAATCCGAACATCCGCTGGCGTCAGCGATAGTAGAATATTCAAAAGAAAATGAAATTCATTTCCAGGAAGTGCAATCATTTTATTCCAGCACCGGATTCGGAATTACCGGAGCTGTGAAGAATAAAAATATTATTCTTGGTAATAAAAAAATTATGGAAGAACAGTCGATTGATTGTGAACATGCCGATACTGCCGTTCATCAATTTTCGGAAGAAGGGAAGACCGTTATCTATGTGGCGATTGAAAAAAAACTTGAAGGAATTATTGCTGTCGCGGATGTTGTGTTAGAATCTTCAATAGAAGCCGTTGCATCATTAAAAGAAATGGGATTGAATGTTCTTATGCTCTCGGGAGATTCGCCGGCAACAGCCAGGGCAATGGCGAAGAAAGCGGGAATTGAAAACATTGCTGCCGGAGTATCTCCGAAGGAAAAAGCTGAACATCTGAAAGTTTTACAGGCAGAGAAGAAACGAACAGCAATGGTCGGCGACGGAATAAACGATGCGCCGGCGTTGGCTCAGGCTGATGTTAGTATTGCCATGGGAACAGGAACCGATATTGCAATGGAAACCGCCGATATTACCTTAATGCGCCACGATCTCCGCGCAGTAGTAACAGCGTTAAAATTATCCAAAGCAACGGTTCGTACAATCAGACAGAATCTTTTTTGGGCATTTATCTATAATGTCGTCGGCATTCCGCTGGCGGCTTTCGGTATTTTGAATCCGATGATTGCAGCGGGAGCAATGGCAATGAGTTCGGTGAGCGTGCTGAGTAATTCGTTACGATTAAAAACGGCAAAGCTCTAATTCCTTCGAAGAAGAAAAAATTATTTTCCGGAAAGTTTTAAAGCACCTTTAATTATCTCTTCAATCGAAAGATTTTTTTCTTTTGATTCATTAAGGACTGAACGAATTGCCTGTTCTGCTTTTTCTCTTGAAAAGCCGAGAGAAATCAATGCTGTAACTGCTTCGGAGCGAAGTGAAAGTGTCTGTGATTTTTCGGTTGCAGAAATTGGTTCCAGCTTTCCAGCTTTATCTCTCAATTCAACAATCAAGCGCTCTGCTGTTTTTTTTCCAATGCCCGGAATTGCTGTTAACGAAGCAACGGAGCCTTGGATAATTGTCTGCAATAAATCATTCGGCTTCATTCCCGAAAGAATTGTCTGCGCGAGCCGCGGACCGATTCCTGAAACAGAAATTAATAACTTGAATACTTCCCGCTCATTTTCTGTTGCAAATCCGTACAAGAGATGAGCATCTTCACGAATTTGCACATAGGTGAGAATGTGAATCGGTTGATTGATTTCGGGAATGAGTTCGTAGGTGGAAAGTGAAATATTTACGGCATAGCCGATTCCCTGAACTTCAACAATAAGTTCCGTCGGCGCTTTCTTTTTTACTATTCCGTTTAAATAGGTTATCATTGTCTGCGATTGCGTTTTAATGAGAGAACACGGTCGGGGTTTGCTTCAATAAAAGATTTCCAATTTTTGAATTTTGAGCGCGGAACCGAAATCTTAAACGCATGGCACATCGCAACGGCAAGCGCGTCCGTTGAATCGAAATGTTTCGGCTTCGATAGAATATTCAACATCGACATTATCATATACTGCACCTGCTCTTTAGAAGCGGCGCCGTTTCCGGTAACGGCTTTTTTTACTTCACGCGGCGAGTATTCGGTAATTGGAACTTCAAAATTTACCCCGGCAAGAATTGATACTCCGCGCGCCTGTCCAATCTTTAACGCAGACTGCGCGTTCTTATGGTAGAACGCTGTTTCAATGGCAAATTCATCGGGATGAAATGTTTCAATGACTGCGCTGAGCGACGAATAAATTTTCCGCAGCCGCAGCGGCATTGACTCGGCGGAAGAATTTTTAATAATGCCGACATCAAGAACAGCAAACGAAGTATTCTTCCGTTCAATGATTCCGTACCCGGAAATTAATGTTCCCGGATCAACGCCGATGATAATCACTTAATATCTTTAAGTTTTAATTGTGTTAAGACCATTCCATTAAAATCACTCTCATCAATAGAAAAAACGATATCAATGGAGTTCATTTTATTTTTTACTAAGTCAAGCAATTCGCCGAGTCCGAACCCGATACAATCAAACGTAACGCCGTTTTTGGAAACTTTAAACCGTAAATGATTTTTTCCGACAATACGGGGAAGCGTTGTAACACGGACATCTTTTGCTAAAAAGGTCGGTCTCATATTCTGCGGTCCAAACGGCGCAAATTGTTTTAATACACGTAAAAATTTCGGAGTTAATTCCGCCAAATCAGTTTCAGAATCAATATGCAGTTCAGGTGTTAATAATTCATCGGTCAGCATTTCTCTAATGGCAGAAGAAAAAGCTTCGCGGAATTCTCCTATTCGATCAACATCAACGCTTACTCCGGCGGCGTATTTATGTCCGCCGAACTGTAGAAGTTTGTCTTCTACCTGTTTTAATGCCTGATGAATATTTACTCCGGAAATACTGCGTGCGGAACCTTTGGCAATGCCGTCAATCGTTGTCATCATAACGGCGGGGCGGTAATATTTTTCTACCATGCGTGAAGCCACAATGCCGACGACGCCGGGATGCCATTGTTCATTATGCAAAACAATCGGTCCGTCTCCGAATTCCTTAAAATAATTTTCTACTAATGACTGTGCTTCTTCAAAAACACCTTCGTCAATTTTCCGGCGGTTTTTATTTTCTTGTTCAAGCACCAAAGCAAAATTAAACGCCGATTGAGCGTCTTCGCTGACGAGTAATTCTACTGCCCGTTTTGCATCACCAAGTCTGCCGACGGCATTAATGCGCGGCGCTATGCCGAAAACAATTTGTCCGGTGGTAATACTGCCGACTTTTAATCCGGCATTTTCTATTAATGCGCGAATACCAGGACGGGGGGAAGTATTAATAAGTTCAATACCAATTTTTGTAAGAATGCGGTTCTCATCAACTAAAGAAACAATATCCGCGGTTGTAGCTAAGGCGACAAAGTCTAAATATTTTTGAACGGCAGATTCGCTGCCGAGTGAGCGGGCAATTGCCTGAACAAATTTAAATCCAACGCCGGTTCCGCATAACGATTTGAACGGATATTTACACTGCGGCTTAAGCGGATCAAGAACAGCAACAGCGTTGGGTATCTCTTCCGTCGGCTCATGATGGTCGCAGATAATAACGTCTATGCCGAGTTGGTTTGCATATTCCACCTGGGCGAGCGCCGTAATGCCGCAATCGATGGAAACAAGAAGTTTTATTCCGTTGGCTTTTGCAAATTCTACTCCTGCCTGCGAGATACCGTAACCTTCCGTGAGACGGTCGGGAATATAAAATGAAACATTGCATCCTATCTCTTTAAAATAAAGGTAGAGCATGCTGGCGCCGTTCGTGCCGTCCACATCATAATCTCCGTACACAAGAATATTTTCACCGGAAGATTTTGCAGCAAGTAATCGTTCTACGGCAAGATACATTCCGTCCATTAAATATGGGTCGTGCAGGTATTCCAGCGAAGGACGAAAATACTGCCGGGCAAGTTCAAAATCAGTAATGCCTCTGTTGACGAGAACAGAAACAAGCGGCAGGGGTAGAGTGAGTTCCTCTGATAATTTTTTGGCGAGTTCTTCCGGCGGAGCTTCGGAAAACTTCCATCGGAATTCTTTACGTGTTGTCAATGCATTTCTCCAATGAGGCAGTATTTAATACTGTCAAGGTGAAGAATGCATCTTTCATTCTCTTACCGTTTTGCAAGGTTCGGTACAATTTATGCGAAGTACGCCGATAAGCCGAATTCTGTCTCTCCGCAAAGGAGCGGCAGCCATTTCTCTTGAATCTGCATTACTGCAGATTTCCAGCGACCTACCCATTCCGTCTCATAACAATGAATTGAGCGGACATCTCTCTTGTGCCGAAGCACAAACGGAACTTATTTGGTCTTGCTCTCAGTGGGGTTTATCTTGTAACGTATGAAACGTTATCCTTGCGGACTGTTTCGATTACTCGAAACACGGTGCGCTCTTACATTAAGGACGCTTCATTGCATCCCGCACCTTTTCACCCTTATCCCAAAACGGGACGGTATATTTTCTGTGATACTTTCCGTATTTCGGCTTTAAAACCGAAACCCCGGACGTTATCCGGCACTGTGTCCATTCCGAAAGGTCAGAGACGTTTCGGAAAAGAGTTCGGACTTTCCTCCATAATTAAATGAATAATTACAGCGACTGCCTGGCGTTCCTTCGCAAAAAATATGAATTGCGTTTTGCGCGAACTTCCCGCAATCGGTTGAGAATGAATAGATGATGAATTAAAATTCTGAATCAGCCGTTCTATCGAGAGAATGGCTGCAATCATCATAATGATGATAAACACTTCGTTCATAAGCTTTATTAAAAAGAAAAACTTCAAAAATTCAATTAACTATTTTTTTGATGAGCATCTAATGCTTCATTTGCCAACAAATCGGCTTTTTTATTCTGTGCTCGCGGAATATGCTTAATAGTATATTGTATAGGTAAAGATACTAAAGAAGACTTTACTTTCATAAACATTTTTTTCAGCTCTTCATCCTTAACTTTATAGATTCCGGTAAGCTGGCGCGCCATTAATTCACTGTCGGTATGGAAGATAATCTCTGAAAATGTCGATAGACTATCGATTTTTTGAAGTTTTTCAATAGCATAGAACAGCGCCGAATATTCCGCAATATTGTTTGTGGCGGTTCCTAAATATTTGTGTTCTTGAAAAAGAATTGTTCCGTCTTCAGAAATTCCAATGACCCCGATTGCCGCTTCTCCGGGATTTCCGCGCGAAGCGCCGTCTGTAAAAACATTGAGAATCATTCCACAACAACTTGTTGTGCCAGTTCATCGGAAACAATAATTCTGCCGCAATGCTGACAGAGATAAAGTTTTTCGTTCTTCCGAATTTCCATAATGTGCTGGGGCGGAATTCTGTTGCCGCATCCGCTGCAGGAATTTTTTCGAATAATGGCAACGGTTACTCGTCCGCGATGTTCACGGATCATTGTATATTTAGAGAGGTATTGAGCAGAAATATGCGCCGTTACTTTTTTTCGTTCTTTGGTGTATTTTTCTTCTTCATCGTCCGTTGCCTTTGAAACTTCTACAAGTTCGCTTTTCTTTTCCGTTAAAGCTTCTTCAATTTCTTTTTGTTTGGCTTCTAATTCGGTAAGTTCATTCTTTGCAACGGACATTTGATTTTCAAAATCTTCAAACTGTTTTGTCAGTGTTTTTATGGAATCTTGTGTCGTCTCAATTTCTTTTGTAATGGCATCATACTCTTTATTGCTGCGCACTTTATACTGCTGATCCTTATATCGCTTTAATTTCTCTTCAAAATTTTGAACATCGTCATCCGCCTTATTGCGGGAGGCAACGAAAGAATCAATATATTCGCGCTTTGCTCCAATCTGATTGTTTAGAGAAGAAAACTGCTCTTCTAATGAAGCAACAATATTCGGCAAATCGCCTTTTGATTCGTTAACGTCGTCGAGTTTATTATCAATTTTTTGAAGTTGATATAACAATTTTAATGTCTCTTCCAAGGTCTTGTCTCCTACATCGTTATGATGTGTAATAGTGTACGGGGTTTGTATTTTTTTTCGTTTTATAAATTGTGCATGCTTTGCCGACAATATGTTGAATAATATTTCTCAGCGAATCGAGCACAATGTGTTCAGTTTCAAAATGGCCGGCATCAATCAGCAGTATGCGGTCTTCATATTCTTGAAAAGTGTGATACTTCAAATCAGCCGTAATAAACGCCTCTGCACCGGCAGCGAGCGCATTGGGAATAAATTCTGCTCCTGAACCGCCGCAGAGCGCTACGGTTTTAATTTTTGTTTTTTTGTTTCCCGGTGTGTACCGCAATGAAGGTGTTTTTAGAACGTGGGAAATATAACGCAGAAATTCGTTTACGGATAACGCATTGGATAGAGTTCCGACCGCGCCGAGACCGTATTCGCTGTTCATATTTTCCAGCGGATAAATATCGTAAGCAACTTCTTCATACGGATGTGCTTTTATCATTGCGCGCAGTACGGAAGAAAGCTTCCAATGTTCGCAGAGCATTTCAATGCGTGCTTCTTCAACCTTTTCGGTCATTCCAACTTTTCCGATATACGGCGAAGCGTTGTTCATTCCGCGAAATGTCCCTGTTCCTTTTGTGCGAAAACTGCAGAGATCGTATTTTGAAAACATTCCGGCGCCGGCAGAATGCATTGCTTCGGCAACCGCTTCTACATGGGTGAGAGGAACAAAGACCGCTATTTTTGTTAAGCTTTCTTTTACGGGGGAAAGAACAGCGAGATTTTTCAATCCGAGTTTTTTTCCGAGAGCAAAATTCACTCCATTTTTTACGCTGTCAAGATTTGTATGGGCAGCATAGAGTGAAATATTGTGTTCAATAATTTTCATTGCAATGGCGCCGGCTCTTGAGTCCGGTGAAATTCTTTTTAACGGATGAAAGAGAAGCGGGTGATGCGTAACGATGAGGTTTGCTTTTTTTGCAATTGCTTCGTGAACAACCTCGAGCGTTACATCGAGCGCAAGAAGAATTGAAGAAATTTTATTTTCCGGCTTTCCGATTTGTAATCCAACATTGTCTCCTTTCCAGGCAATTGCCGGCGGAACGACTTTTTCAAACGCTGTTATGAAATCGCTTACGTTCATAGTACAAAAAAAATGTCCCGAGTAGAATTTCGGGACATTTCAAAAAACCTTTTTATGGGATGACTGGAAAGTGAAAAACTTAATAGAATATTTTTTTAATCTCTGCGGCATTGTGTTCTATACAATAATAGCAAAAGTGGAGTAAAAATGCAAGATTGACTTTGCGCCCTTTTTTTGGTAAGTTAGTTCAGTTTTTGAAACACCGGTATTCATTTTTCTATTCTTGTTGAACATGGTAAGGTTACGGTAGTGATTACACAGTACGGCTACGATGTTTTTTTTACTATCACGGCAGTTTGTATTTTTGTAGCGCTTGGCGCATTTTTTTTTATTGAGCAGCATATTCTCCGAGTTATTCTCATCTCTCTGGCTTCGATACTTTTTATCTTTACCTTAAATTTTTTTCGAGATCCCGAACGCGTAACGCCCGCCGACGATAAGCTTATTATTTCTCCGGCTGACGGAACGGTAATAAAGATAGAAAAGGTGGATGAAACAGAATTTATGAAATCACCGTCGGTAATGGTTTCAATTTTTATGTCTCCGATTAATGTTCATGTCAATCGAATTCCTATAACAGGAATTGTGAAGTATTTTCAATATGTGAAGGGGGAATATTTTGCCGCCTTTGAAGATAAAGCATCATTGAAAAATGAACAGACTCATATCGGTATTGAAAGCCCAAAAGGAAGGGTGTTTTTTAAGCAGATTGCTGGATTTATTGCCAGAAGAATTATTGCCAATGTAAACGTTGAAGATTCCGTTGAAGCAGGGAAGCGATTCGGAATGATTAAATTCGGCTCTCGCGTAGATATTTACGTTCCTGAAAATGCAGCGATTAAAGTTTCTCTTAATGAAAAAACGAGCGCCGGCGAAACTATTATTGCGGAGTTTAAGTGAGCGTGAATAATTTTCGCATTACACGCGCTGTTGTTCCGACCTTGTTTACCGTGCTGAATATGTTCAGCGGATTTCTTTCCATTGTTCATTCCAGTGAAGGAAAATTTATTGAAGCATGCTGGTTTATTATTCTTGCCGGAATTTTTGATTCGTTAGACGGCGTGATGGCGCGGCTGACAAAATCGAGCAGTAAATTTGGCGTTGAAATTGATTCGTTATCCGATGTGGTTTCGTTCGGGGCGGCACCGGCGTTCTTAGTCTATAAACTTCATCTCTATCAGTTCGGAACGTTCGGTATTATTATCAGCTCGCTGCTGATGATTATGGGAGGAATCCGGCTGGCGCGGTTTAATGTGCAGCTGGTCGGGTTTGATAAAGAGTATTTTACCGGGCTTCCGATTCCGTCGAGCGCCATTGCTGTTGTTTCGTATGTGTTAACCTTTCATACCGGTGGTGATCATCTTGAAGGACTTGCGGCACCCATGCTTGCCCCGACGGTTATTGTTCTTTCGCTGATTATGGTCAGCAAGATTAAATATGATACAATGCCGAAGTTTTCAGGTAAAGAAATAAAAAAACATCCGGTAAAAACAATTTCATTCCTTTTCGGAATTATACTCATAATCTTTACTCGCGGGGAAGCAATATTTTATCTGTTCGCTGTTTTTGTTGTATATGGAATTCTTCGTTCTGTTATTCAGCATTTTAGAAGTCATGATGAGAGCGAAGCTAAATCCTGCGAACAGGAAGAATTGCCGAGTTACGATGTATAGAAACTATTAAAGAAGAAAATGTATAAAGCACAAATTATAATTACCCTTCGTCCGTCTATACTGGATGTGCAGGGGAAAGCCGTTGAATCGGCTGTTCATACTCTCGGATTAGAGGCAGTGCAGCAGATACGCATCGGAAAATCGATTGAGATGACGATTGCCGTTTCACAGGAAGATGAAGCAAAACGCATTACGGAAGAGGCGTGTAAAAAATTACTTGTTA
>JACFMZ010000170.1 GCA_019455105.1 Bacteroidota bacterium | reverse complement strand
ATCAACCGGAGCGGCACCTCCTATTTTTTACACAAAGATACGGACGTTACCTAATCAATTCTACCATCTTCTACAGGAAATTCAAGAGTAACTTCATCACTCATTATTGACGTATCCCAACCCAACATTCTTAAAATTGGTTCAATAATTCCAGATTTTGCTTGAGTTTCGCCAAGTGTCTGAATTAATTCACTATTTTTTATCTTTTGAAAGAATTTTATTAGTTCATCTTTCATTTAATACCTTTTTCAAAAAATTCTCTGTGCCCTCTGTGGCTAAATATTTTATTTTACTTTGTGTGAAATTGATTTCGCCTGCGAGAACAACAGCAAATAATCTCTTCCGCCGGCTTTGGAATCCGTTCCGCTCATATTAAATCCGCCGAAAGGATGAACGCCGACAAGCGCGCCGGTAATTTTTCTGTTGATATAAAAATTGCCGACATGGAATTCGTTTTTCGCTTTCTCCTGCTTCTTTTTATTGTTCGTCCATACGCCGCCGGTAAGTCCGAATTCCGTATTGTTGGCAATTTCCAACGCATGATCAAAATTCTTTGCTTTAATAACGGCAAGCACCGGACCGAAAATTTCTTCCTGCGCAATGGTGCTGTTCGGATCGACATTTGCAATCACGGTCGGTTCAATAAAATATCCGTCACTGCCGATTCGATTTCCGCCGGCAACTACCTTTCCTCCTTCGCTGATTCCTTTTTCAATATAGGCAAGAATTTTTTCCATGGAACCTTTATTCACTACCGGACCCATATAATTTGTCTGCTCTTCCGGCATACCGACTTTTAACGCTTTTGTTCGTGCGGCAACCTTTTCAACAAATTTATCATACACCGATTCCACCACTATTGCGCGCGAGGCAGCGGAACATTTTTGCCCTTGAAAACCAAAAGCCGAAGCAACGGTTGCCTGTGCAGCGGAATCGAGATCGGTTTCATTATCAATAACAATTGCATCCTTCCCTCCCATTTCCGCAACAACACGTTTCAGCCATATTTGTCCGGGGTGAACCTTTGCCGCAATTTCGTTAATGTGAATGCCGACTTCCTTTGAACCGGTAAAGGAAATAAATCGTGTCTTCGGATGAGCAACCATTGTATCGCCGACCGAGCCGCCGGGACCGGTAATAAAATTTATTACGCCTTTCGGTAATCCGACCTCTTCCATTAACTGAAAGAATTTGTATCCAATGGCGGGTGAATCGCTGGAAGGTTTTAAAACAACGGTGTTTCCCGTTACCACGGCGGCAGTTGTCATGCCGACAAGAATGGCAAGCGCAAAATTCCACGGTGGAACTACAACGCCGACGCCGAGAGGAATGTAGCGCAGTTCATTTTTTTCTTCTTTAATTTTTGTAACGGGCTGTTCGCCGGCATAGCGAAGCATTTCGCGTCCGTAAAACTCCATAAAGTCAATTGCTTCGGCAGTATCAGCGTCTGCTTCGGGCCAGGTTTTGCCGACTTCGTAAGTCAGCATTGCAGAAAATTCAAATTTTCTTTTTCGCATTAACTTCGCCGCTTTAAAAAGATACTCAGCGCGCTTTTTTGCGGGAACATTCTTCCACGTTTCAAATGTTTCGGCGGCAGATTCAACGGCTTTTGCCGCAAGGTTGGCATCGGCTTTCTGGAAAATTCCTATCACTTCGCTCGGTTTAGACGGATTGTAAGAATATAATTTTTCTGATGTGGTAATTTTTTCACCGCCGATTACAATCGGATGTTCTTTCCCGAGTTCCTTCCGAATTTTGTTAAGAGCTTTTTCCATCCCCTTTTTATTGGCAGGCTTTGAAAAATCGGTAAACGGTTCATTTTTAAATTTTGTAGGCATAACTACTCCTTGAATAATGATATTCTTGCCGGAAATGTTTTTTCCGG
>JACFMZ010000063.1 GCA_019455105.1 Bacteroidota bacterium | reverse complement strand
CATATAATTTTGTTTTATCAAGATGTCCGATACGCGCAATTTTTCCTTGGAGAAGATTTTTTAATTCTTCTTCTGAAAAATTATAATCCCAAAAAATTTTTTCTAATGTCTGTTGTTTTTCTTCTACGGTCATTTTGTAGGCACATTAAATCTTCGTTCTAAAGTACTCAATCGTTTTCTTCAATCCCTCTTCCCGCTTCACTTTCGGCTCCCACTTCAAAATAGTTTTTGCTTTCGTAATATCCGGCTGGCGAATCTTCGGATCATCGGCCGGCAGTTCTTTATAAATAATTTTACTTTTGCTGTTCGTTAGGGCAATAATTTCTTTTGCGAGTTCCAGCATCGTCAGTTCTTCAGGATTCCCGATATTTACAGGCATCACGTAATCAGACATCATCAATTTATAAATTCCGTCAATCAAATCCGAAACATAACAGACGCTTCGCGTTTGAGAGCCGTCCCCGAAGACCGTAACATCTTCACCGCGTAATGCCTGCGAAACAAATGCCGGAATAGCTCTGCCGTCATTTATTCTCATTCTTTCTCCGTAGGTGTTGAAAATACGAACAATACGGGTCTGCACGCCGTGATATCGATGATACGCCATGGTCATCGCTTCGGCAAAACGCTTTGCTTCATCATACACGCCGCGCGGTCCCACAGGATTCACATTTCCCCAATATTCTTCCACCTGCGGATGAACTTCCGGATCGCCGTAACATTCCGATGTTGAAGCGATAAGGAAGCGGGCATTTTTTGCCTTCGTAAATCCGAGCGCTTTATGCGTGCCGAGCGAACCGACTTTTAAAGTTTGAATGGGAAGTTTTAAATAATCGATCGGGCTTGCCGGAGAAGCGAAATGCCACACATACTGTACCTCCCCCGGCACATGGATATAATTGGTTACATCATACTGTATAAATAAAAAATTTTTGTTAAGAAAGAGATGTTCGATATTATTCAGCGATCCGGTAATAAGATTATCCATACAGACAACCTTATGTCCTTCATTGAGCAGCCGTTCACACAAATGTGAACCAAGAAATCCGGCACCGCCGGTTACAACAGAGTTGACCATAAAGAGCAATTATGAATTATGAATTTAAAAAGTCACACTGCCTACGGCTCGTAGAGAGCGCAGTCGAAGTGTGAAAACCTCAATGATACATTGAAGCATCTAAAAAAATATTTTCAAACTATCATATCGTCTACGACTCGTAGAGAGCAAAGCCCAAAGGGGAGTGTGAGAAATCTTACTTTTGCTTTTAATCTTAAAACGAGATTCCTCGTCGCTCCGCTCCTCGGAATGACATTGACCATAGATTTTTCAGATATCTCGAAGCTTGAATTATTAATTACAAATTTAAAAAGTCACACTGCCTACGGCTCGTAGAGAGCGCAGTCGAAGTGTGAAGATTTCAATTATTGACTGATGAACTAATCTCAGTGCTAAATACCGGTTTTCTTCCGATACCAAAATATGTAAACTTGGATCCTTTCATCTTCTCACGGTCAAAAATATTTCTTCCGTCAAAAATAACCGGCTCCTTCATCAACATGGCCATACGGGAGAAATCGGGATTACGAAATTCATTCCATTCCGTCAGCACCAAAAGCGCATCGGCATTCTTTAATGCATCATACTCATTTTTACTGAATGAAATTTTTGAATCCAAATAAAATTTAGAGGTCTCCATTGCCGCCGGGTCATACGCCGTTACGACAGCCCCCGCTTCCAATAATTTATTAATGATAACAATTGAAGGAGCTTCACGCATATCATCGGTATTGGGTTTAAACGCCAATCCCCAGACAGCAAAATGTTTTCCTTTTATGTTATGATGATAATAGTTCAGCACTTTTTTTACGAGAACTTCTTTCTGTTGTTTATTAACTTTATCCACAACGGCAAGAAGCTGCATTTCGGATCGGGCATCCTGTGAAGATTTAATTAATGCATTCACATCTTTCGGAAAACATGAACCGCCGTAACCGATTCCCGGGAAGAGAAATCGTTTTCCGATCCTCGTATCAGCTCCCATCCCTTTCCGGATAAGATCGACATCAGCACCGACTTTTTCACAAAAATTCGCCAGTTCATTCATATAGGTAATACGCATCGCTAAATAAGAATTTGCTGCATACTTCGTTACTTCAGCGCTGGCATTATCCATTTCAATAATCGGATTCCCCTGGCGGACAAACGGCTCGTACAGCGCCTTCATTCTTTCAGCAGCATATTTTGATTTTGCGCCGATCACAATTCTATCCGGCTTCATAAAATCTTCAACCGCAAATCCTTCTCGCAGAAATTCCGGATTGGAAACAACATCAAATTTTTTGACGCCGTATTTCTTAATGGTATCAAATACTTTTTTAGAAGTACCGACCGGAACAGTACTTTTATTGATAATAATCTTTTGGGAGGTATCTTTGCTTTGCTGCAAAATTTTTCCAATCTCTTCCGTAACGCCAAGAATATATTTTAAGTCGGCAGAGCCGTCTTCACCCTGCGGAGTTGGGAGGCAGAGAAAAATAAATTCCGATGTGTTTACGGCTGAGGCAAGATCGTCGGTAAATTGCAGCCTTTTTTGCTGAATGTTGCGCTGGAAAAGTATTTCAAGCCCTGGTTCGTAGATTGTTATTTCATTATTACAAAGTTTTTTAAGCTTTTTAGAATTATTATCTACACAAATAACGTTATTTCCTGTTTCAGCAAAACAGGTTCCGGTAACCAATCCGACGTAACCGATGCCGATAATTGTAATTTTCAAGAAGAATCTCCGAATGAAAAAATGTGGGCCCTGCCGGACTTGAACCAGCGACCCGCTGATTATGAGTCAGCTGCTCTAACCAACTGAGCTAAGGGCCCCTTTATTGTGAAAAGAATATAAACAATTTTCAGAAGTCTTCCAAAAAGGTGGAAGACAAAGGTAACGAAATGTACTTCCTGTCACATAAAAAATATACTTTTTTTTCACGCAAAGAAATTAAGAAGCAAACTGATTTTCAATAAAACTTTTCATCTATCCTGCCGAAGGCTTCCCTTTTTGGATTTACGTAAAAAAGATCAATATCATTTTTCTATACATTCTTCGTAAAGAAATCTGCAATGGTCTTTACAACGTACGTAATCTGTTCCCGGGTTAATTCCGGATAGATTGGAAGCGCGATGATATGCTCTGCCGAGAAATTTGAATCAGGGAATTCCGAATCTTTCGGATTGAGATATTGAAAACATTCCTGCCGGTGAAACGGCACGGGATAATAAATTTCAGAGGAAATATTATTCTCTGCTAAATGCGTGCGCAGCGCATCACGCCGCTCAACCCGAAGACAATATTGATTATAAATGTGATAATTTTTCGTTCCGGAATTTTGGTAAACCGCTTTCGGCAGGAGAATTTTATTTTTTTTATCAAATTCCGTCTTTCCTTCTTCAGCGGCTAAGTTGTGTTCAAGAAATAATGAATGATACAACGAAGCATTATCTCTTCTTTTCTGCGACCAACCATCTAAATGCGGAAGTTTAACGCGCAATACGGCTGCCTGAATAGCATCAATTCTAAAATTTCCGCCGATCATTTTATGGTAATACTTCGGTTCACCGCCGTGCACGCGAAGAATACGAAGTTTCTCTGCCAGCATATTATCATTCGTTGTAACTAATCCGCCGTCGCCGAAACAACCTAAATTCTTGCTCGGAAAAAATGAGAAGCATCCGATATCGCCGAAGTTTCCGACTTTTTTTCCGTCTTTATACTGTGCGCCGATTGCCTGAGCGCCGTCTTCCACAACATATAAATTGTGCGCTTTGGCAATTCTTATTACTTCATCCATCTCTGCGCTTTGTCCGAAGAGGTGAACGGGAATAATTGCCTTCGTCTTTTTGGTAATTTTCTTTTCAAGATCTTTAGGAGCAATATTGAACGTTACCGGATCCACATCAACAAACACCGGAACGGCATTGAGCCGTGCAACAACACCGGCGGTTGCAAAAAATGAAAAGGTCGGAACTATAACTTCATCACCCTGACGAATATCGAGCGCCATTAATGCAAGAAGAAGCGCGTCGGTTCCCGACGAAACGCCGAGTGCATAGTTGCAGCCGAGATAGTTTGCAAGTTCCTGTTCCATCCGTTCCACTTCAGGACCGAGAATAAAATGCTGAGATTCTGCCACACGCAGCAATGCGCTGTCAAGTTCGGCTTTCAACGAAAGATATTGTTGTTTAAGATCGAGCAGCGGAACATTCATAATTTTCTCTTTTATGCTTTATGAAATAACGGAGAGGAACCGCGAAGCAGATTGCGTGTATCAACAACCGGAATATTAAATTGAACAAAATCAATAGTTTTATATTCATCATGCGCGGTAGAAATTAACAGCAGATCATAATTTCCGGAAACCGGAACCGATTTTTTTCCCGTATACTCCCCATGTTCGCGGGTCGGGGTAATCACCGGCACATGCGGATCGTTGTATTCCACCAGCGCCCCTTTTTCTTCCAGAAGGTGAAACAAATGAAACGTGGGAGACTCCCGCATATCATCAACATTGGCTTTATAGGCAAGTCCGAGAATAAGTATTTTGGAATTCTTCATCGGCTTTCCATAGATGTTCAACACTTCCATAACGCGATGCACCACAAACTCCGGCATTGAAGTATTAATTTCTCCGGCAAGTTCAATAAATTTCGTCGTCACGCCGAATTCCCGCGCTTTCCATGTTAAATAAAAAGGATCAATGGGAATGCAATGCCCGCCTAATCCCGGTCCGGGGTAGAACGGCATAAATCCGAATGGTTTTGTTTTTGCCGCGTCAATAACTTCCCAAATATTAATTCCCATTTTCATAAAGGTTACTTTAAGTTCATTCACCAACGCAATATTGACCGAACGAAAAATATTTTCCATCAGCTTTGTTGCCTCGGCAACTTTTGTGGAAGAGACAGGAACAGTGTTCACCACAATCTGTGAATAGACGGCATTAATCACTTCCAGTCCTTCCGGCGATGATGCGCCGACAACTTTGGGAATTGTTTCGGTGCGATAATCTTTATTGTTCGGATCTTCTCGCTCGGGAGAGAAGCCGACGTAAAAATCTACATTGGCTTTCAATCCGCTTTTTTCAAGAATCGGAACCATTACTTCATCCGTTGTTCCGGGGTATGTCGTTGATTCCAAAACTATTGCCTGTCCTTTTTTAAGATGCGGAAACAATGCTTCACAGGTTGAAGTAATATAGATCATTTCCGGTTCGCGGTTTTTATTCAACGGAGTCGGAACGGCAATCAGCACCGCATCGCATTCGGAGATTTTTGAAAAATTCGTTGTGATCTCAAATAATTTAGACTCTACGGCAGAAGCAATTCGTTCTTGCGGAATATGTTTAATATAGGTTTGCTTGTTTTGAAGCGCCTGTACTTTAGCTCCATCAATATCAAAACCGATTCCCTTAAAACCTTTTTCAATGAAACACAAAACCAAAGGAAGACCGACATACCCTAAGCCGACAACACCGACAGTGAGTTTTTTATTTTCAATTTTTTGCAATAACTGCTGTTTCACAAAGTTATTCCTTTATTATTTTGAATTGTTCAATGTACTTTTTAACGGCTGTTAATATAATAATTTTTGGTGTAAAATTTTTGCAATTCTTTCTGCCGCTTTCCCATCCCACAATTCCGGGATTGTGCCGGATTTTTTATTTCCTGAAAGTACCTGAAGTGATGCATCATAAATTGAATCCCAATTTGTTCCGATCAGCTGATTGGTGCCGAGTTCAACGGTGCTGGGGCGCTCGGTATTATCCCGCGCAGTAAGACATTGTACGCCGAGAAATGTTGTCTCTTCCTGAATACCGCCGCTGTCGGTAATAATAAGAAGCGCATGCTGTATTAATGAAAGAAAATCAATATAGCCGATCGGTTCGGTGATAATTATTCCGTCATCAAATTGCTGAAGAAGCTGCGCTGATTCTAAGTTTTTTCTTGTCCGCGGATGCACGGGAAAAACAATGTTGGATTTTTTCGCCAGCGCATTGAGCATGGAAACAATATTTTTTAGCTCTTCAACGGAATCAACATTCCGCGGGCGGTGCAGCGTTACTAATGTGTATTGTTGAGGCTGAAGTTTCAGCTGTTCCAAAATTGTTGAATGCTTTGCCTTTTCAATATACTGCATCAGCGAATCAATCATCACGTTGCCGGTAAAGAAAATTTTTTCTTCCGGAACTCCTTCATTTTTTAAATTCACCACGCCGCTCTGCTCGGTAACAAAAAGATAATCCGAAATCGAATCGGTAAGAATGCGGTTAATTTCTTCCGGCATGGTGCGGTCAAAACTGCGGAGACCGGCTTCAACGTGAGCTTTGGGAATTCCATGCCGCTGCGCAACAAGACTACAGGCAATCGTGGAAGTAACATCGCCGACAACAATCACCAAATCCGGCTTTTCGCTGAGAATAACTTTTTCAAATTCAATCATAATATTTGCCGTCTGCTCAGTCATTGTGCCGGCGCTGACACCGAGATAGAAATCCGGCTTCGGCAGTTCCAATTCTTCAAAAAATATTTTAGACATTTTTTCGTCATAGTGCTGTCCTGTATGGCAGAGACGATGTTCAACATCGGAATAATTTTTGAACGCTTTGTAGATCGGCGCAATTTTCATAAAGTTCGGTCTGGCGCCGACAACGGAAATAATTTTCTTTTTCTTCATAACGTTGTTAAAGGATTCTCTTGAGAAATTCTCCGGTATATGATTTTGTATTTTTTGACAGTTCTTCGGGCGTTCCGGAAGCAATAATTTTTCCGCCGTTTTCTCCCCCTCCCGGTCCCATATCAATAATATAATCGGCACATTTTATTACATCGAGATTGTGCTCAATAACAAGAAGCGAATTGCCGGATTCCAGCAGAGCGGAAAAACACTTCAACAATTTTGCAATATCATCAAAATGTAAACCGGTGGTCGGTTCGTCAAAAATAAAAAGCGTGTGCCCTTCCCGCTTTTCCGTTAAATGAGCAGCAAGTTTCATGCGCTGCGCTTCGCCGCCGGAAAGCGTTGTTGCCGATTGGCCGAGATGCAGATATCCTAAACCGACATCCTGCAGTACCTGCAGTTTTGCCGAAACTTTTTTACTTTCGGCGAACGAATCAAAAAATAGTATTGCCTCATCAACGGTCAGTGAAAGAATATCATCAACATTCTTTCCGTGAAATTTTACTTCCAGAGTTTCTTTTTTATACCGCTTTCCTTTACAGCTTTCACACGGCAGATATAAATCCGCCATAAACTGCATTTCAACTTTTTGCATTCCGTCCCCTTCGCACACTTCACATCTTCCGCCGGGGACATTGAATGAAAAAAATCCCGGTTGATAGCCGTGGAGCTTCGCCGTCGGAGTTTTTGAAAGAAGATCACGGATGACATCAAACACGCCGAGATAAGTTACGGGATTCGATCGGGGCGATCTGCCGATAGGAGACTGATCGACAATTTCTACCTGTTGAAGAAATTCTGTACCGCGGATTTCGTGAACGCCGTTCAATCTTCCGGTGTAGCCGCTTAAACGGCGCTTCACACCGTCGCCGATAATATTATGAACAAGGGTGCTTTTTCCCGAACCGCTTACGCCGGTAACGCCGACAAATATTCCGAGAGGAATTTCAACATCAATATTCTGCAGATTATGCTGAAAAGCGTTGAACACCGTTAATGCATGTTTTCCTTTTTTTCTTCGTTTCGCCGGAACCGGAATGGAAAGTTTCTTTGATAAATATTTTCCGGTAAGCGATTGTTCCGCTTTAAGAATTTCAGAATACGTTCCGAAGAACATCACTTCGCCGCCGTGCTCGCCTGCCTGCGGTCCTAAATCCAAAATATAATCCGCAGACTGCATCATTTCCGCATCGTGTTCAACCACAAGCACCGTATTGCCGACATCGCGAAGACGCTTGAGAATAGCAATCAGCCGGTCATTATCCAGCGGATGCAGACCAATACTCGGTTCATCCAGCACATAAATAGAACCGACTAATGACGAACCGATGGAGGTTGCAAGATTAATACGCTGCGATTCCCCGCCGGACAACGTGTTCGAAAGACGATCTAAGGTTAAATAGCCGACACCGACATCTACCAGATACCGGAGACGTTTTTGAATTTCTTCCAGAATTCTTTTTGCAATCTTTCTTTCATAATCAGAAAACATTGCATTCGTAAAAAATTCATCAGCCCGCTCAATAGTCATTGAAACAATTTCGCCGATATTTTTTCCGTTAATTTTTATATTCAATGCTTCTTTACGGAGACGGCTTCCGCCGCACTCATCACACGTGGTGTAGCCGCGATAGCGGGAAAGCAGAACGCGGTATTGAATTTTATACGCTTTTCGTTCCACCATTTTGAAAAATCCGTTAATACCGTCAAAATCATTTCCATAACCATTCATCACAATATTCAACTGTTCGGGAGTAAGATTTTTGAACGGAACATTCATCGGTACGCCGGCGAGATGAGCAATGCGGGCAAGGTCGCGCAGATTATTCATAAAGCGAGGCGTTCGCCACGGCTGAATTGCTCCTTCTTTTAAAGTTAATCCTGCATCGGGAACAACAGCATCCATATCCAGACCGACCGATCGGCCGAAGCCCTGGCATTTTTTACACGCGCCGATGGGACTGTTGAAAGAAAAAAGATGCGGCTCAGGTTCTTCATAGCGGATTTTATCAACGGGACATTCAAAATGCTGGCTGAAATTAAGAGTCTCTTTGGTATCAAGAGCATAAACAGAACAATATCCTTCTCCTTCAACAAAAGCCGTTTGAATGGAATCTGCCAGGCGGTTCAGCGAAGAAGTATCGCCGGCGCGGTAAATAAAACGATCGACAAGAATTTTAATATCATATTTTGATTTCGGCTTCAATGGTGTTTCATTCGCATCAATCACGTCGTCGTTCACTACAAAGCGGAAAAATCCCCGCTGCTTTATCGTTTCAATTTCCTGTGCTGCCGATTTTCCTTCATGAACGCGAAGCGGAAACATAATATAAAATTTTGCGCCGTCGAGTTCCTGCGTCATTCTTTCCACCACGCTCTGCACCGAATCTTTTTTTATTTCTCTTCCGCAGAGAGTGCAATATGTTTTTCCAACGCGCGCAAAAAGCAGACGCAGATAATCATAAATTTCTGTGGTCGTGGCAACGGTTGAACGGGGATTTCGCGTGTTCGTTTTCTGTTCAATCGCAATAGCGGGACTCATTCCCTGGATAACATCCACATCCGGCTTGTCCATTCGTTCCAGAAACTGGCGCGCGTACGCCGAAAGCGATTCAACATACCGCCGCTGACCTTCCGCATAGATGGTATCGAAGGCAAGCGAAGATTTTCCCGAACCGCTGACACCGGTGATAATAATAAATTTATTCCGCGGAATTTCAACGGAAATATTTTTAAGATTATGAACCCTTGCTCCTTTGATAATCAGCGGAGATTTGGACGAATTCAAAAATAATGCTTTACGTTTGGAAACTGTTTTTGGCATAATAATTTCAAAAAAAGAAATCCGACTGCTGTCGGACGGAGATGTAATATACGACAATTAAAGTTTCTATGGAATAATGGAGGGAAATTATCTTTTTAAAACATCTTTGTGGCAAACAAAATATAAAAATTCCTTTCGCCGCTGAAAATTAAATCTTCTCTTGAAAGCCGTCCTCATTTTGGCTATTTTTAGTAATGAAAGAAAAAATCATCGGAAAAAGTTTACTTGAATTGCAGAATTTTGTTAAGGCGCTTAACGAACCGCGGTTTCGCGCCGCACAGCTCTATTCCTGGGTGTATGAACACGCCGTCTTCGATTTTGATGCAATGACAAATCTTCCTGTTGATTTCCGAAAAAAACTGAGCGAATCAGCTTCCATAGAATTGTTTCCGATTACTTCCCGGCAGATTTCCAAAACAGACGGCACAACAAAATTTCTTTTTGAACTTGCGGACGGGAAAAAAATTGAAACCGTTCTTATTCCTCCCCGCTCAACCGCCGTTGATGCCGAAGAGCGAATGACACTCTGCGTTTCTACGCAGGTCGGCTGCCCGCTGGATTGCAAATTCTGCGCTACCGCCACTATGGGATTTTTTAGAAATCTTACGACTGAAGAAATTCTCAATCAATTTTTTACTTCACGCCGGCAGAGCGAAAAACGAATTACCAATATTGTTTTTATGGGAATGGGAGAGCCGATGCTGAATTATGAAAATGTTATGAAAGCGATAGATCTGTTGACCGACCAAAAAGGAATCGGCATCAGCCCGCGGCGAATTACTATTTCAACCGCCGGGTATGCAAACTTTATTAAGAAAATGGCGGATGAAGACCGAAAAGTGAAACTGGCGCTTTCGCTCCATTCGCTGAACAATGCCGTGCGCGAAGGAATAATGCCAATTACAAAAAAATATTCTGTGGAAGATCTGCTTTCAGCGCTTGAATATTATTATCATAAAACCAAAAAGAGCGTCATGTTTGAATATATTGTTTTTGACGGGCTGAATGATACCGATAATGATGTCCGCTTATTAACAAAAGCAGCGCGCCGGTTTGAATGCCGCGTTAATCTTATTCCTTTTCATTCCATTGAGTTCACCAATCCTCATGGAATTTCCGCGACACTGCGCGGCGCTTCACCGCAGGGAATCGAGACATTTTGGAAAAAGCTTCGGGCAAACAATGTTCCCGTTTTTATCCGGCACAGTGCCGGTGTTGATATTGATGCCGCCTGCGGTCAGCTTGCGGCAAAAGAAGAAGAATTAATTCACTAAATAAAACAACTGCGCAGCACGCTGTCAGACGATTGTCTTCAGTTGTTTCTTTTTTATTCACTCTCAAATATTTTACGGACCAATGCACATTATTCTCTACGGCGCGCCCGGTGTCGGCAAAGGAACACAGGCAAAAATTCTCTCGCACATTTACCACATTCCGCATATTTCTACCGGAGACATTCTCCGCGAAAATATTAAAAACCAAACACCGCTCGGCGTAAAAGCAAAACAATTTATGGACGGCGGAAACCTTGTTCCCGACGACGTAATGATTGGAATGATTAAAGCCATTATTTCATCAGACCGTTGTAAGAGCGGATTTATTCTGGACGGTTTTCCCAGAACCGTTGCCCAAGCCGAAGCGCTGAATATCATTCTCTGCGATTTGCATATTAATGATTACCGCGTTATTAATTTTATCGTTCCGGAAGATGTTATTATTTCCCGTTTATCGGACAGATATGTCTGCGTGAAGTGCGGTAAAATTTACAACTACAGCATTGATAAATTTAAAGCCGGCGATAAATGTTTTAAATGCGGCGGAAATATTTATCAGCGCGACGATGATAAACCCGAAACAGTGAAAAAACGGTTAAGCGTTTATCACACTTCAACCGAGCCGGTGAAACAATATTATACAACCACCGGACGATTAACCAACATTGACGGATTGGGAACGATTGATGAAATTACCCTCCGTTTGTTGACGGCGCTGCAAAAGAAAAAAAATTAGCTGCGGCTGTCGAAATTTTTCTTCATGAATACCATACCATTGATTATTGCTCATAGAGGATTTTCCGACGAAGCGCCGGAAAATTCTCTTGCTGCATTTCAGCGCGCCGTCGATGCCGATGCGGATATGCTTGAATTAGATGTCCGTCTCTCTTCGGATAATATTCCCGTGGTCTTTCATGATAAACATTTGCAGCGCACTTCCGGCGCTAAAGGAAGCGTGCAGGAAAAAACTGCCGAACAATTAACCGCTGTTGATAACGGTTCGTGGTTCTCTCCGAAATTTCACCGCGAGCGGATTCCGCTTCTTGCCGATATTCTGGCAGCCTTTAAAAATGAAACTCGTTTTAACATTGAAATTAAACCGGATATTCAAAGCACCGATACTCTTTCCGCTGTTGAAATTGTGCTGCAGGAAGTAAAGAAAGCAAAAGTTCTTGCGCGCGTGCTTTTCACTTCCTTCAATCATAGCATGATAAAAGAATTAACGGAACTGGACAACACGATAACCACCGGCGTTATTTATAATCCTATGACGCATTTTCGGAAATCTCCTTCAAAATTATTATCCACCGCCGGGGCGGGAATATTTGTCTGCAGCCGCTATCAACTAAACAGCGAAGTGGTGAACGATACGCAGCACAATGGTTTTAAAATTTTTGTTTATGCCGTAAAAACAGGAAGAGATATTCAGCGCATGCTCGATCTCGGCGTGGACGGCATTATTTGCAATAATCCAAAGTTTGTTCGGGAAACAATCAGCTTGCTGATGAAATAAATTTTCATTTCATTATATCATTCCATCATTTTTATTAAGAAATATGAAAACTTTCCTCCTCTTTTTCTGGGGATTCACCGTTATTGCTTTTTCTCAGGATACCATCAGTTACCAATGGCCCGTTCCGCCGTTTAATGCAACCCATGAAATTACCGGAACGTTTTGCGAATTCCGCAATACGCTTTCTTCCAATCATTTCCACAACGCGGCGGATGTTCCAAAAGCGGACGGCTCGCCGGTCTATCCCGTTCTTGATGGAGTTATTACTGCCATCTCTCCTTCCAGTGTTTCGGGAACAAGCGCGTACGTGCGTGTAGAAGGAACGATTAACGGAGTTTTAAAAAGTATTGCCTATGTTCATATTGAACCGGCGCCGAATTTATCCGTCGGGCAATCGGTTAAAACCGGCGAAACGGTGCTAGGACATATTCTTTCCGGAATGGGACACACGCATCTTACCGACGGACGATTTAATTATGAAATTAACGGATTGCGGCGCGTCGGCGGATTGAAACCTTTCGTTGATACCTATCCGCCGAAAATTTTATGGGTAAAATTCTATAAAGATAATTCCAATATTGAATTTACTACGAAAAAAATTTACGGCAATGTTGATATTGTTTCGCAGATGGTTGAAGTAAACGGAAACGCCCAGCCGAATACCGGTTCGACTTCGAATAACGGCGTCTATCAGAATGGTTATAAAATTTTATCAGCCGATAAATCAACCGTTCTCTTTCCGCAGTCAGGAAACGGCACTCGCTATAAATTTGATTGGAAGCCGAATGATGCTGACGCTAATGTTGCCTACACAATGTCTTCCGATGTTTCCAACCATATTTATTATTTGACAAACGGCGCAGGAAATATCGGAACTACACGGCTTCAACGCATAACCAATAATTATTTTAATTCATCCCTCCTTCCGGTCGGCGCATACCAGTTAATGGTCTTTGCCATTGATACCTACGGAAATGCCGACACCGTGTACGTTCCTTTTGAAATCGGCGAACAGGATAATATTCCTCCTGCCCAACCGGTTTTGCAATACGTTGTTAATGATTCAATCAATAAAATTACCCTTCGATGGAAAGCAAATACTGAACCGGATTTAAAAGGATATCGAATCTATTATACGCTTAACGGTTCACAATGGATTTTGTATAAAGATGAAAATATCGTAACGTCAGCAATGACTTCATATTCATTCACCGGAATTTCATCGAAGACGCCTGTATATTTTAAAATCTGCGCCGTGGATGATGCGCCGATTACCAACGTCAGCGAGTTCAGCGATGTGTACGGTCTTCGTCCGAATACTCCCGGAAAGAAAGTTTTGATTGTTGATGCATTCGATCGAACAACGGGAAGTTACAAAAAATCATCGCATAATTTTGCCTACCTTGCCGGTACATCAATTTCTTCCGCTCCGTTTGAAACGGCGCATAACTCTGCCCTCACCGGCGGATTACTTTCTCTTACAGATTACGATGCCGTACTGTGGATGTTCGGCGATGAAAGCGCCGACGATACAACGTTCGGTGCGGCTGAACAGCAAATTGCCGTTCAATATCTTAAACAAGGGGGAAAAATTTTTGCTTCCGGTTCTAACGTTGCCTCTTCCTTAGATCGGAATTCGGGACCTTCGGCTGCCGACCGCGATTTTCTTCACAACTATTTTAAAACAAGTTTTGCCGGCGAGAATTCAAACAGCAATACCGTTGCAGGAACAAGTACTGTTTTTCCCAATGGAATTTCATTTTCATTCGGCGATACGCTGAACGGTTCGCCGTATCAGGAAATGAGCCCTGTTTATATTAATCCTGCCGAAAACGGAATTGTCGCCGCTTCCTTTGTGAACAATCTTACCGCCATGACAGCGTACAAAGGAATGTTTCCTGACGGAACAGCAAACGGCGCGGTTGTCTTTTCAAGCGTTCCGTTTGAAACAATTCATGCCAAAAATAATCGCGATGCGGTGCTGAATGCCGTCTTAAAATATTTCGATTTTCCGACTTCAATTCAACAGCTTTCCGCTGCCGTTCCGAATGATTTTGCGATTTTCAATAATTATCCAAATCCGTTCAATCCCGCAACAACCATTAAATATCAACTGCCGATATCGAATTTTGTTTCATTGAAAATTTACGATCTGCTCGGAAGAGAGGCCGCCGTACTTGTTCATGAAACGCAGAATGCCGGAACGTATGCCGTGGAATGGAACGCATCGGAATTTTCCAGCGGAATCTACATCGTAAAAATGGAAACGGAGAATTTTTCCGTCAGTAAAAAAATTGTATTAGCAAAATAGCAGGGTACTTTATGAAACAACTATCAATACTTATTCTCTTCTGTACTGTTGCCGCTCAGGCGCAATTTTCTCTTCACACGGAGCGAACAGGAAACGCAAAACGCTACGGCGAAAAAAATCTTTTTACCGCAGTTATTTCAAATGAAAGGGGGAACACCGCCTATACAGTCAGACAGGAGCTTCCGTTTGATGTTCCATACCCGGCGGCGTATCTTAATGAACAGACCGGTATGCTTCTTCTTGCCTATACGTTCGACGGATTTATTGAAGCATACAATTCATCAGGAAAAAAAATCTGGACGAAAATTTTTTTTGAAGGCATCGGTCCGAATTATGAGCGGACAATAACGGCGGCGATGGGAAATACTTCCATTGCCATATTAACTTCGGATGTAACGCTGCCGAAAGCAAAGGTGCAGGTTTTTTCGATCGACGGCAGAAAAAAATGGGAATATGAACTTCCGTATAAAATGGGATTTGAAATAGCCATGTCGCCGGATGAAACATTCATTGCCGCCGGAAGCTATTATGCAGAAGAAGGAAAAACTGAAACGTCATCGCTTCTTCTTTCAAACGCCACAGAAGTGATTACCGCAACGGATGTTCTTTTTCGAAAAGCATCATTTTCAACGGCAAATCGGAACGTCGTCCTCATGTCCGAACGGGAAGCAGCAATTATTTCAACAGCACAGAAAAGTGAAATCGCGAGAGTGCACCGGGAGTCAGCGAAAAATATTTTTACCGATGTACTGTGGAAGAATGACGAACTCATTCTTCAGGAAGCGCAGGTAGAATTTCCTGCTGAGGGAAAATTTTATTTTAAAAATCCTGCCTTTACAAAATATTCTTCTCTCGGAAACAAGCTCACGACGGAACAAATGATGAATACGACGTATTCAACTTCTTCCCTACGAAAAACTCAAAAAGCCGTGCAGGTAATTTTTGACGGGAAGGAACATTCAATTTTCGAAGAGAAGAAAAATTAATCGTGGCGGATCACCACAAAGGCAACGACTGTATTTTCGGAATGAGACATGGAAAGGAAGACCGAGCAGTGTTGTAATGCTTCGGCAGTTTTTCCGTACAGAATAAAGTTCGGTTTTCCTTTCGTGTCATTTTTTACTTCAACATTTTTCCACTCAAATTCTCCGCTCCAGCCGGTAGCAATTGCCTTGCTGAATGCTTCTTTGGCGGCAAAGCGCGCGGCAAAATGCTGAACCGGGAACAGCTTTGAACGGCAGTAATTAATTTCATTCTGCGTGAAAAGCTTATTCAAAAATGCATCGCCGTACTGGTCAATGGATTCTTTAATGCGATGAATTTCAATAATATCAACACCGATACCGTGAATCATTTCATATCCGTATTTTATTTTCGTTGCGCACAATCTCAATGACTTCCGAAATATCGCTCACTTCATAATCCGCATTCGACTCGAACGTATTAAACACATCGCCGTAGCGCGCAAAAATTGTTTTCATTCCCACTTTGGAGGCGCCGACGACATCCCGCTCCGCCCAGTCGCCGATCATGAGCGCTTCGTGCGGTTCAACCTGAAGGAGTTCCAAAATTTTTCTGAACGGTTCGGGATTCGGCTTTCTCACGCCGGTATCTTCAAACGTAACAATGTGATCGAAGATGTGATGAAAATTCAAATACGTCAGTCTCAGCCAGGCTTCTTTCGCCGGCGCATCGGAAACAACGCCGAGTTTCATTCCCATTTTAAGAAGTTCAATGAGCGTGCTGTACACATGTTTATACGGCACCAATGCTGCTTCGCGCGCGCGGCGGTACGCCACCACGCCGGAGGAGAGAATTTTGTAATCAACTTTTTGAAATTCATCATACAATAACTGATCGAAAACATTTTGAAACTCCATTCCCTTTTCCTGATAGATCGCATCAATCCGTTCTTGAATTTCAAAACGGGAAAGATTTAATCCGGCATCAATCATGGCGTTAATTGCCGCTTCAATGGAAAGGCGTTTCATTGCCATAAAATCCACCAGTGTATTATCCAAATCAAAAACAACGGCACGTATCATATTTTTTGTTTGCTTAAGTGATAGAGAAGCATTTCAACGGCAACGGCATAGCTCGCCGCGCCGAAACCGGAAATCTGCGCCATGCAAACAGGAGCAAGGACGGATGTCCGCCGGAACTTTTCCCGCAGATGAATGTTGGAAAGATGAATTTCTATAACAGGTATTGAAATTGCCGCAATGCAGTCGCGAATGGCATACGAATAATGCGTAAACGCCCCGGGATTAATCACGACTCCGTCAAAATGTTTTCCAATTGTCGATTGAAGGGCGTCAATAATCGCTCCTTCATGATTTGATTGAAAGAATGTCAACGACGCTTCTGGAAATTTTAAGAGCAACTCTTCTTCAATTTCCCGTAATGTTTGAGAGCCGTACACGTTCGGTTCACGCGTGCCGAGCAAATTTAAATTCGGTCCGTTACAAACAAGAATATTCATTTCTCTTCTTCCGTTGGAAGCTGCGGTTCTTCTGATTCGACAGCCGCCGCGTTCTCTTCATCCGCTTGGCTGCTGTCTTCCGGTTTTCGCCGCACCATATTTTTTGCTTCTTGCGCTTTCATGCGCACGGCTTCATCTTCAATATACGTGCGGGTAAACGGTTTTAAATACACATTATCAATTCCATATTCCCATAGCGCCTGCGCAATAACAGAGCTTTTTCTTAGCGCGGAAAGTTTTTTATTGACGATAATAATGTCGTCTTCGCGCAGAATGCAGTAGCCTCCTTCAAAATCTCCTTTTTCATAACGAATCTGCACGCCCACTTCGCCGGCAGCTTCTTCTAATTCCAGCAATAATTCTTCTTCGGTCATATTCTACGGTGTACTCTCTTTTATCAAAATTTCCTGCCTATAAAATAGAAAAATAAACGGAACGGCTCAAGACTAACGTTGCGGCAGCGTTAATTTTTTCTCAACGGCTTCCAATAAATAAACACGATAATGGTAAAATAACTTAATACTGCTAAAAACTGCGCGCCGCCAAATGCCGTTATACGCCGGAGAAATGCTTTCCGAAACTCTTCCAGCGGCCAGCTTCCCCAGAAATTTAATCCGATAATTTTCCAATCGAGAATCATACAGTAAATTTCTACCGGTACAAAAAGAAAAAAAAGAAGTGCGCTCATCAGCATCCAGCCCTCTTGTTTAAACGTCCGCTTCGTCGTCTTTAAATATCCAACGGCAGAAAGAAACACTATCGGATAGCAAATAAGATTTATCACTGCATACTTTGCAATTGCATGAT
>JACFMZ010000062.1 GCA_019455105.1 Bacteroidota bacterium | reverse complement strand
GATAGAGTCATCGGTCAAGAGCGATCAAAAAAAATACTGCGGTCGGCAATTCGTTCCGGCAGACTTTCTCATGCATATTTTTTTTGGGGAATTGACGGAATCGGTAAAGAAGCGCTTGCTCTTGAATTTGCCCGGACATTGTTATGTGAAGCCGGTTCTGATGTTGCGTGCGGAAATTGTCCTTCATGCAAGAAAATGGAAACCTTACAACATCCGGATTTGAAACTTATTTTTCCTCTTCCCGGCACTGATAATAAAAAAGATAACGAAGAAGAACTAGAAAAAGCGGTTGTTGAAGAAGTGCGGAAACAGACGGCAGAGAAAGCCGTAAATCCGTACTTCAAGATTGCCATTCCGAAAGCAAATGTTATTCGCATTAACACAATTAAAAAAGTAAAAAAGGAATCTTCACTTTCCAGCATTGAAAAAGGAAAAAAAGTTTTTGTTATTTTTGAAGCGGAGGCAATGAACGACGCTTCGGCAAATTCTTTATTAAAAGTATTGGAAGAGCCGCTGGAGAATGTTCATTTCTTCCTTGTCTCTTCCCGTAAAGATCAGATTCGGCAGACAATTCTTTCACGCTGTCAGTTAGTGCACTGTTCGCCGTTAACAGACAGTGAAATTCAAAATGCGCTTATTGAGCGTATAAATCTTACTGAAGAGCAGGCAAAATTTCTTACCCGCATGGCAAACGGAAGTTATGCGAAAGCAATTGAATTAGCTTCTGAGGAGCTGAATCATCTGCGTTATGAATCGGTAAATTTTCTGCGCGGTATTTTAGGAAATTTTCCAATTAAGTTTCTTGGCGATTTTGAAGAATATTTTTCTTCCGCTCACCGCGAAAAGTCTGAACAATTACTTTTGTTCTTATTGGTTTTCTTCCGCGACGCGCTTATGACAAGGGAAACCGCTTCCTCCTTTGTAATGAATGCCGATCAGGTGAATGAGATAGAAAAATTTGTCGCACGTTTTGGAATGAATGATCTCTACGCTTGTCAATCTGCTGTTGAGCATGCACTCGAACTTCTCCGAAGAAATGTGTATCTTCCATTAGTAATTTTATCGTTAACCGCTTCTTTACGCCGTATTTTATTGAAATAAATACGGTATGCTTTGGAACATTTATGAAAAAACCATTTGAAAGAATTTTAGTTTCTGCTGCTCTGCCGTATGCCAACGGCGTTATTCATCTCGGACATTTAGCCGGCTGTTATCTTCCCGCCGATATTTATGTGCGTTACCAGCGTATGCAAAAAAAAGATATTCTCTTTGTCGGCGGCTCGGATGAACACGGCGTGGCAATTACTATTTCGGCGGAAAAAGAAAAAGTAACGCCGAAAGAAATTATTGACCGGTATCATGCCTTAAACAAAGAAGCGTTCGAACGGTTCGGAATGAGTTTTGACAATTATTCCCGCACGTCGCTTCCCATTCATCACGAAACATCAAAAGAATATTTTCTGCAATTGCTGGAAAAGGGATTTCTTGTTACCAAAGAAGAAGAACAATTTTATGATGCGGATGCCCGCATGTTTCTTCCCGACCGGTATGTTGAAGGAATTTGTCCGAACTGCGGCTATGATAAAGCCCGCGGCGATCAGTGCGATAACTGCGGAAAATATTATAATCAATTGGAATTGAAAGAACCGAAGAGTTTAGTCTCGGGAAAAACTCCTTCCGTAAAAAAGACAAAGCATTGGTATTTTAAACTTGGAGATTTTCAAAAAAAACTTGAAGCGTATGTTGATGCTCATGCCAAAGAGTGGAAGGATAACGTTCTTCAACAGACGCGGAGCTGGTTAAAAGAGGGTCTTCAGGATCGTGCTGTTACGCGGGATTTAAATTGGGGTATTCCTGTTCCGCTTCCCGATGCGGAAGGAAAAGTTATTTATGTGTGGCTGGAAGCGCTGCTCGGATATATTTCTTCTTCAAAAGAATGGGCGCAGAAAATCGGTAAACCCGAGCAATGGAAAAAATATTGGCAGAGTGATTCAACGCGTTACGTTGCTTTTCTCGGAAAAGATAATATTGTTTTTCATGCGATAGTTTTTCCGGCGGAGTTGATGGCGGTCGGCGGCTACGTCTTGCCGGATAATATTCCCGCGAATGAATTTTATAATCTTGAAGGAGAGAAATTTTCCAAAAGCCGCGGACATACCATCGATTTGATAGATGTTCTTAAACGCTATCCGGCAGATTGGTTCCGCTATACTATTGCATCCAATCTTCCGGAAAATAAAGATACCGATTTTTACTGGAAAGATTTTCAAGCGAGAGTAAATAATGAACTCGCCGATATTCTCGGCAACTTTGTAAACCGAACCGTAACGTTTGCCTGGAAAAATTTTGAGGGAAAAATTCCGCCGCGCGGAAAATTATCGGCGCTTGATAACGCAATGATAGAAGCGCTGCAGAAAGCGCCGAAAGAAATCGGCGGACTGCTTGAGCAGTTCAAATTTAAAGATGCCGCGCTGGAGATGATGAATGTTGCCCGCACGGCAAATAAATATTTTAACGACAGCGAGCCGTGGAAGACTGCAAAAAATAATCCTGAGCAGTGCGCCGCCACGCTGAATATTTGTCTGCAAACAGTCCGCTCGCTGGCTGTTCTTTTTGAGCCGCTTCTGCCGAATACCTCAAAGAAAATTTGGGAACTGATGAACTTAAATAATACTGTTGAAGAAGAAGCCTGGAACAGCGCCGGCGAAATGAAAATTGCAGAACAGCATCAGATACGTCAGCCGGAAATTCTCTTTACAAAAATTGAAGATGCCGTTATTGAAGAGGAACTTGCAAAGCTTGCGAAAAATAATCAGAGGGAAACCGGTGCGCCGGAAAAAGAATACGTTCCTTTAAAACCGCAGGTTACCTATGATGATTTTGCAAAGTTAGATTTTCGCACGGCAAAAATCGTTGCCGCTGAGCCTGTTCCAAAATCAAAAAAACTTCTTAAACTGCAGATTGATTTAGGATTTGAGAAACGGCAGATTGTTGCCGGTATTGCCGAAAAACTTTTACCGGAACAGTTGCTTGGTAAAACAATTATTGTTGTTGCAAATTTAGCGCCGGCAAAACTGATGGGTGTTGAATCAAACGGCATGCTTCTGGCTACGGCTGCCGATGGAGAGAACTTTGCGCTGCTCACTCCTTCAAAAGAGGTAGAGCAGGGAATTGGTATAAAATAGCTTTTCTAAAAAAAGAGATTTCAATTTCAAAATGGTGAACTTTTCATCGCCACAAACCAACAGAGACTGAATAATGATTATCGTAACCGGCGGCGCAGGATTTATTGGAAGCGCATTTGTTGCAAAACTGAATGCCATGAATATTTCCGATATTCTTATTGTTGATGAACTCGGAACATCCGACAAGTGGAAAAATATTCTCGGCAAAAAATTTCAGGATTATCTTCATAAAAAAGATTTTCTGGAAAAACTGCTTGCCAATAAATTTTCCAAAGTGGATGCCGTTATTCATATGGGAGCAAATTCTTCTACAACAGAAAAAGATGTGGAACATTTGATGGAGAATAATTACCGGTACACCCGCCGTCTTGCAGAATGGTCGGTTAAGAAGAAAGTCCGATTTATTTATGCGAGCAGCGGCGCAACATACGGAAGCGGTGAAAAAGGTTTTTCCGATGATGATGCCGTTACGCGGGAGCTGGTACCGCTGAATGCCTACGGTTATTCCAAACAAATTTTTGATTTATGGGCATTGCAGCATTCTGTGATAAAAAAAATTGCCGGCATAAAATTCTTTAATGTATTCGGACCGAACGAATATCATAAAGGAGAAATGAAAAGTTTAATCTGCAAGGCATATTATCAAATTCAAAATCACGGTGAAATACGGCTCTTCAAATCGTACAATCCGGAGTATGCGGACGGGGAATTTGTCCGCGATTTTGTCTATATCAAAGATTGTAACGAAGTGTTATGGTGGCTGTTAAACAAACCGGCAGTAAACGGAATTTTTAATCTCGGAACGGGAAAGGCGAGAAGCTGGAATGATTTGGCAAAAGCAATTTTTGCGGCGCTGGAATTGAAACCGAACATCGAGTATATTGATATGCCCGAAGATATTCGGAAAGCGTATCAATATTATACGAAAGCTGCTACGGAAAAACTCCGTGCGGCGGGATGCACGCATGAGTTTCAGTCGTTAGAAGATTCTGTAAAAGATTACGTGCAGCAGTATTTACACCCGACGTTACGATATTTATAAATTAAAAAAATATTGTTCTTTTTTATTCTGAAGCTTCAATACATTTACCATTTTTATTTTTATATAACAGGAGGAATACGTGAAGAAAAAAGATCTTCTCAAAGAGACCATTAAACATGTTGATGCAACAAAATTTAACGCCACGCCGATTGTTAATGCAATGCGGGATATGTCGTTCAGCTCGCGCGATACGGCGCGCGCCGCGGATATTTTCAAAAAAATGATTGAAGCAAAAGGGTGTACTAATGCATTGGTGCTTGCCGGCAGCACAAGCGCGGGGGGCTGCATGCAGGTCTATGCCGATATGATTCGCTTCAATATGGTGGATATGGTTGTGGCAACCGGCGCTTCCATTGTGGACATGGATTTTTTTGAAGCGCTGGGATTTAAACACTACAAAGGAACGCCGTTTATTGATGATTCCATGCTTCGCAATAATTATGTTGACCGCATTTACGATACATACATTGATGAAGAATCTCTTCAAGTGTGCGATCATTCCATTAAAATTATTGCCGATTCACTCGAGCCGCGTCCGTATTCTTCGCGCGAATTTATTTATGAAATGGGAAAATGGCTGGTGAAACATTCCAAAAAGAAAAATTCATTGGTGCAGCTTGCGTATGAACATAATGTTCCGATCTTTTGTCCGGCGTTTACCGATTCTTCCGCCGGTTTCGGATTAGTGAAACATCAGCACGAGCGGAAGAAAGCCGGCAAGCCGTATATGACGATTGATTCGGTGGCGGATTTTTATGAATTGACAAAAATTAAAATGAGCGCCAAAACTTCCGGTCTATTTATGGTTGGCGGCGGCGTGCCGAAAAATTTTATTCAAGATACCGTCGTTTGCGCAGAAGTCTTGGGTGTTGATGTTCCGATGCATGAATATGCCATTCAAATAACGGTAGCCGATGTGCGTGACGGCGCCTGTTCTTCTTCCACCTTAAAAGAGGCAAGCTCGTGGGGAAAAGTGCAGACAACCTTTGAGCAAATGGTGTATGCCGAAGCGACGACGGTTGTTCCGCTGATTTTCAGTTATGTGTATCATAACGCAAACTGGAAGAAGCGAAAGAAATACGAATGGACAAAAATATTTCAGAAATAAATTTCAAGGAGCCGCAACGGCTCCTTTTTTGTTTCATTGCTTTTCCAAAGCGACATCTCTATATTTAAACAGAAATTTTTTATTTCAATTGAAAGGATTTTTTATGGAACAGGTTCTTAATTATCTTGCTCAAAACAGAGATCGCTATCTTGCCGAATTAAAAGAGTTTATTGCTATTCCTTCCGTCAGTTCGCAAAGCCAACATAATGCTGATATGCAAAAATGCGCGGAATGGATTTCCGGGCAGATGAACAGCATTGGAATGCAGAATGTGCAAATTATGCCGACGGGCGGGCATCCGGTAGTGTACAGCGAATGGCTTGGAGCCCCGGGAAAGCCGACGGTGTTATTGTATGGACATTATGATGTTCAACCGGTTGATCCGGTAAATCTCTGGACTACGCCGCCGTTTGAAATGACCGAACGCGACGGAAATTTATACGCCCGTGGAACTGCCGATGATAAAGGGCAGGTGTATATTCATCTTAAAGGCATTGAAGCGTTAATGAAACACAACGGCGGACTTCCGGTAAATTTAAAAATGCTTATTGAAGGAGAAGAAGAAGTCGGCAGCGCAAATCTTGATAAATTTGTTAAAGCGCACAAGGAATTGTTGAAAGCAGATTTGGTTTTAATTTCCGACTCTTCAATGTTTGCCAAAGGCGTTCCTTCAATTTGTTATTCGCTGCGCGGATTATCGTATCTTGAAATTGAAGTTACCGGAGCGAAAAGCGATCTTCATTCCGGTTCGTTCGGCGGCTCGGTGCATAATCCCATTCAGGCGCTTGCAGAATTAATCGCTTCGCTTCATGATAAGAACGGAAAAATAACTATCCCCGGATTTTACAAAGATGTCCGTCCGCTTTCAAAAAAAGAACGCGATGCATTTAAAAAACTTCCGTTCAGCGAAAAACAATACGCCAAAGATCTCGGCGTAAAACAATTGTACGGCGAAAAAGGATTTTCGTCGCTTGAGCGGGTGTGGGCGCGTCCGACGTTGGAATGTAACGGAATCTGGGGAGGATATACCGGCGAAGGAGCAAAGACCGTTTTGCCGTCAAAAGCATTTGCAAAAATTTCCTGCCGCTTAGTACCGGATCAAAAATCAGATAAGATTGCAAAGCTGGTTGAAAAACATTTAAAGAAAATTGCGCCGAAGACCATTGATATTCAAGTGCGGAATTTGCACGGAGGTGAAGCTGCGATAACGCCGATTGAAAGCCCCGGCGTGCAGGCTGCCGTTGCGGCGCTGGAAAAAGGTTTCGGCAAGAAACCGCTCTATCAACGGGAAGGAGGCTCGATTCCGATTGTTGTGCAATTTAAAGAGCTGCTCGGAATTGATACGGTGCTTCTTGGTTTCGGCCTGCCGGATGAAAACGCACACGCGCCGAATGAATTTATTAATATGGATAATTTCTTCGGCGGTATTAGAACATCGGTGCATTTCTTTAACGAACTGCCGAATTATTGGACGACGAAAGGGAAAAAGAAATAATTTTATCTCTTACTGAAAGAAAAGCCCTGCAGTGCGGGGCTTTATATTTTTGGAGTTACCGCAAAGAAATAGTAAATTGTATCCGCAGGACACCAACCGGTGTCCTCACGTATTTAAAAACCAAATGAAAATCTATACAAAAACAGGCGATAAAGGGGAAACGGCGCTCTTCGGCGGAAAGCGGATTCCCAAGGACAATATTCGCATTGAATCGTACGGAACTGTTGACGAATTGAATTCTGTTTTAGGAATTGTGCGCTCGTTTCATGTGCCAGGCGATCTTGATGAGATTTTAGATGATCTGCAAAATCAGTTATTTGTTCTCGGCGCAGATTTAGCAACGCCGCAGGAAAATACAAATTCTATTATTCCGAGAATTTCACAATTAGATATAGAAAATCTTGAAAAAATAATTGACCGCATTGATCAGCAATTAGTCCCGCTTAAAGCATTTATTCTTCCCGGAGGTAATTCAGCCGCTTCGTATCTTCACTTTGCCCGTACTGTCTGCCGGCGCGCGGAGCGGTCTGCCGTCCGGTTATCGCACAGTGAAGATATCGGCAGTGATGTTGTTATGTATTTAAATCGTCTTTCGGACTTACTGTTCGTTCTTGCGCGCTATGCAAACGCAAAAGAAAATACAAAGGAAATTGAATGGAAAAGCGGTAAACGATAACGTTAGCAGAAGGCAGCAATCCGCATCGCTGAAATAAGAAATTTTTAAGAGTAAGTAAAATATTTCGTAAGAGAAAAAAGTTTTGAAAAACAAAGGAATGCAATGTTAAAGTTTTTAAGTAATTTATTCGGCAGTAAAAAAGAAAAAGATGTGCAGGAATTACTTCCGCTCGCTCAGCAAATCAATGAAATCTATCCGTCGTTGGAATCACTTTCCGACGAACAATTGAAGGCAAAGACGGATGAATTTAAAAATAAAATTCAGGAAGCGGTAAAAGAAACCCGTTTGCAAATTGAAGAATTAAAGAAACAGCTTGAAAACGAATCTGAAGCCGAAAAACGGGGAGAGCTGTACACGCAGATTGAAGATTTGGAAAAAGAAGAATACGAACAGACACAAGAAATACTGGATGAAATTCTTCCGGAAGCGTTTGCGGTGATAAAAGATACCTGCCGCCGTCTTGTCGGCACTTCATACGAAGTAACCGGAAGTAAAGTGGTGTGGGATATGATTCCGTTTGATGTACAGCTCATGGGCGGCATTGCGTTGCACAACGGAAAAATTTCCGAAATGGCAACCGGTGAAGGAAAAACTCTTGTTGCCGTTGCGCCGATGTATCTGAATGCGCTTGCCGGAAAGGGAGTTCACTTAGTTACCGTGAACGATTATCTGGCGCGGCGCGACAGCGAATGGATGGGAAAAGTTTTTGAATTTCACGGGTTAACAGTCGGCTGCATTGTGCAAAACCAAAATCCGATTGAACGGAGAAAGCAATACCAATGCGATATTACGTACGGAACAAATAACGAATTCGGTTTCGACTATCTGCGTGATAATATGGTGATGACCACCGAAGAAATGGTGCAGCGCGGACATTATTATGCTATTGTGGACGAAGTTGATTCTGTGCTGATTGACGAAGCGCGCACGCCGTTAATCATCAGCGGGCCGGTAGAAGTTGACGACCATAAATTTAATGAGATGAAACCGCGCGTAGAACGTATTGTTAATACGCAGAAAGCTTTTGTTGCTAAAATTGTTGCCGACGGCGAACGATTGTATAATGAAGGAAAAACGAGAGAAGCGGGAATTAACTTTCTGCGCGCTCAGCGGGGCGACCCGAAAAATAAAAAGCTGATTAAACTCTTTTCCGAAGGTCCGCAGAAAAAATTAATGCTTTCTACCGAAGCGGAATTTATGCAGGATAACAGCAAGCGAATGCACGAAATTGATGATGAACTGTATTATTCCATTGACGAAAAAAATCATTCCATTGATTTATCGGAAAAAGGAAGAGAGTTTCTTGCTGCGGGAATGGATAAGGATATGTTCGTTCTTCCCGATATGGGAGCGGAAATCAGCGTTCTGGAAAACGATGCCTATTTAACGGCTGAGCAAAAACAATTAAAAAAAGATGAACTCAATAAATTATACGCCGAACGAAGCGACCGGATTCATACGGTTCGTCAATTGCTGCGCGCTTATTCTCTCTATGAAAAAGATGTGGAATACGTTGTTACCGAAGATAACAAAGTGCAGATTGTCGATGAGTTTACCGGCAGAATTCTTCACGGCAGAAGATATTCCGACGGTTTGCATCAAGCGATTGAAGCGAAAGAAGGGGTAACCGTAGAGCGCGACACGCAGACGCTGGCAACCATTACGCTTCAAAATTATTTTCGTCTGTACAAAAAACTTGCAGGAATGACAGGAACCGCCGAAACAGAAGCGGCGGAATTTTTTGATATTTATAAATTGGATGTTGTTGTTATTCCGACGAATAAACCGATTACAAGAAAAGATTTAAATGATCTTGTCTATCGCACGAAGCGGGAAAAATACAATGCGTTAATTACTGAAATAAAAAAATTACGAGAGCAGCGTCAGCCGGTGCTGGTGGGAACAACAAATGTTGAAGTCTCGGAAACAATCAGCCGCATGTTAAAGCGGGAAGGGATTCAGCATAATGTTTTAAATGCAAAACAGCATCAGCGTGAAGCGGAAATTGTTGCCAATGCCGGATTGCCCGGCGCCGTTACTATTGCCACGAACATGGCGGGACGCGGAACGGATATTAAACTTGGACCCGGCGTGCGCGAGGCAGGCGGATTATATATTATCGGAACGGAGCGGCATGAAGCACGACGTATCGACCGTCAGCTCCGCGGACGCTCTGGAAGACAGGGCGATCCGGGAACCACAAAATTTTATCTTTCACTGGAAGATGATTTAATGCGGTTGTTCGGAAGCGAGCGCGTTGCCAATGTTATGACGAAGATGGGTGCCGAAGAAGGAGAAATGATTGAGCATCCGTTAATTACGCGCATGATTCAAAATGCACAGAAAAAAGTTGAAGAAAATAATTACGGCATTCGGAAACGGCTTCTGGAATACGATGATGTTATGAATCAACAGCGCGAAGTCATTTATGCCAAACGCCGGCATGCGCTTCTCGGCGAACATCTTCGCGATGATATTATGGAAATGCTGGATGATTTTATTGAAGGGATTGTTGATCAGTATTTTGATGAAGGAAAAATTGATGAATTAAAAGAAGATTTACGAGTTAATTTATTAGTCGATCTGCATGTTACGCCGGAAGAATTTGAAAAGCTCGGCAAGCAGGGCTTAAAAGAAAAATCTTACGGTGCGGCGGTAGAATTTTACAATCGTAAACGTCAGACGGTCGGCGAAGAAATGATGTCGTATCTTGAACGCATGGCGATGCTGCAAGTAATTGATGTCCGCTGGAAAGAACATCTGCGCGAGATGGATGATTTGAAAGAAGGAATTTATCTGCGGGCGTACGGTCAGAAAGATCCGATCATTGAATATAAATCGGAAGCATATTCAATGTTTGTTACATTGATTGGAATGATTAATAAAGAAGCGCTGAATCTTATTTTCAAATTATTCCCTGAAAATTCTCAGCAGATGGAACAACGCCAGCAGGCAAGAATGGCTCGCCGTGCGCCGGTAACACTCACTCACGATGCTTCAACCGGCATGGGAATGCAGGGAGGAAACGAGGAAGGCGGAGAAGCTGCACAAAAAGCTCCGCGCGTTCAGCAGCTTCATGCCGATACAAAAGTCGGACGTAATGATCTTTGCCCATGCGGAAGCGGAAAGAAATATAAAAATTGTCACGGCCGTTAATGATACGAAACACAGCATGGTATCTTTTTCTTTTGCTATTTTTCGGCTGTGCATCGCAGCCAGACTTCAAACATATCTGTCAAAATAAAGTTTCGCCGGCGGTAATTACATTTTTAGAATCATCTGCCCCAGAATCCGGTCGGAAGATTGCCGTTACGGTTACGGTTACAGATTCAACAGGGCTTTCAGAAGAATTTTCCGAACTCTCTTTTCCATTCCAATTTGTTGGTTTGGGAGAATGTTCTAAAGAAACAATTACGAGGCTTTGCAAAAAAAATGTTGTTCGGTATATTGATGTGGTTAAAAAACGGTTTCCATCTTCCATAAAACATCAGGAGAGCAAATGAAATATCTTCCACCCAAAATATTTTTCTTTCTGCTTTTCAGCAGCGGTATTGTTTTTGCCGGTTCTAACGGTCTTCCGTATAATCCCCAAAAAATCGATCGGGCATTTTTAGAAATTCTTCAGCAGAAGGGAGCCGGCATAAATGTTCTTTCAAAATATTTTCTTAAAAAGAGCAGCAGCATTGAAGATGGTAAATACAGCGTCATTGTCTATGCAAATTCTATCACGGAAGCTGAGAAACTCGGCGTTCAGCCGGTAGCTGTTTTCTCAACTCTTTTTACGGCGGATATAACGTTGGCTCAACTTCAAGAATTAAGCAATCAGTCATCAGTTCAATTTATTGAAGCGCCCAAATTGAGATATCCGATGCTTGATTCAAGCAGAATTGATATGAATGTTGATAAAGTTCATCAGGGATTGATTAACGGAACTTCCTATAAAGGGAGCGGCGTTATCATCGGCATTATTGATACAGGAATAGATTGGAAGCATTTGGATTTCCGTTCAACCAGCGATACAACAAAATCCAGAATTTTGTATATAAAAGATTATACCACAGGAAAAGAATTTACTCAAGCGCAGATTAATAATGAATTAGACGGAACACCGGCAGGTGTTGTTGATGAAAAAGATATTTCAGGGCACGGCACGCATGTAGCCGGAATTGCCGCCGGAAACGGCGCAGCTTCTTCCGGAAAATATACCGGTGTTGCACCCGAAGCAGATTTGATTATTGTAAAAGCAGGTAACGGTAGTTTTAGTACAAATAATATTATTAACGGAATCAGTTATATTTTACAAAAAGCGGCTGCCGCAGGAAAGCCGGTTGTTATTAATATGAGTCTCGGCGGACATGACGGATCACACGACGGAACGTCGGCAGAAGAAATTGCCGTGAATGATGCTTTAACTAATGCTGTCGGAAAGCAAATTATTATAGCCGCAGGAAATGAAGGGAATGACGGCATTCATTTCAATGAAACTGTAACGGCAGGTGCAACAAAAACTTTTTATTTTACTATTCCAGCCTACACACCGGAGTCCGGCAGTGAAAATGATTATGTGAGTTTTTCAATGTGGTATAAAGGTGATGATGACTTAATGGTAAAAGTTGCATCTCCTTCAAATCAAATACTTACGGTAAGTTCAGGTATGCATAACCAAATAAAATTAGGGAATGATGGTTTTCTTGATATCACCAATGCCACATCAGGGGCGAATTCACTCAATAATTCAAAAGAATGTGCTATATCAATTTGGGATGAACCTACTACCTCTTCTTCGGCTCCTGCACAAGGGAAATGGGAAATTTCCGTAACAGGGGGATATGTTCCTCAGGGAGGTGCTTTTGATATTTGGATCAGCGGTTCATCAATGCCTTCGGTTGAATTTGATTCGCCGACATATGCAAAACTTGTCGCCATGCCGGGAACCGCTGAAAAGGGAATTACTGTCGGCTCGTATGTAACCAAATGGAGGTGGTCTTCCTCCAACGGAAGTAATTATAGTTATGGCGGAACAAGCAGAGTCAATAATTATTCAACATTCAGCAGCATGGGACCAACACGAGACGGAAGATTAAAACCGGATGTTTCCGCGCCGGGTCAAGCGATTGTTTCGGCAATTTCAAGAGATGCAACATATAGTGCTCCGTATGTTGTAACCGGAGGAAAATATGTTGTTGAACAGGGAACAAGTATGGCATCACCTCAGATTGCAGGATTAGCTGCATTATTGTTGCAGGCAAAACCGACTCTTACTGCCGTAGAGATACGGCAGAAAATAAACTCCAGCGCTCGAAAAGATGTATTCACCGGCGGCGCATGGTCCGCTCAATGGGGGAATGGGAAAGCTGATGCCATGGCGGCATTGCAAAGTGTTCTTTCGGTTGAAAAGCTGAGTGCTACAACATTGCCGAATAATTTTACTTTGGCACAAAATTATCCCAATCCGTTTAATCCGGAAACAAAAATCAATTTTTCTATTCCTCAATCAGGATTTGTTACGTTAGAAGTCTATTCCAGCTTGGGGCAGAAAGTTGCATCGCTTGTTCATGAAAATCTTGATCAAGGTACATATTCTACAGCATTCAACGGAAGAGGATTAGCGAGCGGAATTTATTTCTATACTCTCCGTGCCGGAAATTATACCGAAACAAAGAAAATGCTGTTACTTCAATAAATAAAAAGGGCATATCGATGTTTACAAATCTCTATCATTACCGCGCTGCGATTACCGATATACTGGATGACAATTCATGCGTTGCGGATATTGAACTTGGTTTCAATATTTGTTTATATTCTACAGTGCTTCAGTTAAATCGTGTTGCCGTAATAAAAGGAAAAAATAATTCTGCAAAGAGTTTTCTAAAAAAACTTCTTATTCACAAAACCGTTACGCTTGAAACGATAGAAAACAGAAAATACGGTTACACCGTTGAAATTTGGGTTGGAGATAATGCAGGGAAACGAATTAACGTGAACGATTTGCTTGTAGAGAAGAAATTGGCGAAGTACATTCACTAAGACTATATTTCTCGTGAGCTCAACGCTGCCATTTACCGCAATTGATGAAAGCGAACAATATTCTCCAATATTTGTTCGCTTTTTTGTATCGTCAATTCTTTTACTGTTGGTGTTAACACATACGCCGCTTCATTTTATTTCTCGTTGGTATAATGAAACTGCCGAATATTTGGCAGCCTGCCACATCTTTTCATTTGATGTGAGAGAACTATTTGCCGTACAAAAAGATTTTTTCATTCAAACAATTTTAACACCGGTTCGAACGTTTCTTTTTTTTATTTCCTTCATTGTTGCGGCAATTCCTATCGGTGCGTCACTTCGCATCTTTATTCTTCAAAATTCAAAATATTTTCTGCCGGCATTAAAGAAAACGTACCCCGCGCTTATTGTGCTCTCTCTTCTCATCATTCCGGTTAAACTCGGACTTATGGCAGGCGGTTATGCGCAAATGAGTTATCATCCGTTAGGTTTTTTTGATGAAACTAACCAATTGTACCAGCGGCTGCTGATGCCGGCTCTTGCTTATCTTTTGCAAATGCAGGGAATGTTTTTGTATTATATTTTTTCGTTATGTATTACGGCGCTGTTAATCTGGCTGGTGAATATTTATTTTATGCAAAAAGGAACAGTGCTGAATCTTATTGAATGTATTTCTCTCTGCACCAGCTCGTTTATTATGACACAGCTTCAATCCCCGGGATATACAGAGCAGTTGTCGTATCTGTTTTTATTGATGGTTTTTATTGTTCCGCTTTCATCTTTTGCCAAATACAGTATTGTGGTGTTTTCTCTTATCACTCACGAAATCAGCGGTTTAAGTTTTGCCGTTCTTGCTTTGGTAATGTTTTCGAAAAAAGAAAAAATTTCAATTTTTATGATTCTTCTGTTGTATGCTTCCTGCTGGCTGATGAGTTTTGGATTTAACATCGCTAATCTTTTAGCAGCACGAAATGTCGGGAATGAAAGCGGATGGTGGTGGGCGGTGCAGTTTCCGTATCGTGAAGTTCTTGGAATCGGAATCGCCTATAAATTATTGTGGGTTGTTATTGGCGCGGCATTCTTTCAAATGAACAATGAACGAAAAATTATCGGCGGATTGGTTGCGGCAGCATTGCTGTTTACTTTGGGAGGCGTTGATACATCGCGCTTGATGGGGTACGCTTTCCCGGCGCTTCTTATTTCGTTTTATTATGTTAAAAAATATTCTTTGTTGAAAGACCTCTATGTGCAGCGGTTAGTGTGGTTGAATCTTCTTGTTCCGTCTTTCTATGTCGGCACCAATATCGGAATTGTCTTTTTTCCCGGACTGTATCAGCTTTTTTATAAAGGAATATTTTTTTAACCGGCAATGAAACAGAAAAATTTTCAAAAATTCGCTCTTCCCGTTGTCCTGCTTTATGTCGCGCTTCTCTACATTCCTTCGCTCTATAACGGATTTACCACGTGGGATGATCCGCTTCATATTTTAGAAAATCCTGCCATTAAAAGTTTGGATATAAAGTCCGTGCTGGCACTTTTTATACCGTCGGTAAAATATATGTATCATCCGTTGACGATGATTTCATTTGCAATTGATTGGTTTTTGGGAGGCGATCATCCGTTGTATTACCATGCAACAAATTATTTTCTGCATCTTAGTAATGTTGCATTAGTTTATCTTTTGATTAACAAAATAGCACAGAACCGGACAACGGCATTTTTGACTGCCTTAATTTTCGGTATTCATCCCTTTAACGTAGAAACAGTGGCGTGGATTTCTGCTCGGAAGGATATTTTATTTTCGTTCTTTTTTCTGCTGGGGCTGACGGTTTATCTTCGCTATAAACAGAAAAGAAATTTTACGTTGCTGCTCTTTGTATTTTTCTGTTATATTTTCGGGTTACTTGCAAAACCAACCATGGTTATTTTTCCTGCCGCACTGCTGCTTGTTGAATGGATGCAGGAAGGATTGTCGAGAAAAACTCTGCGCCCGATAATACTTCTCTTTTTTACGCTTTCTTTCCTTTACGGAATATTTACGTTTCTTCTCTCTTCATCGGATACATCGGTAGATTTTGCCATTCTTACCTATTCGCTTCCGCAAAGAATACTGCTGATTGTTTATTCTTTTACTTTTTATTTTTTAAAAATATTCTTTCCGGTTTCTCTTTCGGCAGTCTATTCATATCCGGTATTGATTACGCTAAAAGATTATCTGCCGATTACTCTGACGATCCTCACGGCATTGGGTGCAATGCTTATTCTTTATTTTGCTGCAAGAAAAAAATATCAACAAGAACTTGTCTTTGCCGTTGTCGTCTATTCGCTTCCGTTAATTTTTGTTACGCAGGTATTGCCGTTTCATAATTCTTCCGTTACGGCAGATCATTACGGATATCTCTCTTCTATTGGAGTGATATTTTTTATTCTCTTTCATTTGGAGAAATATTTTCACTCCGATTTAAGCGTGCAAAAAATTCATCTTGCATTGCTCCGGTGTTTTCAGATGTTAGTGATTGTTGTATTTTCATTACTCACGCTTCAGCGTATTGCCGTTTGGAAAGAGGGCAAAACACTTTTTACCGATGTTATTGAAAAAAATAATTCTATCTGGCTTGCCTATAACAACAGAGCAAATGCGGAAATACAGTTGAATGAATTTAAAAATTCAATTTTAGACTGCGATACTGCGCTGACGTTAAACCCGCACGATGGAAAAATATATTACAACCGCGGAAATGCCCGCAGTTATCTTGGAGAGTACTCCGCCGCCATATCCGATTATGATTCTGCCATCAGCTTGGGATTTTCTTCCCATTTAGTTTTTTATAACAAAGGTATTGCCTATACTCAATTACACCGTGCCGACAGTGCTTTGTTATCTTTGCATGAAGCAATAAAACGAGATTCTACTTTTGCACAGGCGTATTTTAGTCTTGGCTTTTTATTTCTCGACGCTCTGCATAAACCGAATGATGCGATAAAATATTTTACAACGGCACTCCGGTATAATCCCGTTTATCGTGAAGCATTGTATCAACGAAGCGCTGCCTATACCGAATTAAACGAGCCATGGAATGCTTTACAGGATTTAGTAACATATTTCAGTCTGAACGAAGGAACTCAGCGCAACGTGCCGTTAGCGAAATTGATTAATCGTTCTTTGGATAGTCTGAACGGCGAATTAATAAAACTGGATGATGCTATTAACCAAAATATTGATGTACGGAATAATTATTTCCGGCGCTCGAAAATCTATTCTTTGCTGGGGGACTCAACTCGAACTCAAAATGATTTGCTGCTCGCACGTTCAATGAAGAAACCATGAACCATTATTCACGCTCACATATTCTTTTTTTCTATTTTCTGTTTGTTGCGGGAATAGCGCTCTATTTCCAATCGCTGACCAATGATATTATTAACTGGAGCGATGAAGAGTTATTTTCTTTTGTCTCCGCGTTTCTTCACGGAAAAGGAAACCTTTTCTCGCAGGCTCGTTACACACCCGTATCGCTTTTATGGTTTTCTTTTCAGCGAAGTTTCAGCGAATACGGGTATTTTTTATTTCATACCGTTAGTTTAATATTTCATATTATTAATGCCGCATTATTTTTTCTTCTTTGCAGAAGAAAATTTGATATGAAAATTTCTTCCTTCCTTTCACTCCTTTTTCTCGTTCATCCGGTAATGCTGGAAAGTGTTGCCTGGGTCAGCAGACAGAGCGCCCTGATTGGAGCGTTCTTTCTTCTTGCTGCCTTGCATGCCTATATCTTGTTTAAGGAAAAAGGGAAGAAGAGGTATTTTCTTGCCGCTGTAGTTTCGGTAATTGCGTATTTTCTTTTTGCTCTTCCGGGTGCGGCAATTATTCTTCTCATTATTCTTGTTGATTATCAATTCACAAAAGAAAAAATTAAAATTCTGGTTAAACGTAATTCGTTGTTTATCGGCATTTATCTTTTTTTTCTTTTCGCTTACATTTTTCAAGCCGGCGCCGTTTCAAATATCATTCAATCATTTTCGGATTTAAATATCAGCGTTTTACGTTTTGGCATTGTACGGAATATTGCTGAATTATTTGTACCGTTTGCCTTTCCACTTGTTACAGACTCAGAGATATTTATTTCTCACACTTCCGTTATTTCGTGGCTGTATCCTGCTATTAGCGGGGTTATATTTCTCGCTGCAATTTTGCTTCGCCGTAAAAATTCTCTTATTGCCATTAGTGTTCTGTTCTTTTTGTTGACCGCCATGCCGATAGTTACCTTTATGACGGATGAAAAAACCCTTCTTAGTAATGCTTCATTTTATCTCTCTTCGCCGTCGCTGCTTTTCTTGTTTGGATTGTTCTTGCAAAGAATCGCAGAGAAAATATCTTCATTAAAAATTATTGTCATTGCCGGGTATGCTGTTCTCTTTGCAGTTCTCTGCAGCGTAAGTTACGTTACTGTGAAGCGTTCAATGTTTTGGAAAAATAACGAAACGTTCTGGAATGCCGCTCATGCCGATGATCCGCACAATCAATTTGTATTGTTACAGCGGGGAAATTATAATCTCGACCGATATGAAATTGATAAAGCGCTTGTTGATTTTGATACGCTCTTATCGTATTCGCCGGAAAATGAAGAAGCGCTTGTTTCCCGCGGGTTAGCGTATTTACGATCATACAATTATCCCCAAGCAATTAACGATTTAACCGCTGCCATTACTTTTAAGAGAGCAAATTTTACTGCCTATTATAATCTTGGAATAACATACGATAGAATTATGCAGCACGACAGTGCAATAGCAGTATTTTCACGTTCATTGGAGTTTTTCCCAAACTCGGCACAGCTTTTAACGGCACGAGGGAATGCTTTTATAAGTGCCGGAAAAGCTGTTGAAGCTTTTGCAGATTTTCAACGTGCTGTTACGCTGGATTCCGTATATACGAATGCGTATCGGAGCCGAGCATCAGCTTCTATGCAACTTGGAAATTTTACCGCAGCACGAAAAGATTTTGAAAAAGAAATTGAAATAAACCCCCGTCAATTTATTCCGTATGTAAATCTTGCCTTCTGTTCGTTTTTACTGGATGATACTCTTTCTGTGCA
>JACFMZ010000061.1 GCA_019455105.1 Bacteroidota bacterium | reverse complement strand
GCTCGGAGCGTTAAAATATTTTTAGAAGAAGGGAAAATGTATGACCTGAAAATGGAATACTACGAACGGGGAGGCGCCGCAACAGCATTGCTCGGCTGGATAAAACCCAATGAATCTGAATTAGAAACTGCCGTCGCTGCCGCTCAAAAGAGTGAACTCGTTTTACTTTTTGGCGGCTACTCACAATTTCAGGAATCGGAAGGATTTGACCGTCATTCAATTGATCTTCCTGAAAATCAAATTGAACTGATAAACGAAATTGCAAAAGTTAATCCGAATATTATATGGATAATGAATGCCGGAGCGCCGGTAACATTACAGCCGTGGCTCGAAAAAATTAAAGCTTTGGTCTGGGCGTTTTATCCCGGGCAGGAAGGGACCGAAGCAATACTGGAAGTCTTAACCGGAAAAACAAACCCTTCCGGAAAACTTCCGTTTACCATTGGAAAGAGATGGGAAGATTATCCTTCGTATAATAATTTTCCCGGAAACAATAATGAAGTAGAATACAAGGAAGGGATTCTTGTCGGGTATAGATATTTTGATACAAAAAAAATTGAACCGGAGTTTCCGTTTGGCTTCGGTTTATCATATACAACATTTTCATTCTCAGATTTGAATATTCAGAAAAAGGGAAATGACACGCTGGAAGTTACCGTAAAAATAAAAAATACCGGCACGGCAGCCGGCGCAGAAGTTATTCAGCTCTATCTCAACGATAAAAAACCGAAAGTTCTCCGGCCGGAAAAAGAATTGAAAGCGTTCACAAAAGTTCAATTGAATGCCGGTGAGGAAAAAATAATTTCTTTAAAGCTGAATAATGCTTCATTTCAATATTATCATAGCGGGAAAAATAGGTGGGAAAAATCTGCCAGGGGCTATGAACTGTTAATTGGAACTTCGTCTCGAACTATACTTCTGCGAAAAAGTTTATCAGTAAATTTCATCGATTCTCTGTGAAGAAACTTTCTCTCTATTCTTGAAACAGGAGAAATTATACGCTACATTCTATCGTATTTTTGTTTCTAAAAAAATTATGCTGAAAGAATATATAGAGAAAATTTCCGAACTGCTTATTCGCGGCGATGCGCGGGAAGAGAGCTATTATCCTTCCTTTGCAAACTTTTTAGAGAAATTTGCGGACGAATCCGGCAGAAAGAATATTCAAATCACCACTCTTCCCAAGAAAACCGAAGCGGGAAATCCTGATTTTCGCATTTGGGACGGACAGCAGTTTATCGTCGGCTATGTTGAAGCGAAAAAGCCCGGCGAGAATCTTGATGGTATTGAAGACTCCGAACAATTAAAACGCTACCGCTCAACGTTCCCGAATCTTATTCTTACGGATTTTTATGAATTTCGTCTTTATCGAAACGGCGATTTCATTGATTCTGCCCTGCTGGCGCGGCCGCTTCTAGCCAAAAAATTAGAAACCGTTCCGCCGATTGAACGGGAAGAAAAATTTATTTCTCTACTGGAAAAATTCTTTTCGTTTTCTCTGCCGAATGTTCTTACGGCAAAGGAGCTTGCCGCAGAACTTGCCAAACGGACCGGCTTTCTGCGGGATGAAGTGATTATAAAAGAATTGGAAGAGGAAGAAAAAGGAAAAGGGAAAATTTTCGGATTTTATTCCGCATTTAAAAAATATCTTGTAGCGGAGTTAATCCAAAATGATTTCGCCGATATTTATTCACAGACAATTACCTACGGTTTGTTTGCCGCCCGCACGCGCGCGAGCGGAGATTTTCACCGGAAGATTGCCTACGACCTTATTCCGCACACCATCGGTATTCTGCGGGATTTGTTTAGTTTTATTTCTCTCGGCGACCTGCCGAAACAGATGGAAGTTATTATTGATGATATTGCGCAGGTACTTTCGGCGGCGGATGTCAATAAAATTCTTGATGAATTTTACCGTAAAGGAAAAGGCGAAGACCCGATTGTTCATTTCTATGAAACGTTTTTAAATATCTACGATCCGCAAACGCGGGAAAAGCGGGGAGTGTATTACACGCCTGAACCGGTGGTGAAATATATTGTCCGCGCTGTTCATGACGTATTAAAATCTCATTTCAAATTAGGAGACGGGCTTGCGAGTAAAGAAGTAACGCTGCTCGATCCCGCCGGCGGAACGCTGACATTTCCCGCTGAAGCGGTGAAACTTGCCGTGCATGAATTTACGCAAAAATACGGCGATGCCGGAAAAGAAAAATTTATTAAGAATCAGATTCTTAAAAATTACTATGCGTTCGAGCTGATGATGGCTCCGTACGCCATTGGCCATATTAAAATAAGTTTTCTGCTGGAAGAACTCGGCTATACAATGAAAGAGAATGACCGGTTTAATCTCTTTCTTACCAATACGTTGGATATGGAAGATTTACAGCAGACAGAAATTCCCGGACTTGAATCGCTGAGTACAGAAAGTCATCTTGCCGGAGAGGTGAAACAGAAAGAACCGATTCTGGTTATTCTCGGTAACCCGCCGTATTCGGCTAACTCTGCAAATTATAACCAATGGACAAATAAATTATTAAAGGAAGATATTGACGGAGCGCAGAGCTATTACAAAATAGATGGAAAGCCGCTTGGAGAACAAAATTCAAAATTATTACAAGATGATTACGTGAAGTTTCTTCGTTTTGCCCAATGGAAAGTTCATAAAGCGGGGCAGGGAATTGTAGGAATGATTACAAACCATAGTTATTTGGAAAATGTAACGTTTCGCGGTATGCGGCAAAGCTTAATGAAAACATTTAACGAAATTTATATCATTGATTTACACGGAAACTCTCTTAAAAAAGAAACAACATCCGACAGGAAAAAAGATGAAAATGTTTTTGATATACGACAGGGAACCGCAATTGCAATTTTTGTAAAGGTGAAAAACGGTAAGGGATGTAAAATTTATCGGAATGATTTGTTCGGGTTGCGTGAAACGAAGTATTCTTGGCTTGAGAAAGCAAAATTTAAGAAAAAAGATTATGAAGAATTAACACCGGAAACACCGTGGTATTTTCTTACGAAAAAAGATTTTATCGATATAAAACAATATGCACATTGGGTAAGTTTAACAGAGATTTTTCCAGTGAGCAATTCAGGAATAAAAACTCATCGTGATGAGCTGGTAATTTCATTTTCCTTGAACGAATTAAAAAATCGAATGCGTCAATTTCGAAATCTTAATCTTGATGATGAATTTATTCGTGTAACTTATAAAGTAAAAGATACTATTGAATGGAAATTGAAAACTGCAAGGATAAATACTTCAAAAGATCCTAATTTTTTAGATAAAATATTTCTTCTTGATTATCGACCGTTTGATTCAAGATATTGTATTTATTCTGATAATATGATTGAAAGACCAAGACGAGATGTGATGCAACATTTGCTGAAAGATAATCTTGCATTAATAAGTGTAAGACAGGTTGCGGAAGAAAATTTTAATCATTCGTTTATTTCAAATAAGCTGATTGAAGGTAGAATGACACTCAGCAATAAAGGAATGTGCTATGTTTTCCCTCTCTATCTTTACGAAGCCGAGCACAAGAAAAAAGGGATACCGTTTCAAACAATGATTCTTTTTGAACCGGAAGTTGTATACGTAAAATTTAAAGGAAAGAATGCAAATATTTCTTAAAAATTATTTGAAATTTTGCATAAACAGTACAAAAAAATTCCTTCACCCGAACAAATTCTCGGGTATTGTTACGGTGTTTTATACAGTACTATGTATAGAAAAAAATATGGAGAATTTTTAAAGATAGATTTTCCAAGAATTCCATTTACAAAGGATTATGAATTGTTCAAGCAAATGTCCGATCTTGGAAGCGAATTGATTGAACTTCATTTATTAAAACATAAAGCCCTGCACAAACCTCTTATAAAATATTTCGGAAAAGGGAGCGATGATACCATTGAAAAGCCGCGCTATGATGAGGAAAAACAGATTGTGCGTATCAATGAAAATCGATATTTTGAAAATATCTCTCCCGAAGTGTGGAATTACCAAATCGGCGGTTATCAAGTAATGGAAAAATATTTAAAAGACCGCAAAGGGAGACAAATGGATGACCCCGGCCATTATTGTAAAATGGGAACATCAATTTTTAAAACCATTGAGCTGCAGCAGGCTGTTGATAAGTTATTTGTAAAAGTTGAAAAGAAAGTAATAACGTAATTTTATAAAATCCATTGAAAGGGAAGATTATGACAGACGACAAGAAACCCGCACAGCCGGAAATCAGCGAATTTAAAGGAAAGCCGGTTCTCCGCATTCCGTTGGTCGATGAGCCTAACGCCGATACGCAATGGCATTGGTTTTCATTCGGAAAGAACAAAGCAAAAGCCATTGTAAAATTTTTTGATGCTATTAAAAAGTTTTCCGAAGAATAATAATTGAGAGAAAAAGGTTTCTTTAAAGACTCTTTTCTCCAAAATAGTTCTTGCCTAGTCATAACAAAATTTGTTATATTTGTAACGATTTCAAAGAGAGGGGTCGTAGCTCAGTTTGGTTAGAGCGCTTGCCTGTCACGCAAGAAGTCGCGAGTTCGAGTCTCGTCGGCCCCGCATCAATCCCAAAGCAATATTTTTTAATTCCTCGAAAATAGAAAGAATCTTTTAGATGAAGATTGTTCATATTTCCGCACGGCTTTTTTTTTATCCTTCCAAAAGTATTGCTCTATCTGTTTCTGAAAAATGTGTAAAGGTATGCAATGAATAAAGCGTTCCTCGATTATTTCCTTAAAATCCGTCTGCCGATTATAGGTTTTGTGGCGTTTGCCGCTTTGGTGCTTACGTATTATGTTTCGCGTGCGGAGCGCGACGGTGTCGGCTATCAGCCGGAACAGCCGATTCCGTATTCGCATAAACTGCATGCCGGAACAATGAATATTGACTGTCAATATTGTCATACCGGCGCATCGAAATCCCGCTTTGCCATGGTTCCGCCTCTCAATACCTGCATGAATTGTCATACGGTTGCGCGCAAAAACAAACCGGATATTATTCGCATGACGCAGTACTATAATGAAGGAAAAATGTTTCCGTGGAAAAGAATTCACAAAATTCCGGATTACGCGTACTTTAACCACAGCGTGCATGTGAATAAAGGCATTACCTGCCAAACCTGCCATGGTGAAATTCAGAATATGGATGTTGTAAAGCAGATGCATTCATGGACAATGAATAATTGTTTGGAATGTCATCGCAATGCGCCGACAATGCTTGCCGGTATTCCGGGAATTCAAAAAGGTCCCGAAAATTGTTACGCATGTCATCGATAAAGGTGAGTACTATGAAGAGTAAAGAAAAAATTAATAACGAACGGCGGTCATTCTTTGCAAAATTCGGCTTGGGTGCATTAAGCGCTGCTCTGGTCAGCGTACTGCCGATTAAACTTTTCGCCTCTTCGCACAATGAAGAGCAGAAGAAAGTTTCTGTTTCAATAAATCCGTTGGCAGTAAAACGTACTGTTAAAGAATCATCGCCGAAACAATAAGAGTCAGCATAATGGGAAAGCACGAATCAAAATATTGGAAGAGTTTACAAGAATTCTACAAGGATCCTTCTGCCGATGAAGCGAAAGCTCACGAGTTTATGAAGGGTGTAACGGATGATTTTGAGTTGGATAAATTATCCGGAATGTCGCGTAAACAGTTTCTCGGATTACTTTCCGCTTCGGCAGCGTTTGCCGCAGCGGGCTGCACAAATTATAGAGACAAGGGAGAAATTGTTCCGTATATAAAAAAACCGGAAGAAATTACGCTCGGCAAAGCAAACTATTATGCTTCCACTTGTACCGGATGTGAACATGCCTGCGGTATTTTAATTAAAACACGCGAAGGAAGACCGATAAAGATTGACGGAAATCCCGATCATCCGGTGAATAAAGGAAAATTGTGCGGAAAAGGTCAGGCAGGAATTTTAAGTTTGTACGATCCGGACCGGCTCCGCGCACCGATGTCTGTTGAAAACGGAATGATGAATATTGAAGAGTGGAAAGCCGTTGATACAAAAATTATTTCCGCGCTTACCTCTGCTGCAGCTAAAGGAAAAGAAATTGCTGTTATTACCCACACCATCACTTCTCCCACAACAAAAAAAGTCTTCGGAGAATTTTCGGCAAAATTTCCGACGGTAAAAATTTATTCATACGAACTCTTTAACACTCTCAACCGCAAATCGGCGTGGAAGAAATCTACCGGAAGCGAAAATTTCCCGCTGATTCAATGGGATAAAGCTGAAATTATTCTTTCGCTGGAATCCGATTTTCTCGGCTATGAAGGAAATCTTCCTGAGCAGACACGAATGTTTACTTCGCGCCGTGATGTGATGAAGGGAAAGAATTTTAATCGTCTGTACAGCGCCGATGGAACAATGAATTCTACGGCAATGAATGCGGATTACCGGCTGCGCGTGCGTCCCGATCAACAGTTAGAATTTGTGCTGAGCTTAATTAATGAATTTAAACCGCTTACACAGTACGCTCAATATACGCTTTCCGGCTTTGTGAAGAAAAATAATCTTGATGCGAAAATTGCAGAGCATCTTGTTGATGATTTGAAAAAACACAAAGGCACTTCAATTGTTCATGCCGGCAGCACGCTTCCGGAATCGGTGCATGTTGCGGTGAATCTTTTGAATGATATTCTCGGCAACAGTGCGCTCTATAATAAAAATCAATCGGCGGTTGAGCATGTATCGCTTGCCGGCGCTGAAGAATGGGCGGGATTATTAAACAGAATGAACGGCGGTCAGGTTGGTGCGGTGATTCATTTTGATGCAAATCCCGTGTATCATCTGGCGCAGGATCTTGGATATGCCGAAGCATTGAAAAAAGTTGAAACAGTTATTTCATTAACGGAAATGACTGATGAGTCTGCATTAACGGCAAAGTATGTGCTTCCGATTCATAATAACTATGAAGCATGGGGCGACCATAAAACCCGAACCGGTTTTATCAGTTTACAGCAGCCGGTTATCAACCCGCTTTACAAGTCGCGTCAAAAAGAATCAGCACTTCTTGTTTGGGCAAACGGCAATCCGGATTCATTTAAAGAAACACTCTACCATGAATATCTTATGAAGCGCTGGGAGAAAGAAGTCTATCCGGCGGCAAAAGTAAAAGTTGATTTTACAACATTCTGGTATTCTTCTTTGCATGACGGTGTTGTTACCATTCAGGAAAATGTTTCTCCTTCCTTTACAATAAAAAATGATGCCGTGAATGCTGTCGGTGCAGTTTCTGTCTCCAATGATTTTGTTCTCTTTCTGCATGATAATTATACGGTCGGCGACGGAAGATTTTCAAATAATGGCTGGCTGCAGGAACTTCCGCATCCGGCATCAAAAATTACCTGGGATAATTATGCGGCTCTTTCACCGGCAACGGCAAAAGCACTTGCAGTAAAAGAGGGGGATATGATTGACGTAAAAGTTGATCAGCGTTCGCTTGAACTGCCGGTTCATGTGCAGCCGGGACTTTCAGAAAAGTTTATTGCTGTTATGCTTGGTTATGGAAGAACATCCGCCGGCACAATCGGAACGGGAGTGGGCTTTAATGCTAATCGCTTCATGTCGAAAAATGCCTCGCTCTCTTCATGGATTTACAGCGGCGTTCAGGTAACAAAAACGGGAAATTCTTATCTGCTCGCTTCAACACAGGAACATCACGCGCTTGATGATGAATTCTTGAAAGATATTCCTGCGAAGAGAGATATTATTCTTGAAGGAACGGTTGCCGGTTATCAAGGAGATGGACAGTTCTTAAAGAAAGAACATCCTGAAAAAGAATATCAGACAATTACCAAGCATGTTGAATATAACGGCGTGAAGTGGGGACTGTCTATTGATTTAAATAAATGCACCGGCTGCAGCATTTGTACCTTAGCATGTAATGTTGAAAATAATATTCCGGTTGTTGGAAAAGATCAAGTGCACCGCGGAAGAGAAATGGCGTGGATTCGCATTGACCGGTATTTCTCCGGTACGCCAGAAGCGCCGACAGTCAGCAATCAGCCGATGATGTGCCAGCAGTGCGATAATGCGCCGTGTGAAAATGTCTGCCCGGTTGTTGCTACAACACACAGCCCCGACGGATTGAATCAAATGATATACAACCGCTGTGTCGGAACAAAATATTGTTCCAATAACTGTCCGTATAAAGTTCGCCGGTTTAATTTTTATGATTTCCGTTTAGAATTGAACGATAAGTATCAATATCAAGAGCCGTACACCATGGCGAACAATCCGGAAGTAACCGTTCGTTCGCGCGGTGTTATGGAAAAATGCACCTTCTGCATTCAACGGATTATGGAAGCGCGGGAGACTGCCATTGAAGAAAATCGTCCGTTAAAGGGAAGTGACGTCATGACGGCGTGTCAAGTCGCTTGTTCGGCGATCTTCATGATACGGAATCAAAAATATATAAATATCGTCATCATGAACTCGGCTATCGTGTTCTTGAAGATCTTAATATTGGTCCTAATGTAACCTATATTGCAAAACTTAGAAATGTAGAACCTGATTCGGAGAAAGCATAGTGTCTTCAACAGCCTTAGATTATTCAAAAGAAATTCCTGTTATTGAAGGAAGACCGTCGGCCGCATCGATTGACGAATTAATTATAAGACCAATCGATGAATTTCCTACCAAGCGATGGTATATCGGATTAAGCATCACCGGTACCATGTTGTTAATCGGCGCTGTCAGCTTGGGCTGGCTGCTCTGGAAAGGAGTCGGCGTCTGGGGTATCAATCAGCCGGTCGAATGGGGATTTGACGTTGTGAATTTCGTTTTTTGGGTCGGTATCGGTCATGCCGGGACATTAATTTCCGCAATTTTATTTTTGCTTCGTCAGAAATGGCGTACCGGTATTGCACGCTTTGCCGAAGCGATGACCTTATTTGCTGTTCTGTGTGCCGTAATGTTTGTTTTGTTTCACACCGGGCGTCCATGGCTTGCAGCGTTCTGGTTAATTCCGTACCCCGAACAACACGGCGTATGGGTGAATTTTATTTCTCCTCTTGAATGGGATGTGTTCGCTGTTTCAACATATTTTATTGTGTCGTTCGTATTTTGGTTTATCGGATTAATTCCGGACTTCGCTACCATGCGCGATCGTACGACATCGAAAGTGAAGAAAACGATTTATCAAATTTTTTCTCTCGGCTGGAGATTTTCAAACCGGCACTGGCATCATTATGAACGGGCGTATTTAATTATGGCGGGATTTGCTACGCCGCTCGTTCTTTCTGTGCATACCATTGTTTCGTTCGACTTTGCCGTTTCCATTATTCCCGGCTGGCATACAACAATTTTCCCGCCGTATTTCGTTGCCGGTGCAATCTTTTCAGGTTTTGCCATGGTGCAAAATGTTTTAATTATCACTCGTAAAATGTTTAAGTTCGAACATTTAATTACGCTTGATACCATTGAAAAGATGAATAAAATTATTTTGCTCACCGGTTCTATGGTCGGCTATGCGTATATGATGGAATTTTTTATTGCGTGGTATTCCGGCAACCCGACGGAATTATTTGTTTTTGTGAACCGCGCTTTTGGTCCGTATGCCTGGGCGTATTGGATAATGTTTAGTTGCAACGTCTTTTTCCCGCAGCTCTTCTGGTCGAAAAAAATACGAACAAATCTTTTATTCTCATTTATTCTTGCCATCACCGTGAATATCGGTATGTGGTTTGAACGATTTGTTATTGTTGTTACATCGTTATCAAGAGATTTTCTTCCGTCAAGCTGGGGAATGTTTATTCCGACGATTTGGGATATCGGTCTTCTCATCGGCAGTTTCGGATTATTTTTTACGCTGATTTTAATCTTCTTAAAATTCCTGCCGGCAATTGCCATAGCAGAATCAAAAGCTGTTGTTCCCGGCGCCCAGCCGTCGCATCATGGAAACGGAGGGCATCATGAGTAATTCAAATGTTCTGTATGCCTTAACGGCAACGTTCACGTCGCCGGATGATATTATCCGAGCGGCTGAAAATGTTCGCGATGCCGGATTTAAAAAATTTGATGTGCATACGCCGTATCCGGTTCATGGTATGGACGATGCAATGGGTATTAAAGAAACAAAGCTCGGCTTTGTAACGCTTGTTGCCGGTATTCTCGGCGCCATCGGCATGATTCTATTTATTTATTGGATTTCTGCAATTGATTATCCTCAGGTTATCGGCGGGAAGCCGTATTGGTCGTGGCCCGCATTTATTCCTATTACGTACGAAATTACGGTTCTGCTTTCCGTGCTGGTTACGGTCGGCGCAATGATTGCTGTCTTCTTTAAATTTCCCAATGTCAGCCATCCGCTACACGATACTTCGTTTATGAAAAAAGTATCATCGGATAAGCTCGGCATCAGCGTGCAGGCGGTAGATGCGAAATACGATGAAAAATTGCTTCGGGAAATTTTCAAAAAAAATCATGCCGAATCCGTTGAACCGGTTTATTATACCGAAGAATTTATTTCCTTCAAGCCGAGAATGTTCGATCCGAAATTTCTTTTGCTGCTGGCGGGCGTTGCGATTGTTTCCTCTGCCTGCGGATATATTTCCTGGAATAAACTTGCCTTTATGGTTCCGTATGACTGGATGATGGAGCAGGACAGAATTAATCCGCAGTCTGTCGATACGTTTTATGAAGATGGTTTCGGCATGCGTATGCCGGTTGAAGGAACTGTTGCCCGCGGTTTTATGCCGTATCCGTACAAAGGGAAACCGGACGATGCAGGAAAATATCTAGTCAATCCGCTTCTTCCGACAAAAGAAACGTTGGAACTTGGAAAGAAAAAATTTCTCACCTTCTGCAGCCCATGCCACGGAAATTTCGGAGACGGCGACAGCAGATTGAACGGACAATTCCCGAATCCGCCGACGCTGCATTCGGATAAAGTGCGGAATTGGCCCGACGGAAATATTTATCATGTTATTACCGATGGTCAGAACGTTATGCCTTCATATCAATATCAAATTAGCAGAGAAGAGCGATGGGCTATTGTTCATTATATCCGCGCATTACAACGCTCACAACATGCCAAGGAGACTGATTTGCCATGAGTGAATCCCATACCTCTACAGAACTCTATACAAAGCAGCCGTTTCCGTCCGGTTATGCAAAAGTCGGGTGGGGTTTAACCGCCGTCGGGCTTGCTCTTGTTGTAGTCTCGTACATTTTGAACACAGAACGTGCGCTCTTTAATAATCTTATCGGCTTCATCTTTCTTGCCAGTATTGCCGCCGGAGCAGTTTTTTATCTGGCGTTGGAATATGCCGTCGGTGCCGTCTGGAGTACGCCATTCCGCCGTGTTACGGAATTTCTCGGATACCTTTTTCCGTTTGTTATTATTTTTTCCATACCGGTATTGCTGAATATGCATACGTTGTTTCACTGGTCGCATAGTGATGCGGTTGCAGCGGATAAACTGCTGCAGGTAAAAGCGCCGTATCTGAATACAGAATTTTTCTATATTCGAAATGCCGTGATTGTTGCTGTTTGGATAATTTTCTTTTATGCCATGTCGCGGAATTCCTTAATTCAAGATCTCACAAAAGATCAGCGGATAACGAAGACAAACATTAAACTTGGTGTGGCGTTTATTCCAATCTTTGCAATCAGCATTTCGTTATTCGGAATTGATTGGTTAATGAGTTTAGAGCCGCATTGGTTTTCAACAATTTTCGGCGTGTATTTTTTCTCAGGAACGGTGCTCGGCTCGCTTGCTGTAATAACGTACTTTGTTGTTGATTTTGCGGAGAAGGGATTGTTTTTCAAAGGAATCAGGAAAGATCATTATTATACTTTCGGCGCGCTGCTCTTCGGGTTTATTTCTTTTTGGGCATACATTGCGTTTTCACAATTTATGCTTATTTGGTATGCCAACCTTCCGGAAGAAAATTTTTGGTTTATTGAACGCTGGGAGAACGGCTGGAAAATTGTTTCAATTGCCATGACGCTAGTGCATTTTTGGATTCCATATTTTATGCTTGTCGCGCGGCCTTCGAAAATGAGTCCCAAAAACTTAAAATTATCTGCGGTTATCATTGTTCTCGCGCATTTTCTTGATTTATATTGGATTGTGATGCCGATGTATAATTCTTCTCCGGTGTTTGGTTTTTATGAAGCAGCATTTCCGATACTTTCTATCGGAATAATTCTTCTCGTAATTTCCAGACGGGCGCGGAAATATAATTTAGTACCAATCGGTGACCCAAAATTACAACGCGGTATTGATTTCAGACTTTAAACAGTAAAGAGAATATTATGCAGTTGAAAGACGAAATAGATTTTAAAGAACTTCTTAAAAATCCTGTGCGCCTCTTTGGAGCGAGTTATTTATACTTTCTTCTTGCCGGCGGATTTTTAGGAGTCTATTATATCTGGAACATGAACGATGTTTCCCGCAATGGAACTCCGCCGGTTATTCCGGCTGATTCAACAAGATTTATTGAAGATATTCCCATGGCGCTTGGCGTGCGAATTCCTCCTGTTGATGTGAAGAATGTTGCCAGCCCGACAAAAGAACTTGTTGAAAAAGGAGCCGTGCTTTTTAAAGCAAATTGCGCATCATGTCACGGCGAAAATGGAATGGGAGATGGTGCAACGGCTGCAACACTGGCGGTAAAGCCGAGAAATTTTCATGACGCTGCCGGATGGAAGAACGGAAGAAAAGTTTCCGAAATGTATAAAACGCTGCAGGAAGGATTACCGGCGACTGGTATGCCCTCCTTCAATTATCTTTCCGCCGAAGATCGCTTTGCCATGATTCATTATGTGCATACCTTTGGAACCGATATTCCGAAAGACACTCCGGAAGATTTAGCGAATTTAGAAAAAACGTACAGTCTTTCCAAAGGGGTGCAGCTTGCGCCTCACATTCCGGTAAAGCTGGCAATGGAAAAGCTTGAAAAAGAAAGCCGCAGTGAAGTGAATGCAGTAAATGAGCAAACATCGTTCTTAGAGAAACAACAGGATGCGACAGCGAAGTTTATTAAAGCTCTTGCCGTTGATGAAAAAAAGATTGTAACAACGGCATTAAACGCGGCGGCAAAAAAATCTTTGAACGATTTTATTAAAATTGTTTCTGCCGATCCGTTCACGAACGGATTTAAACCCGAAGTGCTGCGGTTAAATACCGATGAATGGAATACAGTCTATAATTATCTTATAAAGCTTTCTCACTCTAACAAGAGTTGAGTGTTCTAGTGAAAGAGGGTATGTTGTTGTGAAGAAGAAATATGCGGCGATGTTGTGGTGCATGCTGTTCAGTACGCCGTTTATTCAAGCAGGCGAAATTAATCCGGTAGAAGTCGGCATTACTGAAAAACTTGAGCACTCTATACCGTTGCACCTGTCGTTTGTGGATGATAAAGGAAACCGGGTTTTATTAAAAAATATTATTCGCAAACCGACAATATTAAATTTTGTCTATTACCGCTGTCCGGGAATTTGCAGCCCGATTCTTACTGAATTGACAAATGCGGTAAATACAATGGATTTGAAACCGGGAAAAGATTATCAAATTTTGACCATAAGTTTCGACGAACGTGAAAAGTTTGATTTAGCGGCAGGGAAAAAAGAAAGTTATTTCGATCTGCTGGACAAGAATATTCCGGATTCTTCGTGGAAGTTTTTAACAGGAGACAGTGTTTCAATTCGAACCCTGACAGATGCGGCAGGTTTTATGTTTAAGCGGGACGGTAATGATTTTATTCATCCGGGTGCGTTAATCTTTATTACGCCGGAAGGAAAAATTGTACGGTATTTACTCGGCACGCAATTTCTTCCGTTTGATGTGAAGATGGCATTGATTGAAGCTTCCACAGGAAAATCCGGATCAACAACAGGATTTTTTCTGCGAATGTGTTACAGCTACAGCCCCGAAAGAAGAACCTACGTTTTTAATGTCGTCCGTGTGGCAGGGGCAGGGGTAATCATTTTTGGTTTGGCAGCGGCTTTCGTGATAACTGTGAAAGCGAAGAGAAATAAAACCGCTAAAGTAAAATGAGTGTTTGTATTTTTTTTTTATGTTTAAATGAAGGTTAAGGAGGTAGAGTGAGTTCTGTTGCAGGTAATACCGCCGTGCAATTACACGAAGGGCGTTCTGCTACTTCGATGTGGCTGGTTCTTTTTATTGAACTAACGCTCTTCGGTGTAATGTTTATTGTTTATGGGTCGTACCGGTTTATGCATTTAACGGCATTCCATCTTGCCGCGCTGGGAATGGATACACAGGCAGGGTTAATAAATACCATTATTCTGCTCACCAGCGGAATGACGGCGGCAATGTCCGTTACAGCATTTCAAAAAAAGAATATCCGCTTTTCAAGATTTTTAATTTCATTGACAATTCTTTTTGCACTCGCTTTTTTATTGAACAAGTTTTTTGAATTTTCCGGAAAAATTCAAAATGGAATTTATCCCGGCTCAAGTGATCTGATGAGTAAGCCCGAAGGAGAAATTATTTATTTCGGATTATTTTACGTTTTGTCGGGGCTGCATATCCTTCACCTTCTTGCCGGAATAATTTTTTTAATTCTTGCTTTCAAGATGGTGCGAACCAATGCGGATGCTGAAGCACTTCAGATTACTAAACTCAAGAATATTACGCTCTTCTGGAATGTTGTTTGTCTTATTTGGCTGTTTCTGTATCCGCTCTTTTATTTAATTCATTGAAATGAGTTTGAGGTTGACAATGCAAGAACTAAAACAAGAAACCGGCACAGGATACAGTCAGAATATTTATATTTGGCTGGTTTTACTTGCCCTTACGGCGGTTATGACAGCCGTTGCCGGTATTGATTTAGGCGATGTAACAATTCTTATCGTGTTGGTTGTGGCAATAGTGCAAGCGTGGTTTATTCTAAATTATTTTATGAATGTGAAACAGGATAATAAAACCTATAGAATTTTCACGACAGCATCTATTGTGCTGCTCTTTTTCTTTATTTATCTCTGTATTCACTAACAAAACAGCCGTCTGTTCTATTAAAGATAAAATGATTTTATTTTCCGTCAGCAGTTCAAATTTTATTGATACGATGTTCGTGTATTTGCTGATCGCTTCCGGAATTATGCTGATTGTGTTAACGGCGCTCATGGTCTTTTTTGTCGCAGCGGTTCATTATAAAAAAAGAATTATACCGAAGGGTGTTGATGAGAGTATTACTCTTGAGGTGCTGTGGATGGTGTTCCCGCTGATTCTGTTTTCATGTTTGTTTTATTTTGGTTTTCGATAGGATTTTCATAATAACCTAATTACGATATTCTCATAATAACTTTCTACTACAATGGATTTTCTTAATCAACTTGTCATCCCGCAGTCGTACGAACATATTAGCGTTCTTCATTTTATTTTGAACTTTGTGAACGTCATGTTCATGCCGTTTCTGAGCCTGCTGCTCGGAATAACTCTGCTGGCATTGTTCGCTGAGTTTAAGGGGAAAAAACAATCTCATTCACTGTATCTTCAGTTTGCCACAGAGTGCGTTGAAACTCTTGTAGCGCAGAGGAAGTTTCTTGTACTGCTCGGCATTGTTCAATACTTCGCGGTTCTCTTTGCCTACATTCAATTGCTGCAAAATACCTATGCCAATGGAATTTTGATTTTGTCAGCCGGCGCTCTTCTCTTTATCCTTGGAACTATTTTTATTTACGTGCATCAATTTACTCGTCGAAAAGATTCAAACGAAAATTTTCAGCGCTCTTGGCTGTGGGTTAAATTGGGCTTGCTGGTTATTATTGTCAGTATCTATGCTCTCTTTGCGGGAATTGAAGATGCGGCAAATCCGGCGAACTGGGATGAGGAGGCGTTAGCGGTCAGTTTATTTTCTGCAAAAGCAATAGTAAAATTTGTCGGTTTTATCTTTCTCTCTTTAGCGGCAGGCAGTTCGGCTGTTTTGTTTTTTTATTTTGTTTGGGACGGCGGAAAGAAAAATATTTCTGAAGAATATTCTGCTTTTATTAAACACTACACTCTTCCTATAGCGTTAATCGCCTTGCTGGCATTTCCGATATTCCTCGTAATCAATGTAGTGCTGATACCTCAAACCGGGTTGACAGGAATTCTCTTTGCCGCCGTTTTTCTTGCGCTGCTTTTTGTATTTTTTGCCAGTCATGCCGTGTACGGAATGATGAAAGAGTTCAAAATAAAGTATGCCGCAAATTTATTTTATTTCCTGTTACTGATTTTCTTTTTCTTAGCCGTTGCCGACCAGTCGGCTGTTTCCAGCGCATTGCAGGAACAATCTGCACAATTAGCGTTTCAGTACGAAAAAGTTCATAATGAGCTTCTCAGTTCAATGGGCGTTAATCTTACAGTGCAGACCGGAGAAGATATTTTTACAGGAAAATGTTCTGCATGTCATGCGTTTGATAAAGTTGTTGTTGGTCCTGCTTACAAAGATGTGCTTCCGAAATATGAAAATGACCGTGCGCAGCTCGTTTCTTTTATTCTCAACCCTCATAAAGTCAATCCTGTCTTTCCTCCAATGCCGAACCAAGGGTTAAAACCCGCAGAAGCAGATTCTATTGCCGCCTATATAATGGTGATGTATAAAAAATAATGATAAAAGGGTGTGCCGGTACTTAGATTACGCACGATCTTCTTGTGTGCGGGCAGGTGTGAAGCATGTTGTTCCGATGAATGGTAACAATTTTTTTATATTTCAATCTTTAGAAAGAATATTTTTTTGTTATTAGGAAAATAAAATGAACTCCATGCCGTTGATGTGGATTGGATTTAATGTGTTTGTTATTCTTATGCTGGCGTTAGACCTCGGCGTATTTCATAAGAAAGTTCACGAAGTAAAAATAAAAGAAGCAGTCGTCTGGACTGTTGTTTGGATTATTCTTGCCGGAATTTTTAATATTCTTATTTATCTTTTCTGGGACAGAATGGCTCCCGGCAGCGGCTATACAAATACCGAAGCGGCAATGACATTTCTGACAGGATATCTTATTGAGAAATCTCTTAGCGTTGACAATATTTTTGTCTTTTTGGTAGTTTTCACATATTTCCAGGTACCGGCACTTTTTCAACATAAAATTTTATTTTGGGGGATTTTCGGCGCGCTGATAATGAGAGCTGTCTTTATTTTTACCGGTATCGCTCTTATTACAAAATTTCACTGGATGATTTATCTTTTCGGAATTCTTCTGGTTGTTACAGGGATAAAGATGGTAACACAAAAGGATAAAAAAATTGACCCGGGGAAAAATCCAATTATAAAAATATTTAAAAAATGGTTTAATGTCTCCAATGATTTTTCCGGATCAAAATTTTTTACAAAAATTAACGGTAAAAGATTTGCTACGCCGATGTTGATTGTTCTTCTTTTTATTGAAACGACTGATTTAATTTTTGCCGTTGATTCTATTCCCGCAATTCTTGCAATTACCAACAACCCTTTTATTGTTTATACCTCAAATGTCTTTGCCATACTCGGCTTACGCTCAATCTATTTTGCTCTGTCGGGTATTATGAATATGTTTTACTATCTGCATTACGGGCTGTCGGCAATTCTGATTTTTGTCGGCGCCAAAATGATTTTAACGGATGTTTATAAAATTCAAGTTGAGCATTCGCTCTTCGTGGTTCTCACGATTCTGCTTCTATCAATTCTTCTCTCAAAGTTTAAACCGCCTGTTCAAACACCGAAAAGAATATTATAAAAACAATGAATGCTCGTTTCGTAAAAAATAACCGTAAGTATTTTATTTGACATTGAAGAACAATTTCCTTATAATTGTTTGTAAATAAACGACTTACAACACTCTTTCACAGCATTCTATGAGTAAAACTGGTAAATGGTTAATTATTATCTTCGGTATCATTCTTGCATTTACCTTTTTTCTCTTCCTCATTTTTATTTCACTCTTCAGCGACAGCGATACGGAAAATGTTTCAACCGGTTCTAACGGTACTATTGCTCTCATTGAACTGAAAGAAACCATTACCGGTTCGGAAAATATTGTTCGGCAGTTAAAACAATATCGGGAATCAAAAAATGTTGCTGCTATTGTGCTGCGTATTGAATCGCCCGGCGGCGGTGTAGCGCCAAGCCAGGAAATTTATCAGGAAATTAAGAAGACAAAAAAAATAAAACCGGTAGTTGTTTCAATGGGATCGGTTGCCGCCAGCGGAGGATATTATATTGCTGTTGGGGCGGATAAAATTGTGGCGAATCCGGGAACGGTAACCGGCAGTATCGGAGTTATTTCGCAGTTTATGCACTACAATGAATTAATGCAAAAACTCGGTATCACTTCAACAACGGTAAAGAGCGGAAAATTAAAAGATGCCGGCTCGCCGTTTCGTACCGCAACGAAAGAAGATATTCTCTATTTCCAGGAAATGATTGATGATATTTATGAACAATTTGTTTCTTCAGTTGCAGAAGAACGCCATTTGGAAAAAACGGTGGTAAAAAAATTAGCCGATGGACGGGTCTTTACGGGCCGCCGCGCTTATGAATTAAAATTGATTGATACGCTCGGTACGTATGAAGATGCCATCGCTATCGCTTCAAAGTTAGCAAATATTTCCGGCATGCCGACGGTGATTCGCGAACGAAAAAAAGAAAAGCTTTCCGATTTACTGTTTGGTTCCATTGCCAAAGAACTCCATCAGCTTCGACATGAAATGGGAGGATTCAATGCTGTTCAATATCTACTTCAACTACCATAAAAGGGAAATGTATAATGACTAAAGCAGATATTGTTGATATTA
>JACFMZ010000060.1 GCA_019455105.1 Bacteroidota bacterium | reverse complement strand
TATCCGCAAGCCATTGAGTGTGGTTGAATGAAGATTCGCCGTTGGTTTTTAATCGAGCCAGCGCACCGGGATTCCAGTAAATGGAATAAACATCTCCTTCCATTGCTACAGAACTTCCGCCCATAGCAACGGCACGAGCACCGGCATTAATTTTCAAAAATTGTGCAACGGTTGTTCCGACTTTTGTGGTGCTGCGAGTCAACTGTGCATTACCGAACGACAGAACAACGAACATCGAGATAAATAGAGCTAAAAAAGATTTCAATGATTTCATGTGTTGGTCTCCGGTTGAATTATTTAATGATTCCAAGTCTGCCGATTTTCGTACCGCCGGTCGGTGTTTCCACTTGATAGATATATACACCGTATCCAATGCGGGCGCTTTCCGAAGACAACACATCCCAATTCAAAAAGCTGTGTGAATCATTTTTGTACAACGTGCGAATGAGTTCACCTACCGCTGTGTAAATGCGAATGGTACATTCCTGCGGGAGATTTCTAAATTGAATAGCTCTATCGCCGCGTAAATCGGAGCGGATTGCCGGAGTTTCGTATGAACTGCTGACAACATACGGATTGGGAACCACAATAATATTTGAAAGCGCCTTGTCCGCATTTTCTGTATTATAGCGTACTGCCTTTGTGGTAAACAGAAACTCGTCATTATTAGAAAATGGTATTTTCATCTTCGCTGTATAAGAAGTTCCTGAAGGAATAAAGGCATTCGGAGCGTTTCCGTCTCTTTTAATCAAAATTCCCATCATTGTATTATTGGCAAGAACCTGATACGGAGGCGGAGTTAAAATGATAATTTCTTCACCCGGATCCCATCTGCCGATTTTCGCACCGGGAGCAGCGGCATCTTTGACAAAAAATTTCAGTTTTGTTGTATCTGATAAATTAATGACACGAAATGGAACGGCAACTTTTTTCGTGAACGGTGACGAGCTGTTGCCAACGGTATCCGGCGGATTGATATAATCACCGGCAGCATTGGTATCGGATGTTGAAATTTCAAATTTAATCAGAACGTTATACGGAACAATTTTTTCTGTGCCGACACTGGCTCTTCCCAAATTTGCTGAGAAACCGGTTAACGGAGCCGGAGAGAAAGTACTATTCGTGTTGTCGTATTTTAATGTATCATCACTAACAAACACTCGCAGTCCGTCAAACACCGCATTGGCATCTTGATTTTGCAAATACAAACTATTCACAATAGGATAATATTTATATGCTACCGTATACGTTTTATTGCCGCTTAAAACCCCGGCGGCTTTTGCTCTAAATCTACCGGCAACAGAATCAATTTCAATATTGGATAACGACATCGGTGCACCGGTTGTATCGTTTCCGCTATAAAGTTTAAAGCTTGAAGGATCAATATTTCTGTTCTCCAGTGTTATAAAGAAACTTTCACTTCCTTGCACATGTTCAACCAAGGGCGTATCTCTAAATACTGAAAAAGCCGTTTTACTCTGTCCGGAAACAACTACCGTTGAAAAGGAGACTTTGTATTTTGCATCTCGCAATTGCAGTTCATCCATCACCTTAAAATCGAGTAACCCTGTTCCGCTCCCCTTTGTATGAACATTCGGCGTGGATTGGTTTAACTTGTCATTCGGATCAATAAGTCCGACGGCATTTTTATTCGGCACCGCGGCAGCAGTATTCACATCAAACTTAAATTCCTGCGTAATAGCATCACGCTGAATAATTGATTGACTTTCCGACGGCGGCAGCGCTAAACTATCTTCTCCATGATCAAACGACACGACCGCATAGTAATACACTCTTCCGTTTGTAACGGTTGAATCGACATATTGATGACGCAAGCCTGTCATATCACTCGGTTCACCCATATAATAGCGAACATATCTTCCGCGGTACTCTGTCGGGTGAAATCCTCCGGCATACTTTTCCTGTTCTGCAGGTGTCCACGGACGATGCCATTGAGCAGATTTCCTGGCTTTTTCATCATAGAGGGCTTTCCCTAAGAATGGATAACCGTTACCATCGGTTATGGTATAGACATCAGCAAATGTATAATCTTCACTGCGGTAAATTTTATATCCTTCAAAATCTTTTTTATGAGTAAACGGATCAACGGCACTTTCTGCATTATCATCCCAATACAACGTTACCCGTCCGTCTCCCGGAACAGCAACAACTTTTGGTTTTGGCGGCGGCTGAGCGAAACGATAATTTGCCATTAATACCAACTGTGCTGTTTCAGAGTTCAAGAGAAGATCTTTCAAATCTGAACCCATTAACAATGCAATGGAAAATCGTTCACGATGTCCCGGAGGCGCATCGAACGGTCCTGAACCGTATAAGAAAATAAAGTCTCCGATATTTTCCGGATTGGTTGTATAAAGAAGATTTAATGCCGCCGTATCCATTTCTGAAGAGATACAATTATACATAAGATTGTCGTTCTTCGGGCGATTATTTCCTCCAAACACAAGCGACCAGAAACTTCGTAATCCAATTTGATCAGATTCATCAACATCCCTTACTCCGAAATTCGGTTCAGAACCAGCCCATCCGTAACCGGAGCGCTGAACAGAATCTAAGGTAGAACTTTCAATATCCGGATCGTACTTACCGTTTCCATTTAAATCTAAATACCATGCTTGCGAAGGAACACCATCTCCCTCTCCAAAATCTCCAGTACCAAAAATCCCGTCAATGCCTACATCATCATTTTCTTTATTCCAATCGCCGTCTTCATCACCGGACCATCTCGGCTTTGGAGAACCGTACATTGTTTTATATTTTACGGTATCAGCTATTCCATAGGTAAGCGGATAATTTACACCATCGATATATACTCCTTTAAGATTAAACGGACTTTCATCAATAATACCGTCGTCATCATTATCAATTCCATCAATGCTGTTATTCGGACTTTCCAAAAATTTATATCCGAAATATCCCGGTACGATTGAAGGAATATCTGCTTTCCCGTCATAATCCCATGAATATACCAAGTTACGGGATAGCGGACTTGTCAGCTTTCCATCAATATATAAAAGGTTATCAAATTCCGTTTTGCCGATTTCTCGTGCAGGAATAAAAGATGCTACATCATCCGCATAATTATTTGAACCTCCTAAATGCGGATCACCGAACATACCAAAATATACTTCGGGCAGACGTTTTGAACGAACATCATTTTCACAAGAATACACTAAAAAGATAATATCTTCCGCAAGCGGATTGGAAAACTGCATCGTTCGTACTTCAAGGTTTAAACCTAAGCCGCGTCGTGCGGGATCTGAAACATACGGATAGTAATCAAATTCGGCATCGGTAGAATCATCTACAACATAATACACTTCTTCATCGGGAACGGTAGAATTGCCTCCTAAGAACGAAGGATATACATACACTCCTAACGCTTTATTATACCAACTGTCGGGCCACGACTTCGGCTTAATGCGTAAATCAGAAGTACGCGCTCCCCAGCTTGCAACGTTACGGTTCGGATCCGGCGCTGAATACCCCGGTTTGGGAAGCCAGCCCCATTTTGTAATTCCATCGGGTGCGAAATCTCCGTCTGCGGTATTGCGAAGCGCAGCGCCAAATCCATCAATAACAATATTCACGGAATCGACCGGGTTGGTTGATTTAGGAACGCGTGAGCCGACAAGAGGACCGAATTCATATCCGTATCCCAAACCGTTCCACACAAGATCTACAACGTTACTTTGAACGCCCGGACTGCTGATGGCGCCGGTATTGTAAATAATTGAATGAATTTTATTTCCCTGAATAACAATACTCTTAATTTCAGACTGTAATCCGCTGGTCTTCATTAACTTAAATTGTTCATCGCGCCATTTGGCAAATTCTTTTAACTGTTCTTTATTCAGATATTTAATATCTGCCGTTCTAAAATCTATTTTTTTCTCTTGTGCAAACAGCAGCGTTGTGAACGCCAGAATTCCAAGAATAAAATATTTTTTCATACAAAATTTTTCCTTATGCATTTTCAATTAGAATAAGATTGAGAATCCGGCGCGAATTAACCGAGGCCTCGCAACGTTTAAGGGATTGGTATAATAATTATCAACTGCAGAAAGTGGAATCAATCCTGCATCGCCGCGTTTTATTCTATTTCGTATTTCTTGAAATTCCGTCGGGTTAGCAACAATATCGGCATTATACAACGCCTCACCGCTGTTAGAATACACAGCCACCTGATTGCGGGTATCAAACAAGTTATCCACTTGAGCGAAAACGGAATACCGCAAGCCGCCGAGATGAAAGAATTTTTCAACTTTCAAATCTACACTCCACTGAAACGGTTTGTAAGCGCTGTTTTGAATAAACCGTGATAACTGTGTGGCAAGACTTGTGGGAATGCTAGGGGTGTACGGCGTTCCGGTTTGTAACCGAATAATGTTACTTATAACATAATCATCCGGCTCGCTTAAATTAAGCGTTGCACTGATGGTGTGCGAACGGTCCCAATCCAACGGAACGAGAAATGTTTCAGCGCTCTTTCCGGATTTTTCGCTGTAGAAGAAATCATCGCGCGGCTCTGTTCTATTTCCTTCGGCAACAGAGAATGTATAATCAAGAGACGAAGAGAAAATACTTCCCGGTGCTCTGCGCTGAAACAGTGAAATAGTTAACCCGCGGGAGTTTGCATAATCCAGATTTGTTAACACTTCGTACTTCACATCTCCTTTTGCGGTAACAACAATTTGCCGGAAGATATAATCTTTCACATCTTTATAAAAACCGACAATTTCCAAACGCAAGTCCGGCGTTAACCCCTGCTGAAATCCTATTTCGTATTGAACACTTCGCTGCGGTTTTACGTTTGCATTTCCGAAAATCGGCTGCGTGCCGGCAACACGAAACGGCGTGTTGGTATAGAGCGACGCCAAATTTCCAAGCTGATAAAAATGTCCGTACGAAAGACGAATGGTTCCCTGATCGGTAATGGGATACGCAATGCTGATACGCGGGCTGAATGTATGTTTCGGTTTTGCCGGCGTAAGATCTTTTGTAATAAAGGAAATTCCAAGCTGTGAAATAGCATCCGAAATATTGGGATTATACATTGCGCTCGGGTCAAAATATTCATACCGCAAGCCGGCGTTTAAGATTAAAGAATTTTCCAATTCCATTTTATCTTGAATATACAGAGAAAGTTGTGTCGGCTTTTTCTTGTAATAGATATAGCCGGAATTGACATTCGGTTTTCGCGCGGCATAGGTAAGACTGTCGGAATAGACATCCTGAAAATCTCGAATTACTCTCGATGGATTTTTCACATCATAAAATTCAACACCATACGATTCCAACGAAATAGAATGTAAGCGAATCTCCGCCCCAAATTTTATTTCGTGCACTTCAAACATTTGCGCTTGGAAATCTAACTTTGCCCCCATTGTTTGCGAACTTCTGAATGTTCTTCCCAACGAAACACCGCCGGTATAAAATCCTACTATCGGAAGTGCCGTTTGATAGAACGACGGAAGATAACGGGGGTCATTTATATCTTCAAAGGCATAGGTTTTATCCGATGTATTTCCCAATGAAAGTTTAATAGTATAAAATGCCGCATTGCTTAAAGTGTGTGTCCAATCTAATGATTGAATTAATCCGTCGCTGTAATTCGTCGGTCTGCCGTCCGGGTTGTAACGATAGGAATAATAATATGCGTCTTTACTTTCTGCATGATCATAAATAAGTTCGTATTTCAATTTCATTAACGAAGAAATCTTGAACGAAAGATTTCCTTGAATATTATAAGACATGCTGGTATTCAGCGGCACTAACGCGCTGTCGCCGGTCGGTTTTCCCAGCATATCAATTCTCGGAAAATTAAGAGGATTGTTTCCATAGGTTATATTTCTGCCGATCGGATTAAAATAATACGGCGCGGTATTATCCTGCCGATATCGCGGATCGTTTGTATAGAGCGGCAACCCTGCATTAGCCGGATCCATGACAATATTTCCTACAGAATCTTTTACCACAAGCCGTTTTGTTAAATCATCTCTGGTAACAAAAAAATCCGTGGTATTATAAATTCTGTTTCCATAAAGAAAACCGTTGTTTCTATCAAAAACTCCGGAAGCATAAAAGGTTAAATCCTCCATCAGCGGCGTCGGTCCGCCGAGTGTTGCTTCTATCCGCGAAGTGTTGAGCGGTTGAAATGTTTTTATGTGAGGAAAAATATCTTCATCGGTACTGTAATAATCGCCGGTGAGAATGCGTAAACTTCCGTTTGTTTTTGCGCCTCCTTCTTTTGTTACATAATTTACAACGCCGCTGAGCGCATTGCCGTATTCAGCGCTGAACGTTCCGGTAGAAACCGTTACTTCCTGCACGGCATTTGTTGCAATGCCTATTGAGCTTTGATTGTCATACGGATTATTGACAGAAATTCCGTTTACCGTAAAAGATATTTCGTTGCTTCTTCCTCCGCGAACATGAAGATCACCGTCATCATCAACAACAACGCCTGCCTGCAATCCAATCACCTCACTGACCGTTGTTACCGGAAGCGTTGCAAAATTTTCTGCCGTTACCGCAACAACAGGATTTGTCTGGTCTTGCCGAATCAGCGGAGTCCGTTCTCCTTCAACCACAAATTCGCCCAGTTCAACACTGGATTCATTTAATTGAATGTTTAAGGTTGTCGTGTAATCAACATTTACCCCGACGTTCGTAACTTTGGTGGATTGATAGCCGATGTAGCTCACGGAAACATTATACGTTCCGGGCGGAACGTTTATGATGACATAATTTCCATTTGGATCTGTTGCGGCGCCGAGATTTGAACCTTCAATAGTGACAATGGCAGAAGGAATCCCTTCCTTAGTTTTTTTGTCTGTTACTTTTCCGACAATCTTACCGGTTGTTCCTGCCCATACGGAGCTTACCAAAAGGCAAAGGAACAGAAACAAAAATACGCAGTAGCGTTTCTTCATAAGGGTAAACCAAGATATAGTGAGTGAAAAAATAGGATTGAATTGAATACGTGAATATAGTAAAACCTGCCTGCTCTGTCAAGAATTCTCTTTCCTGAAATAAAAATTAAAAACGTAATCCAAAAGATACATAATGCACCTCTTTCAATCTTCCGAAATCCTGATAGGCGTAATCCACCACAAAGTCTATCGGGTTTGCCAATGTATATTGCAGACCGATTCCCGCCGTTAATCCCTGTTCGCCGCCTCGTTCGAACGCAGACTTCCAACCGGCGCGCAATGAAACAATATTTGCCCAAGAGTACTCAATGCCGCTGTTAATGTATTCCGTATTATCATTCGGATGAACGGCATCAACGGAAAGAGTAAACCGATTATTTTCTTCTTTCAGTAAATCGGTTGCAAGCCCTACACGAAAGATAAGCGGCAGCTCGTAACTGTCTAATTCGTACTGTGCGTTCACAATATTCATTCCTCCGGCGCCGGTTTTTACCAGAAGAAGAGCATCGCGTCCTTCCATTCTCATTTTTGCGCCGAAGTTGGACATGCTGGCGCCGATGCGCAGACCATTTAAAACCGGTGCGATATACAGCGTGCCGATATCAAGGGCAAAGCCCTGCGCAACTTCGTTCCAAATAAATTCACGGATATACTTTACATTAAACCCGATGGAGAATTGATCCGTCAGCGCGCGCGCATACGAAAGATTCAGCATTGTTGCGCCCGCTGTAAATTTTTCTCCTGTTCCTTCCGGGTAATTTGTGGTTGTTACTTCCATTTCACCAATAGTTAATGTGGCAAAGCTTGCCGCCAACGTTCCCAAATCGGGAATAATAACAGCGGCTGAAGCAACATCATATTGTATATCAGCAATCCAATTTACATGATCAAATGCTGCGGCGTTTTGCTGTAAGTATGTTAAGCCCGCAGGATTCCAATAGATGGAAGAAATATCATTAGCTTCTGCGGCAAAGGCGCCGCCCATGCCGATGGAGCGCGCTCCGACACTTATTTTTAAAAATGAAGCGGCTGTTGTTCCTGTTTTTGTTATGGAGGCAACCTGACTGTACGCTTCACCTGATAAAACAAGAAGAAGTAAACCAATAATCAGAGGACTATACTTTTTCATTATCATCGCTCATTATCTATTATTTGATGATTGCAAATTTTAAGATTTTTTCGCCGACACCTTTTGCTTCAATGTGCGCTATATACACGCCGTACGCTACGCCGAGATTATCACGATTTAATAAATCCCAATACTCTCTTCCGTTATCTAAACCCGAAGAATGGTAAAGTTCTTTTACCAATTCACCGGATACCGTAAAGATGCGAATGGTGCATTCTTTCGGAAGATGTTCAAAATAAATTCTGCGGCTTCCGCGCGTTGTGCCGGGCAGACGGTCTGTCGGTTCTATGCTATTCACCGCCACGTAAGGATTCGGCACAACTTTAATCTGATCCAATCCCATTGAAGCTAACGCTGCGCTGTATTTTGCTCCTTGTGTAGAAAAAGAAAATTTATCTGCCGAAGTAAACGGCTGATCGGTAATTAAGTTAAATACTTCCCCGCCGAATGTTCCGCTGATGCTGTCCTTATAAGAAAAGCGAATTTCCGAATGGGTATTGGTGCCGGAGCCGTACGGTGCGGGAGTGAGAAAAACAATTCCCTCGGAAATATCCCAGCGTTTGTTTCCTTTATTATCTTCTTTCACCATTACACTGAACGGAAGATTGGCTCGAACAGAATCTTTTGTAATGTTCTTAAAAATAAACGGCGTTTGAACAACTTTTTGTTTTGAAAGATTAAACACCGTATCGCCGGGGTGTGCATATTTTCCGTTCGGCAGCGTATCCGAGCTGGTAAATTGAATTTGAAAATCAAACGGCGCCGTCTTGGGTGTTCCGATGGTCGGCGTGACAATTTTAAAAGTGAGATTCTTCTTATCAATAACCCAATTACTTTTCTCTTGATTAACAACCAGCGCATTATCTTGAACAAATAATTTCAATCCGTCAAAAACCGGATTCGATTCTTCATTGGCAAAATTGATGCTCGGCGTTTGCGCAAAATACCGGTAGGTTACACTATACTCTTCATCCTTTTTCATTGCGCCGCCGGAAAGCCGGCGAAGCAGTCCGCGCGCCGTATCAATAACATAATCTACACTGTCGGCATAGATACGTCCGGTAGAAGAATTTTTAACAACGAAATAATTATCTCGCAAGAGATTAACGTTACCAATTTTTACAAAATTCGTATCAAAGAGCTGAACCTGTGATGTTACCGGAGTTGTTTTAAGAATAACATAGTTCAGTTTTTTAATCTTATTTTTATCCTGAAGTAAAGAATCTCGAAATTGTATTTCATACGCAGCGCCATCTTTCACATCAAGATCATTAATAATCTGTGCGGAAAGTTTTCCCGTACCGGTGCCGCTGAGATGCTGAATATTTTGTGAAGCCAGCACCGGCGGAATATAGCCGCTTACACGCGGTCCCGGAACAACTCCAACGGTATTTACATCATACGTTAATTGCGAAGTTACCGGATCGATACTGATTCGTTTTGTACATTCCGTGGGCGGATACGTTGTGATATCGCCGTGATCATACGATACAACCGCATAATAATACATTTGTCCGTTTATAACATTATTGGAATCGATAAAGCTGTGAACCAATCCGGTGTTATCTCCAAGATAATACGATACGCCCCGCTGATCATAAGGAACAAGCGAATATCCCTTATAAAAATCTTCCACTAGTGTCGCATCGTATTTTCCGTTCGCGTTAACATCAATATACCGTTCACCCGGATCCCAGTGTCCATTTTTTGTAACGGAAGTATCATCTTCAAAAAAAGGTTCGGGGCGTTTTGCAATATCAAATTTTGCTACCTTTCCATTAGAAGTGGTTAGCGGTTTGTATAAAAGAGGCGAACCGAATCCGTCCGTAATAAGATTGATATCGCTGAACTGCGGATCCGTGCTGCGGTAAATAACATACCCTTCAAAATCTTTTCCTAAAATCGGATCGACGCTTTCTTCCGCTCCGGAATCCCAATACAACGTAACTCGTTTATCTCCCGGAACAGCCGTTACAATCGGTTTATCCGGCGGGCGAATGAACTGATAATTTTGATTATAAATAACCTGAACAGTTCGAGCGGTAATCAATAAATCATTTAAATCAGTTCCCATTAAGAGTGCAATAGAAAATCTTTTAATCGAACCGTCGGTATTTTTTCTTTTTAAGGAAATTTTCCCTGTTCCGTAAACAAAGTTAATATCGGTTAAATTGGGAATTGTATCGTTAAATCCTTTTTCTAAAATATTCCATACAACTTCATCATCTCTAAAATACACTGCCGTCCAGGGCCAGCTTTTAAATGCCGTCAAACCGATTTGATCGGATTCATCTAAGTCTGTTAATTCAAAGTGCGGTTCACCGGGATGAAGCGGATCTAACGTGCCGTCCGGAAGTCTTTTTCCTGCAGTCGGAATTCCGTCTCCTTCACCTTCATCGTGAGTATCAGGAACGCCGTCAATGCCCACATCATCATTATTTACATTCCAGTCGCCGTCGTTATCCGCGCCGTCCGTTTGGCTTTCATCGGCTCGCATTGTTCTTGCCGCGTTATAAATTCCGTCGGCATCATTATCAATTCCATCGTTCGGATTTCCGGGACTTTCAAGAAATTTACATCCATTATAATGTGTGGGAATATTAAGATACCCGACACCGTCGTTATCCCAAAGATAGACTAAACTTCGTGAATACAACGGAATGGGAATTCCTGTTGTGGTGATCGTGTCAAACGGCGAGATAAAAAATCCTAAGTCGTCGGCATTTTCCGGGCTGCCTCCGCCGCCGATATCAACATCGCCGTACATTCCAAAATACATGGTATCTAAATCCCGTTCGGAATAATTTTGTGCGGTGTACACAAAGAAGATACAATTTTGCGCTAACGAATTACTCCATTGCAGCGCGCGGCATTCCAGTTTTACTCCCAGCCCACGAATTAATGTATCATTCGGAAAGGGATAGTAAGGGAACTCGCTGTTATTTCTGTCATCCATTCCCCACAACACTTCAAGATCCGCGTTGGGAACATCTTGGCGTAAATATCCGGGCCACACATATTGTCCTTTTTCAAAATTATACCACGAAGAGGGCCAGCTGTCCGGTTTCCCATCCGCCGGTTTTACATCCGGCGCAGGATTTGAAGCCATATACGGCGATGAAGGATCAACATATTCCGGTAACGGTCTCCATCCAAAAATTACGCGTGAATCGTACGGATTGACATCGCGGGCATAAATATCATTAATTGCATCGGAAACAATATGTCGAATCGGATTTGCTCTTCTGGTTACCCACGAACTTCCGCCGTTGGATGAAAAATATGTTGTTCCTTCCGTACTGACAAAAATTTCCTGCCCGGTCAACGCGGCGGTGCTGTAACAATATTTATTTGATAAGCCGCTGCTGATATTAGTCCACGAATTTCCGCCGTCTGTTGATTTGAAAATACCGTCACCGTACGAAGTAACAAAAATTTCTCCCGTACCCGCAACAGAAATATCAGAAAGCAATCCGTTGGAAAGTAAATTTGTTTTCACCCATGAACTGCCGTTATTACTTGAAATGTAAAGATTCTTTTTTGCCGCTGCATAAATTTTTCCTGCATTGTCTGCCTGCAATTTCGTTATGCTATAATCCAGCGAATCTATGCCGTTATTTGCCTGAGACCAGCTCTTTAACGCAGAATTATATTTTAGAACTCCGCCGTTGGAAGTACCGATAAATTTAATTCCGTTTTTTGAAACACAAATTGAAGTTAAGGGAAATGAGAACTTATTCGTATCCAGTTTTGTCCAAACAGTACCTAAGTCCGCTGAATAATACATTCCGTCGCTGTTCCCCAAAAAAATCGTATCGGAAGTAAATGAGGCAAACAGCGAACGAACGGTTCGGTTAATAATATTTGAACTTGTTATTTCCCAGCCGTTCCGATCCGTCCGCTTCTTAAACACGCCTCCCTGCGATGTTCCTAAAAAGACAACATTACCCGGCGTTACAGCGATTGAAGTCGTTTTCAAATCCGTTAATGCGCTGTCTAAAATACTCCACGATACCCCCTTGTTGTTCGATTTAACAATGCCGTTATCACTAATAATAAAAACATCTCCGTTCGGAGCGGCGGCAACACTTTTCACTTTTTCGGTGATACTGACTGCTGCCGCTACATACGGTGCAAATTGATAAATATCTCCGAGTCCGCGCCAAACCATATTATTCACATTCCGGATAAGCCCGTCGCCGGGAGCAATTCCGCCGTAGTCATAAATATTTCCGAGAATTTGATTTCCATTCATTAAAAAATACCGCGGATTATCAAACACCGTAGAACTTTTTGATAATCCTTTCGAATTCCCTTTTTGAGTTTGATCAAGCCGGTCGGCGTGATCTGCCTGCGGCGTGCGTTCGCGCTGCAGCGCTTTGGAAAGCTGTTTCACTTCATTCGACGGTGAACGTAATTCTTGTAAAGTCTGCGCTTGAACCGCACTGGCTGCCAATAATGCAACAACAAATAATTTTCCGCGGATAAACATGAATAATTCCTTTTCGTAAATTCTTAAAATCCTAATGAAACGCCGACGCGAACTTCTCTCGGCGCAGAATACAAGGTCGGGTTATTATAATAATCACTCATCGGGTGAACGCCATTAACCGATTCGTGCTGGTCAATTACTGCCCCTTCTCCCCGTTTATCGGCAAGCGTGTACGTTGAACGACCGGTATCATCAAACACATTTAATTCATTCAAGCGATCAAAAAGATTATAGACTCTTAGAAAAATTGTCAGTACCTGGCTACCCAACGAGAATTCTTTTTCTGCAGAAAGGTCCACCGTCCACTGCAGCGGTTTTCTTCCCGCATTTCGTTTCAACGTTACTTGATTATCTCCCACGTACGGCGTGTACGGAAGTCCCGTGCCGAGTTTTGAAATAATACTTCCCTGCCAGTTATTCGGCGTTCCAACAGTGAGCGTCGCATTAAGAGTATGCTCTTGATCCCAGTCTAACGGAACAACCACTTTTTCGCTTTCTCTTCCCGATTGCTGATCGAGGAAAAAAGCATCAGCGCTGACATCATTCCCGTCTGCGGTTTGCAGCGTATAATCAACGCTTACTCCAAACGGTTCGGAAGGAGTCCGCCGTTTAATTAACGAGAAAGTAAATCCTTTGATATTCGCATAATCTTTATTGACGTACATACTAAATTGTTTTTCACCGCTGATACGAATAGTTTGAACGGCAAAAAGATCACGCACATCTTTAAAGAATCCGGTTATATTCATGGCAAGATCATCGGAAAGCTGCTGCTGCAATCCGACTTCGTACGTAACGGTTTTTTCAGGATTCAGATTCGCATTGCCGAAGGTTGTTGCACTGATGGTCGGATTGAATTTAAAATCAGGGTTTTCAAACAACCGGCGCAGCTGCGGCATTTGAAAAAAATGTCCGTACGAAAAATGAATCATGCCTCTGTCGGTAATTGGGTACGACACGCCGATACGAGGGCTGAGCATCTGCTTAACGGGAGCTTCTTTTTTTGCTCCTTCGGGATGATAAATATCAACAATATATTCCGCGCGAGAATGGAAATAATCATAGCGCAATCCGGCATTAATAACAATGCTTTGAAATTCCATTTTATCCTGAATATAGGCAGAATACTGTTTGGGATATCGATGGTACGTATCGTACTTGTAATCATAAATAGAAGGAATGGTCGGCGTAAGAAAGTTTAACGTATCGCGTAAAATTGCATACGTTAGAAGATACATTTGAGGCAGACGGACTTCAATTCCTGTTTTCATCTCATGCTGTTTCGAAAGAATTGAAGAGAGGTCAATTTTTGCGGAATATGTTTCGGCAACCTGTTTGTAATACCCGTTCTGCGTTCCGCCGAAATAAAATGTTGCTCCGATCGGTCTTCGCAAATTTTCTTCCGGTTCAATCGTCTTCGGCTGATACTGTGTATATCGGTTTCTGCTGTAAGCAAATTTTATTTTCAGCGGTGTTACTTCATTTAAAAGGTCGCTGTATTCAAGACCGTGAAACACATCATCGCCGTAATTATTATATCGTCCGTCCGGTGCATATTTAAAGCTATGGCTGTAATTTTGATAAGTATTTTCATTAAAAATAAAATCATAGCCGATTCTGCTGGCGGCGCTTAATTTATAACTAAACCGGTTTGTTGCTGTCCACGAAGAACTGGGATTCATCGGCACCAAATCATTATTCCCCGATTGAGAAATTTTCCAGTTTGTATTGTTGGAAAAATCCGGCTGATCAAAAGGAAGGAACTGCCGTTTTCCAAACAGCCATCCTTTTTCATTTTCATATCGGGCAGAAAGGAAAAAGGTTAAATTCTTTACGAGCGGAATGGGACCTCCTAACGAGCCTTCCGTTACGGTATGGCTGAAAGGGTTGATGCGTTCAACATTTAAAAAGATATTTTTATGGGTACTCACGCGGTCTCCGGTATAAAACGTAATTTGTCCGCTGTAATTTTCTCCTCCTTCTTTTAAACCGGTTTCCACCACACCGCTTAACGCATTGCCGTATTCGGCATTAAAGGTTCCTTGAACAACGGAAAGTTCCTGAATGGCATTCGTGGCAATGGTTAAACTGTTGGAATTGGTAAAAGGATCATTCACGGAAACGCCGTTCACCGTATAGGCAACTTCCGTAGAGCGCCCGCCTCGAAAGTGCAGCCCGCCGCCGGCATCTTGAATAATTCCTGCCTGCGTTGTCAAAATTCCGGTAACGCTTTCTACCGGCAGAGCTTTTATTTGAGCGGCATCAACCGATGTTTGCGTTGACGTTAAATCTCTTCTCACCAAAGGACGTTCCGCCGTAACAATCACCGCCTCCATATCCACCGCTTCAGAAGATAATTTTACATCAATGGTTGTGGTAAAATCAACATTCACAAGAACATTGCGAATAATTTGTTTTCTAAAACCTACTGCGGAAACAGCAAGCGAGTACGTTCCGGGACTGATATTCGGAATTATGTATCTGCCGTCAAAATCAGTGGCAGCGCCCATAGTAGTACCGGCGATAATAATATTTGCACCAACAACCGTCTCGCCTGTTTTATCATCCGTTACGGTTCCCGAAATTTTTCCGGTCGTGCCGGCAAGTAAAAATGAAGAAGCAAGAAGAGAACACAATAATGCGTTGAAGAAGAATCGGAAATTACCATGCATATCCTATTCCTAAAAAAGTTATCGAAGTATGTGATAATGATGATCAAACAGAAGAGAATTCAACCGCTCTGAAACTTTTTTAATATAGAAAGCATGAATTGCGTTGTCAAGTAAGAATATTTAATAATATTTTTCTCTCTTCCGAAAAATATTATTGGCGTACAAAATGAATTACTTGACATTCACTATAATTTTTCTTTTTTTAGACCTGTAGCATCAATCCCTAATTCACCAATCACCACAATCTATATACACATGGAGGAAACATTCATGAAAAAATTGTTCCTATTCTGCTGTATTGCTTTACTCATTTTGGGCATTTCACCTTCTGCCAATGCTCAATATCTCGATAGTAATTTTACTGTTGCAGCCCAAATCAAACCATCCGATTATCCTGGAATATGGTCCGACAGTACCGCGGCATGGCGTGTCTATGCAAATTACGATTTAGACAATAACGGGAAAAAAGAGTTTTTGGTAATCTTAGATGCTTATGGCAGTCACATGCCGACTATTCTGCGCTTTGAAGCAAACGGCGACAATAAATATGATCTGGTATGGCATGCAGAAATTCCGCAGCAAAATGCGGCTATTGGTTCATGGCCTTGCCTTACTGTTGCTGACTTAGATAATGACGGAAACCAGGAAATTATTGTTGGAATACCGCTTGATGCCCGTACCAGTACAAATGAAAATCCTGATTTCATCTTTTTCTACGAATATGATCCGGTACTCAAGAACTTCCCGACTGAGCCGACAATGACTTCCAATCTTGGATTCCCGGCAAAAACTTATTATGCTATTACCAGTATTGTTGTTGATGATGTAGACGGCGACGGAGAAAAAGAGTTGATTACCAGCGCCAGACGTTTCAGCAATAATGTGCAGGGTATCGGCGATAAAAGACCGCTCCATGTCTTCCATTTATTGGGTGAAGTAGCTCCCGGCTTTAGTTCACTTGAAGTGGAATTTGTGGATACCTTAGGAACATTTGCCGGCGGTTATTATTTCAATAACCACGTTGTTGATTTTGACGGTAATGGTAAAAAAGAAATTTGGGGATATACCTGGGATATGTTAAGTTTTGCTGTCTATGAAGCAACCGGTAAAGATACCTATGTACTTAGAACCGACGTGAATCAGGCAACAAACCCCGATGATTACGGCGAACAAAACAGCGTCTCTTTCTACGATGCCAACGGTGACGGTAAACTTGAAATGTTCGTTGCCGGACAGGTCAGCCCGCCAAGTGCCGTCTTGTATCTCCCCAATACAAATGATTTAACAGCAATAACGGGGCAAAGCGTAAAAATGATTACACCGGCATTTCAGGATCTGAATTTTCAGGGAGCCGATATTGGTGATATTGACGGCGACGGCGAAGTTGATTTCTTCATCGGCGATTGGGATAATACTCTCCGTTCTGTTTATCATTTAAGCCACATCAAAGGACAGCCGTTCGATGATCCGTCGGGATACAAATTTGATACCTTATATTATGCCGATACTACAAAATCATACTACGCATTTCCTAACGTTACCTTCGGAAATGATCTTGACGGCGACGGCAAGAGAGAGGTAATTCTTGTTAATTCAAACGTGAATCCAGATTCAAACGATGTTGGTCTTATCATTCTTGAAAGCAAAAAATCCATTACCGGCGTTAAACAAATTTCACAATCAATTCCGGGAATGTTCAGCTTAGAACAAAACTATCCGAATCCCTTTAACCCGTCAAGCACCATCCGCTTCTCGTTAAAAGAAGCCGCTCAGGTTAAATTAGTTGTTACCAATATGCTCGGGCAGGAAGTTGCTTCGTTAGTAAATTCTAAATTGGACGCCGGACAGCATGAAGTGATGTTCAACGCAAGTAAATTGTCTTCAGGAACATACTTCTACACCATTAAAGCCGGTAACTTTGTTCAAACCCGCAAGATGGTATTAATGAAGTAAAAAAAAGAAGTATCGTTTTAAAACAACAACGCCAAGATTGAAAAATCTTGGCGTTGTTATTTTAAAATCAAAAATTATCTGAACCGATTATTGCAACTATCAGAAAAATATTTTCAGCGCGTAATGGTTCAATGAAATTCCCTCATGAACCCATACTCGTCTTAATAAAAGTAATAATGAAATGCCAGCTGCGGCAGCGGAAGAATTGTGCCGTCCGAAAAATAGGTAAAGAGCGCTTCAAAAGTAAAATGTACTCCTTCTTGAATGGAAAATTCTCCTCCCAATCCCATACCGGCACGCCACGGAGCCGTGTAGCCGTTTTTTCCCGAGCCGTTATATAAATAACTCGTCGCTCCGGTTGCATAAAAACGGGAACTGTTACTGCGAATTAAATCACTCTGATATTCAACGCCTGCCGAAACAAACATATCGCTGCTCTTCGGACGAAAAATTCCCCCCACAAATTGATACGATGATTTTCCCGTAGTGTGATAGCGGAGACTGACGCCGGCACCCGATGCCGTTCCGCCGGAGAATCCTAATCCGTAAACTCCGGAATTAAATGTTTCTCCCTTTGCGGCACTCGCCGTAACCTGCGCCGTACTGTCTATTGAAAGAAAAAGGAACAGCATACATGCGATATAAAATTTTTTCATTGGAAATCCTTCTTATTCTGTTCGAAGCCAGGAGATTATTTGTTTTACGTTCGGACGTTTTCCGGTAATTAAAATCCCGATGCGAAATACCTTTGCCGCAATCCACATTAATCCGTAAATCGACGCGGCTAATACAATTAATGAAGTAATAATTTCCCACCACTGCGGCATCTGCACCGAAAAACGCAATGCCATAATCGTCGGAGTAAACAAGGGGATAAATGTTATTACTTTCACTAACAACGAATCAGGATTCATCATAACCGGAACTGCCAGCGCAATCGGCAGCACCATAAAAATTGTTACGTAGCCGGTCATTTGCTGCGCTTCTTGCTCCGTGGAGACCGTTGCGCCGGCAGTAATAAAAATTCCAACATACATAAAATAGCCGAGAATAAAATACGTGAGAAGCAGAAGAAGATTATCAACGGCAACAAACGGAATCGGCGTCGCAAAATTTACACCGACGAGAATTAAAACCCAGAACGCGATCGTTGAAAGTCCGAGCAGCGTTAACCCCATAATTTTTCCCGTCATTAACTCCTGCGCCGAGCATGAGGAAATCAGCACTTCCACAATGCGGTTTGATTTTTCTTCAACAACGCTTCGTATCAGCATCTGTCCGGTTGTCATCACCAGAAACATCAGCAGCATAATAAAAATATAGCCGGTAAAAAATGTTTCAAGAAAACCGGATTCCTTTTCTTCTCCTTCTTTTGAAACTTTAATGGTTTTCAAATCAATATCCGTCATTAACTTTCGAATAGCTTCGGCATTATATCCTCCTTTTTCCAATCTTCTTTCAGTAATAATATTTCCAAGAATTTTAGAAAACCGCTCCTGGTCTCTTGCGTTGCCCACATTCTCCGCCCGGTATTCAATTTTCCCGCTGTCGAGAACATTCGCCGGAAAAATAAAATAGCCTTCTATTGTTTTTGAAAGTAATTCTCCCGTGGCAATGGTTTTTAAATGTTCTATATCGGCATGGTCATCGGAAATTTCTTTTATTGAATAATTTGGAAGTCCGTTCGGCAGTTTATACTTTGCCTGCAGCCGCTGATTGATTTCGTTGGTTAACGAATGAGTTTGGTCTATAATTCCGATGACTCTTGTTTTTTCTCCTTCATCAGTCGCAAACAGCTGCGGAAGAACAAAAAAGATAGAC
>JACFMZ010000059.1 GCA_019455105.1 Bacteroidota bacterium | reverse complement strand
CTCTGTCTCTGCGATCCCAGTGAATTTTTACAAAACGGTCAAGCACCGCAGGACGTTCGATTGTTTGAATCAGACGTCCGGCAACAGTATAAATTTTAATTTCCACATCAATCGGCGAAAGTTGGTTTTGTTGAAACGTAAACATTGTTGTTGAAGAGACTGGATTCGGAAAATTATAAACATTTTCAATAGTTAAACCGCTTGAAGAAGCAACAATAAACATCGCTTCTGCAGAAGAAGAATTATTATACACATCCCAGGCGCGGACTTTTATCGTATGATTGCCGGGCGAAAGATTCTCTAACGGATACTCAACCGTTCCTTCTTGATAACTATTCAGTTTTCCTTTATAGAAATCGGTCAGGTCAATACTCTTCGCGCTTCCGTCAATCCATGCTTCAATGCGGTGGCCTATTCCCGTGCCGGCAGAATTTATTCCGCTCCGATCATGAAATTCTACCAAAAGTGTTGCGCTGCTGTTTATTAAATCTCCCGATCGGAAATTCGTATTATCAAAATAAATTTGAATCTGCGGACCTTCCGTATCGATTATTGAAGTTACCGTTGTTCCGCCGACAATAACATTCGCTGTGTATCCTTTTCCGTCGCTTGCTGCATTGGAAAAATAAACGGAAATTCTTCCGTTTTTATTTTCGTAGGAAATATCTTTGGGAATAATAAACGACGCTTCCATTGTTCCGTTCACAACAGAATTTTCCCCTTTATAAATTACGGCGCCGTTTTGTTTATACGTAAACCCTCCGAGTTCCGGAATTGCTTTATCTTTTTGAGAATCGTACACCGTTACTATTGCCGTGCCGTTAAATGAATTGTTAAAATTATTATTTGCATCACGAACGCTTGCCGAAATCATAATCTTCTCCAGAGCATTCAACGTATCAAGCACTGTAATACTTTTTCCATTGACCGAGTCGATCACCATGGTCATCTGAGGGACAGCAAGACGCAGTGTCGGGTCTCCCAAAAGATGATACTTCTGAATATTGGCGATTCCATAACCGGAATTCATTACTGTATTCTTCGTCAGCAGGTAGGCATCGCCTAAGCGCAAAGAAGGATTTTGTGAAAATAATTTTCCGTAAAAAGTATAATTGGTATAGGCATTATCGGATGAATAGACTGCGCGCGTTGCGCTGAAGACGCCGATGGCGCCGCCGTTTTCATTAATCATAATTTCTTCAGCGGAGCTTTCGTCTCCCGCTTCATCAAATCTTCCCCAATCGCAGGTTGCCGCCACAACAAACGTTAATTTATCGCCATTCGTTAATTGTGTTTTTACATCGTCATACGATAAAATACTTTCGTGCGCCCACACTTTAGGATTTCCGTGACCGGTATAATTGAGAATCAGCGTCCCTTTTTTATTAACTTGATCTAAAATTGCCAGCCGGGCATCGGGTTTTCTTCTCCCTGATGCAGTAAAGACTGTCGGATAATCACCGATATAAATTTTTTTAATTTCAAATGACTGCGGTGTATAGAAATTTGCCAGCGTTTCGGCTTGCCTGGTATGCATAGCGCCTTCTTCACTATCAGGCGTCCAACTATCATCGGCAACAATGGTAATAGTGTTTTTCCATGTCGATTTCGGAGAGCGCGTTTCGTAGTCAATAATTCTATCCACTAAAAATTTTGCTTCTGCGGCAGACCGCGCACATAACCTTCCGTGAGCAATACTCACATTCCGATTGTTCGCAGGATTGAGATATGTTAAGAAATCATCATACGAATAAGAAAAAATTTTATCGTTAGAATCATCCGTTTCGTAGGTTGGAATCCACGAGCGGTCGAGTTTAAGAATAGATTTATAATCGTAACTTGCATCGCCGAAAAAGAGGACATACTTCGGCGCAATCTGCCAATTATTAACGGCATATCGCAGGAAATCCCGTATTGCAAGAGGGTCAGCCATTCCGGCGCCGAATTCATTATACAACGTATCTATATCAACAACAGTTGTTGAAAGACGGTTATTTCCCGGAAGATTTTCTTTATGATTTTTTAAGCGCATCGCTTCAGATTTAAATTCGCTCGGCGAAATAATAATAAACTCAGCCCCTGTAAATCCGTGCAAATTTGAATTCGTAATTTTTCCCGCTAACTGCGGAACTTTAAATGCCGATGGAGCGCCGAGCCAATATTTTTTTATTCTTCCGGAAGAGAGCGTATCCTGAAACGAAAAACTCCCGGAGAGCTGGTTAAGGTCTAACGATAATTCCTGCATTGCATGAACCGTAGAGACGTCAAAACCGAAAACGGTGTTTGTAGAAAAACCAGCTGCTGAAAAAGTAATTCTGCCTGACGTATCCGGCGAAGTAAACTGAAGCATATCATTGACGGCAGTTAAGGAATGCTGATAAAATATTTCCACCCAATCAATCCAGCCGGTTGCTACGTTGCTGTTTGCATCGTAAATAATTTTCAGATTGCTGCGCTCATCGGATAAATTAGGATAAGCAACAACAGAGCCGGCAAGATCATTCGCATAGGTTGTTTCAGCACTGTTCAAATCTTGCTGTGTTTTTCCATACACATATTCTGCTTTTAATAAGGCTCCGGATTCTTCTATTGAAAATGTTGAAATCGCCGTTGCGCGGGCATACAGATGGTAGCGGTAAGTAATCGGCGTGCCGGCAATTCTGCCGTATAGTTTATTGCTTAACACGCGCGAATCTTTGGCATTCAGCGGCGAGCTGACCCAGTTTTGTCCCGATTGAATAAAATTAACTTTCTCTTCATCAAAAAATATTCTCCCCTGCGCGCTGGTTACTTTCGCTCCGCTTATTCCCGAGTTTGTAAATTTTGAAGCAAAACGCACAGGAACATTTTGGGGATTGATTGCAAGAAAATATACATTCGTGTTTATATAGGGATTTGTATAATGACGAAACTGTTTTTGCACAGGATCGTAATTCCAGCCGGTTACTCCCTGTCCGTAAAAAAGAATGTAATCATCATTATCAAATTTTCCGTTGCTGTTATTATCTACATACTTTACGGCAAGCTGCGGAAGATCATTCGGTCTCGGTGTTGATAAATCTTCAGCAATCCGTCTTCCGTCTCCGCCAAATATTTTTATATCGGTAACAGCATTAAGCGAAGAAGGTTCAATTCCGGCGCCCCGGAGAAAATTCGCATCAATTTTATATATTCCTTCTTCGCTCACCAACAGTTTGTACCAATTTCCTGTTGAAAGAACAGAATTAAAAGCATTCGTTTTGGAAAAACTTTTCTGCGCCATCCAATTTTTTGCCGTCTCGTAATTTAAAAATGCCGCTGCTGCTGCTTCATCATTTTTATCTGTCGAAAAATTTGACGTCCGCTTTCCATAGGTAATTCTTACAACAATACGAGAATATTTTTTTAATGTCTTCGCGGCGGATTGATATTGAAACGGCGTAATGAGAATGTTCGCAAACATCCAGCCGCGCATGATACCGGTATTCTGAATTTTGGCAAGTTCTTCAGGATAAAAATTTCGGCGGGCAGCATATTGTTTTTTGTAAGTAAGTTTCTCCGTGCCGAAATTATCAATCAGCGTTCTTTGCGGAATAACGGCAAGAGAAAAATTATTAACGGTTTCATAATCCGCCGAAAGCACTTCTACTGAATTCCCTTCCGTTCCGGGGACGGCAATCATCAACTGCCGGTAACGGATATCTGCCGTGCCTGCCGTTTCCGGCGCCGGAATACTTCCGGCAAACATGGGAATTTCAAACGTTTCGTTTTCTACAATAATCTTTTCATTTTCCATAAACTGCGGAATAAATTGAAGCGTCATTCCCTGATTATCCGATGAGAGAATTTTCACATCAGCAACAGAAAAGACATTCTGTGCAAAATGAAGATGTACACAGAAAATCAATACGCTAAAAATTTTCCTTATTTTCATAGACAAAGAGAAGAAAAAGCTTTTCCCGAATTCAGAAGTACAATAAAAAAGCAACGAGTATAAATGTTAAAGGTTTTGATTAACAAACAAATTCTCAAAGAAACTGAACCTTTAACAAAAAATCTATACTTGTTGCTCCTATTGATTAAAATAAATTCTGTTTTAATATAGATAAGTTCAGCGTTCAAATCAAGACAGGCGATAAACAAAATATTGAAATCTCTTCATAATATTCTTGCAGGAAGCCGCACTATTTTTTAGATTAAACAAAAACAATTTTTACTATGAAATTTCTTCTTTCTTTACTCTTTTTGCTTCTGGTTATTATGACAACAACCGCACAACATTTTTCTATCGAATACTCGCTTTCAATGAGCAATCCTTCAACGCACCTTTTTGAAGCGGCGATGCAGTTGAACGATCTTCCTTCGTCAAAAACTGTTGAAGTAAAAATGGCGGCGTGGCGCACCGGGCGTTATGCTATTTTGGATTTTGCCGGCATGGTTCAGGAATTTTCCGCGACAAATGAGAAAAAAGAAATTCTTCCCTGGAAGAAAATTGATAAAGAAACATGGAGCGTTGAGAAAAAAGGAGCAAAACATATTATTATTCGTTACAACGTGTATGCGAACGAATTTAATATGCGCACGCGGGAATTGAACAGCGAGCATGCATTTTTAGATCCGCTGGCAGTTTTTATGTACACCGAACAGACAAAAAATAATCCGCTGCAGCTTACCATTACGCCGTACGGCAACTGGCATGTTACCACCGGATTGGAACAAAGCAAAGATCATCCGTTGGTATTTACGGCGCCGAATTTTGAATATTTCGGCGACTGTCCTATCGAAATCGGAAATCAGTTTGATAAAGAATTTTTTGTTGAAGGAAAGAAACATCTCATCAGCATTTACGGCGAAGGAAATTGGAATGCCGATACCTTAGTAAAAGATTTCACCGCCATTATAAAAGCAAACCTGACATTTTGGGGAGCGCTTCCGTATAATCAGTATATTTTCTTTTTACACTGCCAGCCGAATGCGGGAGGAGGAACAGAACATATCAATTCAACGGTGATGGGCGTTCGTCCGTTTGTGTTTGAAAAACGATCCTCGTATCTGAATTTTCTCGGATTAGTTTCTCACGAATATTTTCACACTTGGAATGTAAAACAACTTCGGCCGAAAGCCTTTGCGCCGTATGATTTTTCAAAAGAAAACTATACGGAAGAGCTCTGGCTTTCCGAAGGCGGAACTTCTTATCTTGACAATCTTATTTTAATTTATGCCGGAATTGAAAAGGCGGATTCCTATCTTGCACAGATTCCTTCAATGGCGGCAAATGAAAAATCACGCTACGGAAATTCCGTTCAGCCGCTCAGCGAATCAAGTTTTGATGCTTGGATTAAATTCTGGCGAAACAGAGAAAATGCGCTGAATGCTCAAAGCGATTATTATGGAAAAGGTGCGCAGTTTAGTTTATTACTAGATCTCGAACTCCGACATCGTTCAAAGAACAATACGTCGCTGCAAAAAGTTATGCGGACAATGTTCGAGCAGTTTCCTAAAACAAAAGGATTTATCAACAGCGATTTTCAAAAAATGTGCGAAAAACTCTCCGGCGTTTCGTTGGAACGTTTCTTTAAGCAATATCTTTACGGCACTACCCCTCTTCCATGGAAAGAAAATCTTTTCTATGCCGGTCTTGAACTGTTTATAAAAGATTCTTCGGCAAAAAAGATTGATGCAGGACTTCTTCTTTCTTCGAATAACGGAAAAACTATTGTCGGCAATGTTGCTCCCGGCTCTCCTGCCGAACGCGCAGGCATAGAAATTAACGACGAACTGCTCGCCTTAAACGGTTTTCGAACTTCATCGGTTGATTTTAATGAAAGAATTTCTTCATATAAAAGCGGCGATACGCTGCAAGTGGTTCTCTTTCGAAATGATAAGATAAAAGAAATCTCTCTCACCCTTTTTGAATTCGGCGTTTCGGAATACGGAATTAAAAAAGCGGAACATCCGAGCGAACTTCAAAAAACAATTTACGAATCGTGGCTTCAAACGAAATGGAGTGAAAGCGAATAAGCGAACCTGCATTGTTTCTTTATACTTCTTTTTCATCTTCTTAAAAATTAGTTTACCACGTTACCAACGAAGCTCGTTTCTTATTCGAGTACTCTATTATTTTTACTATTTTACCATCAAAAGTATTTAGGTTTTAGGCATACCGTATCGTTGGAAAACCCGCAATTTTTTCGTATCTTTAAGCGTTTTCTGTTATCGTTCACAAACCAGCAAAGGTATGTCTAAAGCACTCAATATCCTCTTCGTAACAAGCGAAACAGAACCTTTCGCAAAAACAGGCGGTTTAGCTGATGTTTCCGGTGCACTTCCTCAAATTATTAGAGAATTAGGACACGAGATTCGCATAATGATGCCGCGTTACGGCACAATCAGCGAGCGGAAATTTAAATTGCACGATGTTATTCGCCTTCGTGAAATTCCTATTCCGGTGGGCAACACCGAAATCATCGGTCATGTCAACTCATCATTCATTTCGAGTTTAAAAGCAAAAGTGCAGGTGTATTTTCTGGCGAATAAGGGAATGTATGACCGGGCGGGATTGTATTCCGATCCTCATTCAAAGAAAGATTATGCGGATAATGATGAGCGTTTTATTTTTTTCTGCCGCGGCGTGTTAGAAACATTGAAAAAACTCGGCTGGCAGCCGGATGTGATTCATTGTAACGATTGGCAGACCGGACTTATTCCCGCGTATCTGAAAACGATTTACAAAGATGATCCGTTCTTTAAGGATGTTAAAACCATCTTCACTATTCACAATCTCGGTTATCAAGGCGCCTTTCCGGACAAATCATTTGATAAAACCGGACTGCCGGGAGATACATTTACTTTAGACGGAGTAGAATGTTACGGCAAATTAAATTTTATGAAAGCCGGACTCGTCTATTCCGATATTATCACCACCGTCAGCGAAAAGTATGCAAAAGAAATTACCACCGCAGAATACGGTGCGGGACTTGACGGTGTTTTGAAAAAACGGAAAAAAAATCTTCTTGGTTTATTAAACGGCATTGATTATTCGGTGTGGAATCCTGAAACAGATTCTCTTATAGAATCCCGCTATGATGCAAAGTCGTTGGAAGCAAAAGAAGAAAACAAAATTGCTCTCGTAAAACGATTCGGTTTGGAATATAAAGAAAATGTTCCGGTAATCGGTCTTATTACGCGCTTGGTCGATCAAAAAGGAATTGATTTAATAAAAGAAGCTGCTGATCAAATTATGAAATTGGATATTCAATTTATTATGATCGGCGCCGGTGAAAAACATTATCATGATTTCTTTGAACAATTGCGCAAAAAATATCCGAAGAAAGCCGGCATTATGTTCGGCATGAATGAAGAGATTGCTCATTTAATTGAAGCGGGCAGCGACATGTATCTTATGCCCTCGCGGTACGAACCGTGCGGATTAAACCAAATGTACAGCTTAAAATACGGAACCGTCCCGATTGTTCGCGCCACCGGCGGCTTAGATGATACCATTCAAGATGTAAAAGGAAGCAACGGAACAGGATTTAAGTTTAAAAATTATGCCAGCAAAGATCTTCTAAAAGCCATGCAGCGTGCTATTACGGCGTACGGAAATAAGAAAACCTGGCAGAAAATTATGCGGAACGGAATGGCAAAAGATTTCTCCTGGGAATCTTCCGCAAAAAAATATATCAACTTGTACCGCAGTATCAGTAAATAAGCGAACGGATATCGACTGTGCTACGAAATTTTGCCGTGTTTGTCGATCGGGATGGAACAATAAATGTTGATGTCGATTTTCTTTCTGCACCAGAACAGATACAACTGCTTCCCCGCAGCGCGGAGGCAATTCATATTTTGAATTCTTTGGAGATACCGGTTATTGTCATCACCAACCAATCGGGTATTGCCCGCGGAATCTTTTCAGAGAACGAACTGCATAACATTCATCTTGCCTTTTCCGCCGAACTGAAAAAACACCACGCGCATGTGTTGGAATATTTCTACTGTCCGCATCACCCTTCCGAAGGGATTGCCGGTTACATTAAAGACTGCGAATGCAGAAAACCCAAACCGGGAATGCTGCTGGCGGCAAAGAAAAAATACGGTTTTAATCTTGAACGCTCCTTTGTTATCGGCGATAAGTGCATTGATGTTCAAGCCGGAAAAGCTGTCGGTGCAACTACCATTCAAGTCGCTACCGGTTATGGAACAAAAGAAAAAGATTCTTGTCTAAAGACAAGAGATTATTACGCAGAGGATTTATACAACGCCGTGGATTTTATTTTAACGATTACAGCAAAACGAGAACTTCTTGAAAATGAAAAATAAGATTACATTTTTTTTACTTCTTCTTGCGGCATTCTATACCGGCTGCACGGAAAGACCGAATACCCAAGTCGGAAATAATTTAGTTGATCCGTCTATTCAGATTGCTGTTTTTGACACAACGTTTACATCGGTAAGCGACACAACATTTAAAGGAACGGTGATTCCCGGAACCGGCTCCAGCAATCTTGTCGGACGAACATCGGCAGGCGAAGATGTTGTAACAATGTTAAATTTCCAAACTTCGCCTCGTAGTTTTGATTCGCTTGACGGCGCCGTGATTGATACCGCCAACATCAGTTTAACGGTAAACTATCGATGGAATGTTACTGCAATTCCCGTTCGGTTAGACATGTATGAAATTCTTCAGCCGTGGAATTACCTAACGTTCTCTTCCGATTCGGCTTCTTCAAATACATTAGGACCTCACATTCTCGCTTCCTATTCCGATTCAATGAATTATTCCCGAACCGTTATCTCAACGCCGATTGATACAACCACCGTTAGAAAGATGATTAATTCTTATCTTCATCCTGACTCCACAGCATTCTACGGATTTGCATTACGAGCCGCAGCAAACACCACTCCGGGAATTGCCGGCTTTATTACGTTTACGGCAAATTCAGTGTTGTCTCCCACGCTGACCATTATTTATTCCCGCAACGGAAAGAAAGATTCATTAAAAATTAATTACGGCTTCGATACGTTCTATTCTCAATACACAACGCCGCCTGTTATGACACCAATTGAAGTCCAGGGCGGTTTTGGAATACGTTCGAATATAAAATTTGATTTATCTTCACTGAACAACAAACCGGTAATTAATAATGCCGTGCTTGAGCTGACGCTGAACAAATCGCAAAGCCAAATTGAAGGATATTCCCCAGACACCATTGCCGTGTATATTCGAAGCAGCGATAGTAATCTTGATAATATTTACACCAGCACACAATGGTCTGCGTACGGGGCTAAAAAAGATTCCTCGCAAACGACTATTGTTTATCAGTGTAAAGTTACGCCGTTTGTACAGCAATGGGTTAATAATGTTATTGTGAATAACGGATTCAATATCCGCTGGGCTGCCGAAAACAGCTCTGCTGATAAAGCGATTTTCTATTCCAGTACGGAAGCCGATAGAACGAAACGTCCGGCATTAAAAATAGTTTATTCAAAAAAATAATTATGAAAAAAATTTTTATTCTCACGGCATTCATCGGCACTACGCTGCTGGCAGGAAAAGGTTCGGTCTATTCTAAATACGGAATCGGCGAGTTGAATATTTTTTCCAGTGATCGAACAGTCGGCATGGGAAATACGGGCGTTGCGTTGCTCGGCGAATCCTTTATTAACTTAGAAAACCCTGCCGGGCTCGGCAATATTTCCCGAACGCTTTTTACCGGAATTTATCAGCATCAGACCTATCAGATTTCGGATGCAGCATCTTCGCTGTTGTTAAACACGGGAAATGTTGAGGGCGCCGTTGTGGCATTCCCGTTATATAAACCGGCAAAAAGCGTACTGTCGCTTGCATTTGTTCCGTACAGTTCATCGGGATATAACTTGACGACGAATTCCACCTTCGGTTCTCACACGATTACCGAAACATTTTCCGGACACGGCGGATTGAATGCTGCACAGCTTTCTCTTTCCTATGAAGTGCAGCCGGATATTATTTTCGGATTAACATCGCATTATTTTTTCGGCGCACGGTACGCTTCACAAAAAGTTTCATTCAATGATCCGAATTATTTCGGCGAAACATTCGATGAAACTATTTCAATGGATGGATTCGGTTTTACACTCGGCGCTATCATCACCGGTGTTGATAAAATGTTCGGCTTGAGCGATTCAAAAAATTTTACTTTAGGGGGAACATTTTTTTCGGGAAGCACGCTTTCCGTTGAACAGGAACAATTAACAAGATATTCTACAAGCCAAGATACGCTCAATCAATTAAACCAAACAGCAACATTACCGTTCGGATTTAGTTTCGGCGCCGCCATGCTTCACAACAGAACTATTTTTACAGCCGATATGCGCTTTCAGAACTGGGGAAATTATCGCGTGAACAATATTCATCCGGCGGAATTACAAAATGATCTCCGCATTGGAGCCGGAATAGAAGTTCTTCCGCCGGCGGAATTTGCTGAAACAATATTCGACAGACTTTCTTACAGAGCCGGCGCTTATTACCATATAACGAATTTAAAATTAAAGGGGCAGTCCATTAATGAAATATTCGGAACCGCCGGCATCGGATTTCCTGCCAGCCAGGAATCACGCATTAACATTGGTTTGGAATACGGCATTCGCGGAACAACGTCATCCGGCTTGCTGAAAGATACCATTGTACGCCTCACCGTTGGAATGACAATTTCAGAATTAATGTTTATTCAATCGGAGGTGGACTGATGATTGCCTTAGCCAGCGACCACGCAGGATTTGATTATAAAGAAAAAACAAAAGAGCTCTTAAAAAAACTTCTGATTGAGTTTAAAGATTTCGGAACATTTTCCAAAGAGTCAACCGACTATCCCGATTGGGCACATCTTGCCTCCGAAGCAATTTCCAAAAAAGAATGCGGGCAGGGAATATTTATCTGCGGCTCGGGTATCGGAGTTTCCATTGTTGCCAACAAACACACCGGCGTGCGGGCAGCAGCATGCGAATCCGTAACGGCGGCGGCGCTTTCACGAAAACATAACAACGCCAATGTCTTGTGCTTCGGCGAGCGGCTTGTCGGCTGGGGCGTTGCTGAAGATATGATTATCGCCTTTCTGTACACCGCTTTTGAAGGGGGCAGACACGAAAAGCGGGTAGAAAAAATTCATTTATTAACCGGAAGATAATTTATTAACTATTTTCTTTTAACCTCTATGCAAAACATACAATCATTCGATCCGGAAATTTTTGACGCAATCTCAAAAGAAAAAAACCGGCAAAACACAAACCTAGAATTAATTGCATCGGAAAATTTTGTTTCCAATGCTGTGCTTGAAGCTGCCGGAACCGTTCTCACCAACAAATATGCCGAAGGATATCCCGGAAAGCGCTACTACGGCGGCTGTGAATTTGTTGATATTGCGGAAGACCTTGCGCGCGACAGAGCAAAAAAATTATTCGGTGCCGAATATGTGAACGTGCAGCCTCATTCAGGCTCGCAGGCAAATATGGCGGTTTATTTTACCTTCATTAAACCGGGGGATAAAGTTCTCGGCATGAATCTTTCTCACGGCGGACATTTAACACACGGTTCGCCGGTGAATTTTTCCGGACAGTTATACAACTTCAGCGCTTACGGCGTAACAAAAGAGACCGGATATATTGATTTTAACGAAGTTGAAACCATTGCCAAAAAAGAAAAACCAAAATTAATTACTGTCGGCGCAAGCGCTTATTCCCGAAACATTGATTATAAAAAATTTCGAGAAATTGCCGACAGCATCGGCGCTTTCTTGTTTGCGGATATTGCTCATCCGGCAGGACTGATTGCAGCAAAGCAGTTAAACGATCCGCTTCCCCATTGCCATGTGGTAACATCAACAACTCATAAAACTCTCCGCGGTCCCCGCGGCGGAATTATTTTGCTGGGAAAAGATTTTGAAAATCCTTTCGGCATTGTAGCGCCGAAATCCGGAAGAAAGAAAATGATGAGCGAGCTGTTAGATTCCATGGTTATCCCCGGCATTCAAGGCGGACCATTAATGCATGTTATTGCCGCAAAAGCCGTTGCCTTTAAAGAAGCGCTGCAGCCGGAATTTACAACCTATGCAAAGCAGGTTATTGCCAATGCCAAAGCGCTGGCAAAGCATCTAATGGAAAAGGGATATTATATTATCTCCAACGGAACGGATAATCATTTAATGCTGATTGATCTTCGTAATAAAAATCTTACCGGCAAAGCCGCACAGAAAGCGTTGGATGAAGCAGGCATTACCGTAAATAAAAACGGCGTTCCGTTCGACGATAAATCTCCGTTAATCACCAGCGGAATTCGTATCGGCAGCGCCGCTTTAACAACACGCGGAATGAAAGAGAACGAAATGATAATTGTCGGCGATTTAATTGATACGGTCTTAAGCAATATCGGAAAAACAGAAGTCTATGATTCCGTAAAAAATAATGTTTCAGAACTTTGCAGTAAATTTCCTTTATACCGTTAACCCATAGCTCATGCCCCGCGATCAGCCAAATACTTTTGAACGTGAAATGTCGTTTCTTGACCATCTGGAAGAACTGCGTTCACGCATTGTAAAAGCAATTCTGGCGGTGGTGATTGCAGGAATAGGAGCGGCATTCTTTTCCGATTTTTTGGTGAAAGAAGTCTTAATGGGTCCGCTGACCAGGGTCGGGCTTAAAGCGCAAGTGCTGACTCCCTACGGTATTGTAATGATGTATATGGAGACTGTTTTAATTGCAGGAATTATTATCGCAATGCCGGCTCTGCTTTATCAATTATGGCAGTTCATTGCACCAGGATTAATGCCGAATGAGCGTAAATATGCCTTTTGGATTGTCTCCTTTACATCAATTTGTTTTTTATCAGGAATTGTGTTCGCGTACTTTGTCATCATTCCTTTTTCTCTGAATTTTTTTGCAACGTTCGGCACCGATACCTTTCAACTAAATGTTGCGGTCGATCAATACATCAGTTTTATTCTTGCCCTTCTGCTCGGCGCCGGAATTGTTTTTGAACTTCCGATGGTGGCATATTTTCTTTCGAAACTCGGAATGCTGAGTCCCGCATTTATGAGAAAATATCGGCGCCACGCCATTGTGGTCATTCTTATTATTTCCGCTGTGGTAACGCCGACGCCGGATATTATTACACAGAGCATGCTTGCCGCACCGATGATTATTTTATATGAAGTCAGCATTTTTGTTTCCAAATATGCACAACGTAAAACAACGGATTCTGAATGAGTTTAACCGTTACACACTCTCTTGATGAAATTAAAAAACCGGTTGATAACGATTTAAAAAAATTCAACGAATTTTTTAAACACTCAATGCGTTCCAATGTTTCGCTGGTTGATACTATTGCGCGGTACATTGTCCGGCAGAAAGGAAAACGAATCCGTCCGATTGTAGTTTTTCTCTGTGCCAAAGCCTGCGGAAAGGTGACGGAAGCAACATATCGAGGCGCAACGCTGGTGGAAATTTTACATACCGCAACGCTTGTTCATGATGATGTTGTGGATGATGCCGATACGCGTCGGGGCTTAGCCTCCATCAATGCCGTATGGAAAAACAAAATTGCCGTATTGATGGGAGATTATCTCCTTTCTACGGGATTAATGATTTCTCTTAACCATAATGATGTGTATTTTTTGAAAGCGGTCTCCGATGCCGTGCGCCGGATGAGCGAAGGAGAAATTCTTCAAATACAAAAAAGCCGCGAACTTGATACAGATGAAGCGACATACTTAAAAATAATTTCCGCCAAAACTGCTTCTCTGCTCTCTACCTGTTCGGAAATCGGCGCGGCAAGCGTAACGGAAGATGTTGAACAGCGGAAATTTATGCGCGATTTCGGAGAAAATATCGGTATGGCATTTCAAATCCGCGATGACATTCTTGATTTTACCAGCCGGAAAAGTATTCTCGGAAAACCCACCGGCGGCGATATGAAAGAAAAGAAAATGACTCTTCCTCTGATTTTTGCTTTACAACAAGCCGAACGAAAAGAGGCAAAAAAAGTTTGGAAGACTATTAAGAACGGAGCTTCCGGCAAAGAAATTGAATATGTTGTCGATTTTGTGCAGTCCCACGGCGGAATTACTTACGCTGAGCAGCGGGCAAAAGAGTTCGGCGAAGAGGCGCGCCGATGTCTCGCTCCCTTTCCGGATTCCGATGCAAAGCAATCACTTCTTGCGTTTATTAATTTCGTGATGGAGCGAGAAAAATAAATTATTCCCTCTTCTGCCGTTACTTCTCTTTTTTCCTTTTCGAAAACGAAAGATTCTTTGTAATCTTTTTCTTCAAATCTCCCCTGCCGTCTTCCAACGCAATGTTGGGAATATGATTAAACGCAATTCGAGCCGGTGAAGATTCCATTCCCTCGTGAGCATCGGCAAAATAGAGTGCATTTTTCCCGTATTTCAAATTTACTTCATCAATAACGCGGTTAAATTGAGATTCCTGAGCATCATCCTCAAACAGCGAGCGGGTTTGTGCTTTCTCCATCAGAAGATGAGTGAAGGCAACCGAGACTTTTAGCGGCGTTGTATCGGCGAAGGGAATCTTGGCAATTAATTTTTTCAGTGCAGAGGTAAGATGAAGCGTATCGGCAGTATCGGAAAAACGAATATCATCGCTCCAAGATTTTTTATTAAGGTACTGAACAGAAAGTGAAAGCGAAGCGGTTCGATATTCCATTTTTCTTAACCGCATTGCCGCCTTTTGCAGCATTCGATTGGCAATAACCTTCACCCCTTCCGGCGTGCGAAACTCCGGCGAAAGCACATGGGAATGTCCAATGGTAGTATGTTTTGATAACGGCAGCGCCGGTTCAATTCCGCGCAGTTTTTCATACATCCGGTCTCCCTCAATTCCGCCCCACACTTTTCGCAGCAGAGTTTTTTCGGCATTCCATAAATCGTGCGTTGAATAAATTCCATGTTGATATAATCGCTTTAGCATCCGTTTTCCGATACCGGAAAAATCCTGCAATTCCAGCGAAAGAATTTTTTCGGGAAGATCCTGATCTTCAATAACAATCAAACCATCCGGCTTCTGCATATCGGAGGCAGTCTTCGCCAAAAAAATATTCGGTGCAATGCCGATTGAGCAGCGTAGATAATCTCCTGCTTGAGCGGCAATTGTCTGTTTAATATTTAATGCTATTGCAACGGCGTTTTCTTTTTGCGTCTGTCTTCCGGTTAATTCACACGCCATCTCGTCAATTGATTTTACAGAAAATACCGGAATACACTTTTCAACAATCCTAATAAGAGTATGATGGAATTCTACGTACAGCGGTGGTCTGGCGGGGCGAAAAATTATTTCGGGACACAACAGACGGGCATCACGAACTAAAGTGCCGGTTTTGACGCCGAACTTTTTCGCTTCATAGCTTGCAGCAATACACGAGGTTGTTTCAGCTTCTACCGGAACAACGGCAACAGGCTTTCCGCGCAAACTTTTATCAACCTGCTGCTCAACAGAAGCGAAGTAGGAATTAAAATCTATAAATAAAAAACGAAGCGCCATTCCTTCCTCACCGTTCTGCTCAATATACTGCTGTACAGATTTATTTCGTTTTTACTTCTTTGAGCTGAGAGAGACTCGGAATTACTCTGCGCGCGCGAATGAATCGTTTCAAATTTCCTTCATCAAAAATCGGCGAAGAGGGATCGAAACTGCTGATGTGCACGCGGCTGGAAGAATGAATAAATTCCTGATTGCCGAGATAAATACCGACATGCGTAATACGCTCCGGTTTGGTTTCGTCTCCTCTTCTTCCGAAGAATATTAAGTCTCCCTTTTTCAGGTTTTCAAAATGCGCTCCCGGCTCAACGGCAACGCCTTGTTCCGCCTGCTGATTGGCATCGCGGTTCAATTGCAAGCCGTTTAGAAGATACACGGTTTTTGTAAAGCCCGAACAATCAACACCTTTCGTTGATGTTCCGCCCCAAAGATACGGAACACCCATTAAATATTTTCCCGTCCGTTCAATATTGTCCGCAAGGGGATGAAGTTTTGTTCCCCAATCCGAATATTGCATCACATCTTCATCCGGCAGAAAACCGGTTCTTCCGTCGGCAAGAGAAATCTTTCGCCAGCTGCCCTGCTTTCCTTCATCTTTCAAAATTCCTCCGCCGGTAATATCGCACACAGGGAAAGCGTCATTTTTTGGTTCGCTTCGTACGTAATTAAAATATGCTTTTACAAAAACTTTTTTGGCGTTTTTCCACGCTTCAGCCTCCGCCTGTGTTACTGGAATTACCTGTTCGTTATCCACCCATCCCAAATATTGATCGGGGGACTGCGCTAAATAATAGCCGCTTTTCTTTTTCCATAATTTCACCAAATGTCCCATTAACACCTGCGACGCAAGTTCCGCCGATTCTTCGGGAACACTCCGCATATTGGCAACGCTGACAATGACAATGCCGTATGTTTTTTCACCGAGAGATTGCTGCGGTAATACTTCTATGCTGTCTGCAATGGTGTGAAATTCTTTTTTAAATGCCGCCATAACATCATTCTTTGCCTGTACATTATCCACTTCTCCTTTTACAATAAGAAGGGAATCGTTCTGGCGTACTGTAACTGAAAAGATTGCCGTCCGTTTATCCGGCGCATATTTTTTTTGAATCGGTTTTAATACCGATGAAAACTGATCAGTCATAGGAGTTTGAGCAAAGATAAGAGTAATGGAAAATAATACTACGTTAAATAATATTTTCATAATACATTTTGATAATTGGTGAATAAAAATATCCGGTTGAATGCGTACTGCTGGGAAGTGATGGTTGAATTTAACTTTCTCCCGTAAAAAGTAACAGAAGATCTATTTAAATGCAACTTCCGTTTCACTCCAAAGCAGCAGAGATTAACCGGCTTTTACTAATCTTTGAACTTCTGAAATCTGCTTCTCACCTTGTTTAACAAGAATTTTATAAAAATAGATTCCGTTGCCGATTTTATCACCATCCTCATCGCTGCCGTCCCACAATATTTTATTGAATCCGACTTTCACCTGAGGCGGATAAAGTTTTATTTCTTTTATTAATCTTCCGGCAACAGTAAAAATTTTAATCACTGCTTCATCCGGATTTCCGGCACCGGCAATAATAAAAGTGAAATGCGTACTGTTTGAAAAAGGATTCGGATAATTAAACAGTTTCTTAATTTCCAGGTCGGAGGAAACATTAACTGTAAATTGAATAGTATCTGAATAATTTCCCGACACATCCTTTGCAAAAACCGCAATTGTATTTTCTCCCTTCGGTAAAAGCGGATTCCACTGCACTTCCCCTTTCCCCGGCGTTGAAGATGGAACCAGCACCGGCGCATTTATTCCGCTGAAATAGACCGGTTCATAATTTAGAAGCAGCTTAAAATTCGATGTATCCTGCTGAGTTAATGCTGTTTGAATATTATCAGAAAATAGAACACGTATTTCAGGTTTTTCTCTCACAAAATCTCCGTTTAGCACGTGCAGCCCGTCCACCGTTACGGTAAGCCCCGGTCGAATCGTATCGGGAAGCACCTGATAAGGAATGGTGATGATGTTATTACTTTTATATAATTCAGCATTTCGATTGTCCGCATCAATGATAAATTTAAAGGCATGATTTCCGCGGAATCCTTTTGAATGATAAAGATAATGTACCGTCGCCGAATCGTTCGGTGCAAGCCCCGAAAGAAAATACGTTTGCAGGGTTCTGTCATTGCCGCTGTCATTCGTTTGTAAAAAGAGTTTCACGGAATCCGACGCACCCAAGCCAACATTGAAGAAGGTAAACGCAACGTTGATATTTTCTCCTTCCTGAACAATTTGTTTATTCAGAAAATTTTGCTGCGCAGAAGCGGCAAATTCCGGCGCCGATGTTCCGGCAATACTAAATCCCAAAATTTCCGGCGATTGATATAACGAATTTGCCGTTAACTCAAAACGAAGTTTAATAAACGGATAGAGCGAACCAAAACCGGATAATGAAAATGTTGTATCGGTAGTAACCGCTACAGTATCTTCCGAAGCATCATTTTTCCTGCCAATTATCTTTGTCTTCAGCGAAGCGCCGGCAGGAATAACTGCGTTGGTATGCAGACTGCTCCATGACGGTGACGGACCAAAATAGGGCGTAACAAAATAGCCGTTCGTTGAATTTACTATATATGTTGTTTCCGCCAATGCTTTTGTTGATGATTCGGGATAATACGATTCTAATGCAGAACCTGACGGCAGCCCCTTTTTCCCTATAACCGCCCATGACCCGCGATAAGAATACACCGATTGTTTCGCAGCGCCGATTGAGGCAAACGCATTTTGCACCGATAGTTTCAACACTCCGCCTGTTGAAACCGCATCGGCGATGACTGAAATAACAATATCATTTGCCGAAAGTGAATTAAGAAACGATGCAACAGAATCCATCAGAGCCGTGTTACCGTAGGTATCATATGATTTTGTTGTTTTCAATTTTAACGAAACCGGATCAAGAACTACAAAATTAAATCCTCGTGAAAAAGAATTCGGCAGCACATTCACTCCATTAATTTCAATAACCGCCGTTGCGCCGGCAGTAAAGCCGGCAGAAATTGCACGAACAGAAATCGTATCAACATCTAATTTCATTTCATTTGAAATGGAAATATTTTTTCCCGTATTCATTGCAAAAGCATACGAATCATTTTCGCCGTAGAGAAAAGCAGAATTGCTTCCTGTAAAAAACGTACCGGTAACCCATTCCGTTGTAGCATTCGCTTTTGCTCTCCACCAGTATCTCCGCCCGCTCGGTAATGAGGAAATATCGAATTCCGTTGTTAATCCCTTCATCGAGGTATTCTTATGAATTGGATTCTGCATTGCCGATGTTGTATCAATTTCAAGATTCACTACTGTTACGGAATCGTTTGCCATAAGCGGATTAAGCAAGATAAGTTTCAACGGCTTATTAATATTTAAACTCGTCGGGAAAAGAATTTTATATTTCGTTGAAAGCACCGTAATGTTTGCCTGCGCCGAATTGTCACTCTTTGTTATTTCGGGAATAGAATTTAACGAATCAATTGTTACAAT
>JACFMZ010000058.1:13406-19083 GCA_019455105.1 Bacteroidota bacterium | reverse complement strand
AGCGCTGACAAAATTAAATAAGCTTGGCGGAAAGAGATCGCTGAATGAGACGCCGGTGGCATCTTCACTTCCATTATTAACAATAGAGAACGTATAAGTTACATTATCTCCCGGCTGCGGGTTTGTCGGGCTGACCGTCAATCCGGAACCGATATTGCTAAAGTACGCGGTCTTCACTGTCGTTTTCACAACGCCGGAAACCGAAACGCTGTTGTTAAATTGTGAAACGGCAGAAATTGTTGTCGTATCAACTTTGTTATTCAGTGACGCATCACGCGGTACGAAAACACGCGCAATTATTTTATAAGATGCATCTGCCGCAATTGATGCCGTTGAACTGATTGCTCCGGCAGTTATTTCCGCATTATCTAAAACTCCGTTACCGTTTGCATCGTGATAAAACGTCGTTGCCCATCCTTTTGTTGATGAACTTGAAAGAGCAAATTGATCATTTCCGTTTCCTGAGTTAGTAATGGTTAACGCATAACTAACATACGTGCTGTCAGAATTTGTAACGGAAGAATTGGTTGCCGGAGTTATATTTGCCGCAGCCACCTGTGCGATAGTAATAGTAATTGAGTTAGAATATATCGTATCAGAGCGCGCTCCTGAAGCCGTAGTATAGACTACCTTTGAACGAGAACTGATAACCGTTCCGGCAGGCGTTCCGGCAGCATTAGCTTCTTGCATTAAAAGCAGCAATGAAAAAACTGCTGCAAATAAAATTATAATATGTTGTTTCATAATTTATCCCCTATAATTTAAATGATAATCTCTGTCGTTACTGTATAATAGTTTTGAATGAAACACTTCCCTGTTCACCGGGCAGAATATTTCTTTTAATTACCCAGTTGATTGATTCAACATCGCCTTGCTGTGGCGGAGGAACATCTTTATGAGTAATGGAAATTTCGGTATTGTTGCCGGCAGCAGAATTTTCAATGTATTTCATTTTCTCCGGAATTGGATTACTTATTGAAATATCTTTTGCCGGTGCGGTTCCGATATTGTGATAAAAAATAGTAAAGGTTACCGTATCTCCAGGAAGCGGATTCGATTTATCGGCTTCATTAAAAATTGCCATTTCAGTTTTTTCTGTTTTTGTTGAAATGGTATTTTCAATATTCGTTACCTGTGCCAATGATTTTTGACTATCGCTCACAGTGGAGCCGGCAATTGAAAATTGTATTTCACTGCCGCCGGTAAATGTTGCGGTTCCTCCGCTCTTCTGCTGCGAAGAAGATGCCGGCGCAACCTGCGTTTCGCCTGCTGCCGTCAGCAAAAGATTCGGGCCGACAGCATTGTTTTGTACGGTTTTTGAAACCGTAACGCCTTTCGTTCCAACTAATGCAACCGCTCCATCTCCGCGCAAATTTACGGTAAGGTGCGGATTCTTTACTGCCTTTGTTGTAACTCGAATTACGCATTGAATATCTTTTGCCAGCGGCATTAACGAATTGGAATGAACATCGCTTTGTATAGATATTTCAATTGCTTTGGCGCCGCTTCCAGACGTATAAACTGCCGTAGATTTGTTTCCGGATTTTTGAATTTTTGCTTTTGAAGAAAAATCTTTACCGGTGACTGAAAGTGCCGGCTTTCCATTTTCTCCTTCCGTAACAATAAGGAATGGTGTTTTCGCATCTGTTGGAAGCCAAAATCCAAACGGCGTTTCATTTTTTTTCATTATTGCAGGTTTCATTAAGATAAAACCTACAGAGCCGTCTTTGGCTTTAAAAAATTCATTTGCTGTTACAATATTATCGTAAAGTTTCAGCTCCACATTTTGCGCGCTGACAAAACCAACAACAATGAACAACAGCAAGAGATATTTGGGGGTTATGCTCTTCATTTTTTTCTCCATGATTAATTTACTATCGTTTTAAATTTCACAATTTTGTAATCGCCCGGCTGCAAGGTTGTAAAGCTCACGGTAATATTCAGTCCTGAAATCGAAGCTTCATCTCCATCAGACGTATTTGTTTTTCCGACGCCGTTTATTTCAATTCCTTTTCCGCTGCCGAAAGCATTTGTTACAAATGATGTATTGGAAGGAACGGTGTACGTCAATCCGACTGTTTTTGCCATTGATGTTCCGGAATTTCGATACTTTAATGTATAGATTAATGTATCGCCGGGAACAGGTGTTGAATTGCTGACGATATTAGTATCAATAATTATATTAGCAACATTTGTTATGGTAATCGGTACTGTAACATATTCTATTTGTGAACCGCCGTAATCAATTGAAGCAGTATTCGTAATCAATTCACTCACATTCATTGTTGAATCGGAATTAACAATAAATGTTCTCTTTGCCGAATCACCGCTTGCTAATGAAAAAGCTGACCATGATACTGTTCCGCCGACTAAACTTCCGTTTCCGTTTACCGTTTGGCCGGTAATTCCGCCGCCGTGGCTTATTGTTCCCGCTTTCACTATAAGATAAGAATTAATCGGGTCTGTAACATTAATTGATGATTTAGTTATTTTATACGGATTTTTTATAGTAATTGTATAAAGTAACGAATCACCGGCATTGGTTACTCCGCCATTCATATCGCTCACAGACTTTGTTGATGAGCTTGAACCAATTGCCCAATCTCCTGTTACCGTTGCAATTCCTGTAAGTTCAATATAATTATTTACACTGTCGTTCGTTGTACTATTTTGATTATTCCACGATGATGTATGGCGCCATAAATCCATAGCCATTTCATTGAGTTGATTTGTTTCAGAATTTTCATAATGTAGCCGAAGCGTTGTCGTTAACCCGCTTCCTCCGGTCATGGCAATGGTGAAAGAACGGTCAACAGCAATAAACGAAGGACTCACCGGCGTTGTTTGCGTCGTTGTCACGGTTACTGAAGAAGGTGTCGTGCCGGCAGTAAATGTAATAAGCGTATTCGGACCTTCAAACGCATACGGTGTGGAAAGATTAAAAGTATGAGTTCGTGTTACTGTACCGATAATAATTCCATTTCCTGACCGCGTTGTGGTAATTGTTAACGCATTAGAACCGGTTTGTACCGTTCCTTTCGTCATGGTAATATTTGCCGTTTGAATGTTTGAAGCAAGATTCACCGCCGTCGCGGAATCAACTTTATTCATTACAAGATTATTGAATGTTGAACTTCCGGAAATTGTTGAAGATGAATTTCCGGCAAAGACAATTGTTGAAGTAGACGGCGTGAACGTTCCGCTGTTTGTCCAATTACCGTAGATTGTATCGGTAGTCGTGCTTGCATTAAATGTTGTCGAGCTGCCGATCGTAAAATCTCCTTCAACACGAATTGTTCCGGTTGCTGTTTTTGTTCCGCCGGTTGCTGTTCCTAAATTTCCATACTTAAATGCCGGAATATTTTGTGCGCCGCTTCCGTTGAAACTTATTGTATTCGATGTAGTAACAAAATTTCCTGTGGTAAATGTTGCCGTCGGTGAAAATGTTCCCGCTATGCCGATAGTGCTTGGCGCAAGCGTAACGGAATTTGTTGTTCGTGCACCGCTGATAGTTAAATGATGATAATTGAACGCCGGAACAGTCTGCGCTCCTGTTCCATTGTAATCAACCGTGCTGTTGGTAAATACCAGTCCGCCGCCGGAGAACGACGCAGAGTTAGACAAAACTCCGGCAACTCCGACGGTACCGGTCGGTGAAAAGATTACATTGTTAGAACCGCGAGCTCCGCTGATTGAAAGATTGTTATAGTTAAACGGAACAATATTCTGTTTTCCCGTCCCATTATAGGCAATCTTACTTCCGGTGATAATGTATTTTCCGGTGGTGAATGTTGCTTGTAAACTTAAACTATCAGCAACGCCAATAGTATCGGATGAAGCCAATGTAACATTATTGGTTGTTCTTCCGCCGGTAATTTTTAAGCTGTTATAATTAAACGCCGGAATTGTTTGTGCGCCTGCACTGTTAAAGCTTACCCAGTTATTGGTTGTTACATAATTACCGGAAGTAAATGTTGCCGACGGCGCAAATGTTCCGGCAATTTTAATAGTATCGCCGCTGACTAATGTAACGCTGTTGGTTGTTCTTGCGCCGCTGATTGTTAAGTTATTGTAACTGAATGCCGGTATTGCCTGCGCATCTGTTCCGTTAAAATCAATCGTGTTGGAAGTGGTAATATAATTTCCTGTTGTAAATGTTGCGGACGGAGTGAAGACACCTGAAACGCCAGCCGTTCCCGTGAGGAGCGTAATTGAGTTTGTGGTACGTGCACCGGAAATTGTTAAATTTTTATAGTTTGCCGCTTTTACAGACTGCGCACCGGTTCCGTTATAAATAATTGTATTGCCATTGGCGGTAGCCGTCAACGTTCCTGTTGCCAGCAGCGTATCCGCAACAGAGAGAGACGAATTTACATCATTCACCCATGTTGCGCCGGCAACACTGCCGATAACTCGTGTTGCTCTCACCGTTCCTAAATTGGTTACAGTGTACGCTGAAGGAATTAAAATTTTATAAAGCGTATCGTTCGTTGCCGTAATATAACGGTTACTTGCCTGTATGCTTAATGTGGATGTACCGGTAGCTTTTCCTCCGCTTCCTGAAAGCGTATCGCTTCCGTCGTACCATTCAATGGTTCCGCTGCCGCTCCACTTTCCGCTGAATTTGAAATTTCCGTACATCTGCAATAATTTTCCGCCGTCAGCAAATTCCGCTCCGCTCTGAATTTCAACATTGGAAATTTTTCTTGTATCGGTTAAGGTAACAACATGCGGGCTGACAATCTTTACATGATCCCGTTTTTTTGGTACGCTTCCTCTATCCCAGGTTCCTCCGGTATTCCAATTTCCTGTTGCGACTGAGGTAAACAAACGTGAAGAAACTTTTCCGACAGCAAACGAACTGAACGATGTTCCGTTCATTCCCCGCATGCTTGTTGAAGTAATAACGCCGCTTTCAAGTTCATCCCATACGCCGTTGGATTTAATAGCCATTAACATATCAGAAAAATCATTAATACCGTTATCAACATCAGTATTTAACCAGTTTACTGTAATGTTATATTTATCGAACGCAATTCCGTTGTTATTTAATATCCAATATCGATTAATTGTTGAATCCGGATCGAGCGATGAATTCGAAATATCCGGATGTTCTGTACCGACCATTTGAACCGTTAAATTTCCATTGGCAGAGATTGTTCCGAATGAAACGGTAACCGGCAGATAGCTTGTTGCGTTTCCTATTTCAAAGGTTAATGAATCCGCAGCATTGGAAAAATATTTTCGCAGATTTCCATTAATGTGTCCGCTGGTGCGGGCAATTGAACCGGTTGAACTGATAAATAATGTATCATTAGGCGCCGTTATAATTCCGGAAGTTAATGTTAACACGCCGTTGATAGTTATGTTACTGTCGAGATTTATTCCGTTACTGGAATTATTTAATTGCAGATTGGTAAACGAGCCAGTACCGGTAATTTGATGTTGGGTTGTTCCGTCTAACAAAATTTTTCCGATGCCGGTGTGGTTTCCGTTATTGGTGATGCTGTCCTTCACCGTAATTGTATATCCGCCGTCGGCGAAAATTACGCCGCCGGTTATTGATAAATTTTTATTAACGGTAAACGCTCCGGCTGCGGTCTTTGTTCCGCCGCCGCTGAGACGTAATTTTTGATAAGAAATATTTTTTACTGTCTGCGATCCTGCCGATGAATCA
>JACFMZ010000058.1:0-13396 GCA_019455105.1 Bacteroidota bacterium | reverse complement strand
TTAAGTGAAAGAATCCCTGAAACCGTTGGAAACGCTCCGCGCGTACTAAACTCGCCGCTGTATTGCGTAAGATTTTGATCTACGGTAAGCGTTTTTCCCGCAAGCATAGTAAGACGCAGCGTATCATTGATTAATGTTAAATTTTTACAGACAGCATTAACGTTTACTTGAATGGTATCTTTGCCGTCTAAATACACATTATTGCCGAGCGTTGGAACATTATTGGAACTCCAATTATCATCATCTCCCCAATTATAGGTTCCGGCTCCTTTTGTCCAATAAAAAATATTGGAAAGTTCGCCGACAGCAAAATCGCCGATGCCGACTGTTCCGGTGATACTTGTATAGGTGGCGCTTCGCTGACTGATACTTGTCGGTTTCCAGAATGAAGACTCATTTCTTTTTACAAAAAAGTAGGCAGTATTCGCGCCGGCATCGATATCGCTTGTAACATAGTTATATGTTGCGGAATAAGAAGAATAAGCAATGCCGTTGGCAATTAAGGAATAATATCGGTTGACCATTAAATCTTTATCAATACCGGAAAGTTTTATCTGTGGATGTTCAATGGGGGTTTGGTGTGCTGTTAACGTTCCGCCGGTTGTCACCGATTCAAAAGTTACTTCTACAGGAGTGTAATTCGACGCATCACCGATTTCGTACATATAACTTTTTGCAACTCCGCTGACGGCAATATTTTTTCTTAAGTAACCGTTAATATGTCCGCCGGAGCCGGGTCGTGAAATTCCGGTAGTAAAATTACATATTACCGTATCGTTCGCAGCGGTAAGAATTCCGCTCGTCAACGTGAAGATATTATTGATTGTTATATTTCCTGAAATGGCTGCGCCGTTTACATCATTTAATTCTAAATCATTGTAGGTTCCGCCGCCGGAAATTGTATGCGATGAAGAACCTCCGGTTAATAAAGTTTTCCCGACTCCTGTCGTACCTGTTATTGTTGAACTGTTGGAAATATTTCCTTTTACCGACAATGTGTATGAACTGTCGCTGAGCGTTGCTCCGCTGATTGTTAAATCTCCGTTCACCGTTACATTTCCGGCAATAGCTTTCCAGTAACTTCCGCTGACGATTACATTGTTATAATACTGCCAGGAATCAATCGTCTGTGTTCCTGAATAATTGAAATCAATCGTATTTCCCGTCATCGTATGTCCGGTTGCGTTTCCTGTAGTAAATGTTCCGGCAATACCAATTGTTGCAGAAGGAAATATTTTGTTATAGTTGCTTAATGTTAAATTTCCATAGCTGCCGATTAAAACATTCTGCCCGTTTGATGATTTATTATAATTTACTGTTCCGGTAACTGAACTGGAAAGATTACCTGAATTTTGATACGCTACATTATTAATAAGCAGTGTATTTGTGCTGACATTATACGTTCCGTTTAACAGATTCAAAGAATCAGTAACCGTTACCGATGATGCGGTTTGAGTTACGCCGGCGGCATTATCTATAATTAATTTATTTACTGAACTCGGCAGACCTGTACCGGTATTCTGTGCTGTCGTTCCATTGTAAACATAATAAGCGCCGCTGTTAAACGTTCTTGTATTGGTTTGAATATTTCCAGTAGTTCCGGAAGACATAATTCCTGCAGTTGAACCAATCAATAACGTGCCGCCGGAGTTTAATGTAAATGTAGCATTACTTCCATCCAGCACTTCTGTTCCCATAGCAAGCTTTGCGCCGCTGTTTACAGTAAAACGGATATCATTGTTAACTGTCGTGCCTCCGGTATAAGATTGAACATCAGAGCCATTAAGAACAATTTGACCGTAAGAACTTCCGGTTTCAGTTAGCGTTCCTCCTGTTAAGCGTAAATCACCGGAGAGATTAATCGTTCCATAGCTTCCGGCATTATTTCTTTGGGTCATATCTATTGTTCCTCCCGAGAGGAGAACTGCATTCGCAACGTTCATGGTAATTGTACCATTACTTGCATTGGTTCGAAATATTAAATTTCCACCGGTCACTTTTAATGTATCAATTCCATTTACTGTTAAACTCGCACCTCCTGTAATAAGAACAACATTTCCACCGGTAACAATAAAATTTTTATTAATAGTATATGTTGTAGAAGTGGTTGTTAATTGTACTTGTTGTCCGTTCGTATTCCAGACTTCAAAATTTCCATTAATTGTCGGAATAGTTGTTCCAAAGGCAATTGTTCCCGTTTGACCGGCACAGTTCCAAATAAAATTACCAAATGTCTGGCCTCTTCCTGCCGGAACAGTACCGGTAATACCTTTAATTTCTATGGTAGAGTTCTCTTCCCATGTTGCCGATGGAATGGTTTGGTTATTTACATTGTGTATGTAACGTGAGCCGTTTTTAAATATCCGTGTTGCCCCGCCGTTTATAGAAAACGTAACTGCAGCCCATTCTAAATCGCCGTACACGATTAAATCATCTCCAGCACCGTTTCTAATTTCTAATGTGCCGCCTGTTGTAATAAGAATTTTTCCTCCTGCTTCAATAAGAACCTGATCGACTCCACTAGTTCCACCGGAAAGATTTGTTCTCACCGTGATAGTATGTCCGCTCTTTACCGTTATCTGATCATCGGCATTACGCGGCGCCCGTGTAGCGGCAACCCAGCTTGTTCCGTTATATCGCTCCCATACAGTTGTATAATCATCAAAATATCCGCTCGCTTTTGTTCTATAGGCATTAGCGGCATCCTGCATTCCCACAGCATACGAACCAAGCACAGAATTTCCTGTACTTTGATTTGTGGTAACGGTATTAGAACCTGCAGTTGCGCTAGTCCAAGAAGATCCGTCAAATATATTTGTTCTAAACCCTGCATTGCCTCCAATATCACAATCTCCTGCCACAAATTGCAGCGTAAGAGTATAGTTACCGGTAAATGTTAAATTATTATACCTTGTTGCCCAATATCTATTAACATCGTTTGCGACATTTATAAATGATGTGGCAACATCCGGATGCTCGGTTGAAACAGTTGAGACCGTAAGCGTACCAGCCGTAGAAACCGTTGCAAAAACAAATGTCGCCGGCGCATAGGTGCCTGTTGTATCACCCAGTTCATACAGAACGCTGACGCTTGTTCCCGTATTAACATATTTCTGAAGCCATCCGGCTATATGTCCTGATGTTCGCGAAACTGAACCCGATGAACTGATTATTAATGTGTCGGTGTATGTTCTTATCACTCCGTTGGTAAGCGTCAGCGTTCCGGTAATAGTTTGTGAACCGGAAATTGCCGCTCCTGAAGCGCTGTTCATTTCAAGGTTATTAAAACTTGCTGAACCGGAAATTGTTTGAAGCGTTGAACCGGTAAGCGAAATTCTTCCGCTTCCGCTGTGAGCTCCGTTATTAAGAATATCACCGTTGACGCGAAGTGTTATCCCGTTATCGGCAAGCGTAGTTCCGGAATTGATTGTTAAATTTCCCAGCACGGTATCGGCGCCGCTTTGCAGCGTTTTGGTTCCGCTGTTGCTTAACGTTAAATTATTATATTGAAACGATGGAATATTTTGCGCCCCAGCGGCGTTGAACTCTATTGTATTTCCCGTTACTGTATGCGGAGCGGCATTCCCCGGTGTAAATGTTCCGGCAACGCCGACTATATCACTCGGCAGCACTTTTCGATAATTATTGAACGTCAGATTTCCATAGTTGGCTTTAATTACCGATTGAGTATTTGCGCTTCTATTATAACTTACTGTTCCGGAAACGCTGCTGGTTAAAATGCCTCCGTCTGTAACAATTCCATTTAAAGTTAACGTATTTGTTCCGACGCTTAACGTTCCCGATGTTAATTGAAATGAATCATTCACAGCAACGTTGTTCGATAAAGAAATCGTATTTCCCGAACCTTCAATTGCTAATTTGTTAAAGGTTTCGCCGCCGGTTTTGGAAATTGACTGCGCGCTGCTTCCGTTGAACGTGACTTTTCCTGTTCCCGTTGTAAACGTACCGGAGTTTGACCAATTTCTTCCAACAAACATATTGAGATTATTCGCATTCAGCGTTCCGCTGGTAATGGTTACGTCATTTTTTACCGTTAAATGATTCGTATCAAGCTGTGCAGTATTCGCACCGGCGCCGTTCTGTACAACCAAATTATAAACCGGTACTTTAGAATTAATTCTCATTATCGTGGAAGCGGGCGTTGAACCATTTCCCATCTGCACCGCTCCGCCGGTAATTGTCGGCAAGACACTTCCGGTATTTCTGTATCCTAGATTATTTGATCCGGCACGTTGAACGACAATCGTTCCGGCTGTTTGCGTAAATGATCCGCCGACAACGCTTATATTAAAAGGATACGATGATGTACTTGTTGAGCCGGTGGTGTTAACCGTAAATGATCCGCCGTTCATTTTAAATTTCGAAATAGTTACAACATTATACTCCTCAAATCTTCCGGCAACATTTATTGCTCCGTCTTCTATCCACACTAAGCCGCCGTTGGCAATTAAATTATTATTTGAGGCATTCCCGATATTTAATGTTCCGTTGGTAACACGTAGCGGACCGCTGAGAGTTAAATTGCCTCCGGTTGTATTGACGACCGCAGAACTATTATTAATCCATAACTGCCCGGTCGTTGGAATAGTTGTGTTGGAAGTAAACGGCGTGATAGTATTCGGCGATGAAAAGCGGAACGTTCCGTTGGTAATTGTTAAAAATCCGTTCGATTGCGTTGAAAAATTATTCGAAAAAATATCTAAAATATTACTGTTGCTGCTTCCCATATCCAGCGTCATTAAATAAAATTGAGTAGTCGTTCCGTTACCTACAACATTTTTGTTTCCCGCTCTTTTAAAAGTAATTGCTCATCGGCTGGTTGCCGAAGGAACAAGATTAAAGACGCCGTTATTTAAAATACTTCCAGATGTTGTTATTGTATGTCCCGATTGAGAATATGCGGTGTTCACGGTAAACGTACCGCCGTTTGAAATAGTAATTGAATCGGTAATCGCAAGGGACCGCGCCGTGGCATTATTTCCAATAACTAATGTTCCGTCAACTTTAATTTTATTTGCGGTAACATTTTGATCAACATAGACAGTCGTTCCTGTTGAAATAGTTACATTATCTGTTGCTAATGGAACGCTTCCACCCTGCCACGTTGAGCCGGTTGACCAGTTTCCTGTTGCAACTGAAACAGCGCTGGCGCCGTCTGTTGTTTTCTGACTTCCGGAAAGCACAGAACTTAATCCGCCTTCGGTAACGGCGTACACTTTCCAATAATAAGTTACGCCGGCGGCTAATCCTGTTTCATTTGATGAGGTGGAATTAGCTGCAAGCTGGCGCACAAAATAATAATTTGCACCGTCTGTTGAACGGTAAATTATATACCCGATCTCGTTGCTGGCATTATCTGTCCAATTCAACGTCATTGAACTTGTTGTAACGGAACTGAATGATAACGATGTCGGCGTATTCGGAATATTGGGCGTAAATGTTAACATCGAATTAGAAGTAGGCAGCGTTGTAGTATATCCATTGCCGCTGCTTAAATTTCTCTGCGGTCGAAAATCCGTTGAATTTGGAGAATATTGAATTCGCAATACCGCCGATGACAGGCCGCCGGAAAGATCTGCAGCGTTTATTCCGCACTTATATTGTAAGGTTGCGGAACCGGCAGTCATATCTCCATACACAAATTCAATAACACCGGAAGATTCATACAATTTTATTTGAAAATTATAACTTGTTCCGGAATTAATCTGATCCCACACGCTTAAATTAATCCATTCAACAGTAAAGACTCGGTTAGGTTGAACACCGCTGGTAAGATATTTAAAACTTGTACCAAGCGGATCTTCCTGGTTTTGCGTTGACATATCACCGTAAATCGGCGCCAGTGCATTCCATGCCTTAAGACCAGTTTTGTTCGATAAACGATTATGACTTGGATTATCAGAATCATAATCTCTTCCGGTTCTATCACTTCCTATAGTTCCATCAGCACTTGATGACGAAAAATCTGCAAAGCCGTTAATGGAAATACTTAATTCAGTATAACGCACTCCGTTATACCAAAAATCGAAACCAATCGGAATCGGATAACTTCTGTTATCATCAGCCGTCCATTGATCGGAGTTTCTCCACGTGGCAACGGAATTTCCTGAATATGAAATTGAATTATACGTAATAGAAGTTGACCGTGATATAGAATAATTTGCCAGACTTTGAGCAAAAACTGAATTCATTCCTGCCATTACCAGAGCAGTCACCACTGCGGTACTGCGCAGTGCCTTCTGAAAACGATTATTCTTTTTATTATAGAATGCGTTCATGTCTTTCAATTACTTTTCAAAATATTCTAAAATCTTTTCTGTAAATTTCATACGAACAGAAACAAACGGACCGGCAGACCAGTAATCTCTAGAAACAAGGTCGCGATCCTGTGTTCCCACAAAATTATATCCAACGCCGATGTGAATATTCTTCATCACCACATAGCCGAGCTCTGCGCTGTATCCGTTCTTAATGGTATTGGAATTTGCCTGATCAACAATTCGTGAATTTAAGATACGATATTCCGCTGCGACATCGAAATTGTTCCAATGTAAATCATATTCTGCGCGTATCAAATAGAGATCGGTAATAGTAGAAGCGGAAAGTCCGAATGCTTCTTCACTGGCATATTTCAGTGCGTATTTTGTTCCAATCTCTAATCCGGCAATCGGTTCAATAAAGGTGTGAAGTGAAACAATATTCACATTATACGATGATTGCGGATTGACAACGCCGTTAAATTCCACTTTCTTTTCATATTTGCCGATAGCGTTCAGCCAGTCATACTCCACCGGACGGTAGGCAATGCCGATGGCGTTGTTTAATTTTTTCATTAAGCCGTTGGTCAAACCGGCACCGATTTGATTTGCCGAAAGAGAACCGTCGGCAAAAGTATTGGAAGCATTTTGAGGCTGAACGCGTGCTTCTTCGTAATACGTAAATTTATCAATTGCCGTAAAATCATTTGCCAAACGAATATCGCCGCCAAAGGTCAACACCCTTCGAATCGCTTGAGAATTCTTTGAGAGTTCACCTTTAATAGATGCTTTATAACTTTTCTTCGGTAAGAATTCTAAACCGAGAGAGAATGCGTCGTTGTCATCGGTTTTAATTTCGGCAATATTGCGATCAAGAGCGCGTGTTCGTTCATATTGAATGTTGGAAGTTAAATCCTCCGTTAATTTTGTAACATTCTTTAAACCAATACTCGCCTGATTACGCTGTCCGTTAATACCGTTTCCAATTTCATATTTTGCCGTCATTGAAGTTCCGTACCCGAGATCCGAACCGAGTCCGAAAATTGTTGATCCGCCGGCACCCACATAGAATTTCTGCTGAACAGAAACAGTAGCATTATTCAGCACGCGATATTCAGCGCCGATTGTGCCGCTGGAAGGTTTCACTTGTGTTGTTGTTGAACTGCTGATACTCTGTTCGTATTCTCCCGTCATATTCAAGCGATCGGTAACGCGATACGTACCTTTGCCGGTAATCAACGTTGATTGATTGGCTTCGGTAATATTTGTATCAAGATGTTCATTCTTGTAATTCAAATTCTCAACCCGCAGTTGAAGATTTGCTCTGCTGGAAATTTTTCTTTCTACACCCCCTGTAATAGAGGTAACAAAAACATTTGAATTACCGGATTTTTGTTCTGTCTTATAGAAATCCGATGAAAGTTTTGTTTCCCACAACCCGTCGTACAAAATTCCGCCGCCGTATTTTGTAGAACCAAGCTCTGCTGCACCGCCGGCGCCGATTGTCTGGTTCACAAAACCGGCTTCTACTTTTCTAAAATAAGATTTAAGCTGCATTCTCTCAATCGGCGAACCGTTCATATCAATTTTCCATGCATTGCCGGAATTATTCACATCGGAGCCGTTTGCTAATTCAATAGAGGTATTGAAATAATTTTCGTAATTATAACGCGTCTGCAATCCGAGCAATGTGTAATTCTTCGGCGAACGTTCTTCGGTGACAGCAGTAACTCCTGCTTTCCATCCGTTGAGAATTTGGTGTTCTGCCTGTCCGCCGACGACATAATTTGTGGCGGCATTTCCCTGCGATTCGTACGATACTACAATGTAAACCGGATTGCCGGCTTGATCAATTCCTGCCACCGGTTGTTTGAAAAATAATGTTCCTTGAACATAATCAATTTCATAATCACCAAAGCGGGATTTTTCAGCACGGCTCAAAATAACTTCGTTGTGGCGTTTGTCGCGAATTTCAATTCGTACTTTTTCAGATCCGGGAACGACATTGCTTGAACCGAGGAAATAATATCCGGAAATTCCTTGTCCGCGAATTTCATCTTGAACAACTTTACGATCCGTAACGGTAATAAAGGCATCGGCATTTGTTCCGCGGTCTTCATAATGTGAATTGATTCCGGTAAATGTCCGGTCATAACGGGCAAGCTCGCTCTTTGTTAACGCCGTATTGAAGTCGCCGAACATCATATACGAACGATTTCGTTCCATCTTAAGGAAGAACGGATTGCTGGTCTGAGCAGTATAATCAACTTTGCTGTTATCGCCGTAGATTGAATATAACACATCGGGATCCAAATCCTTAAACAATCTATCTTTCTGGCGGCGTTCATTATCAAAAGATGCCGTTAATAAATAATTTTCCCACACAGTTCCTCTGCCGTAAAATGCAAGTCTGCCGTCTGAATGGAATCCTGCATCCATTTTCTTCTCATCTCGCAGTCCACTTAACGAGCCGGATTTATTCAAGTTCATACCGGAAGCATCGGCGGAACCGATAATCATCAAAGGAACTATAGGAGTATTAAATTCTAATTCTTTCTTTGTTTTCACCGAACCCCAATTGGCGCTGATTGTTGAAATAACTGCTGAAGACGGAGCAGCTATCTCAAAAGATATTTTTCCGTTTTCTATTTTAAGTTGTATTCCGTTTTGATTCGGATCAGCATCTTGAGCAAGAATTTGAACGGTATCGGCAGTTAATGAAATTAAATAATTACCCGGAATTGCAACACCGAATTGATCTTTAACAATTCCCTCGACTTTTATTTTTGATTTTCCGTCGGCAAATAATTTATCGCTTTGTAAATTTAATTCTATGGAAGATGGTTCACCGGAAATATGAATTTTTACAGAATCAGTTTCAGGGAATCCGCTCAGCGAAGCAACGGTAAATGTAACCGGTCCGGCAGCAACAGGAATATTTAAGAAATCATAAATTCCGTCAACGCGTACCACGCCGGTATCAACAGCAATTCCGTTTGCGCGTAAAATAATTTTTACGCCCGGCGCTCCATTGATAATTACTGCCTGCCGTGTCAGCATGCTCACTTCATTTTCCTGCGGCTGAACAATTTTCAGCTTTTGCGAAAACGAAGCGCCGGCGATAACAAGCAGACTAATTAGACAATATGTAAGTTGACGAATTTTCAATTTTATTCAGCGGAATTACGCAGATCACTCTGCGTAATTCCAAAAAAACATTAATTAACCTTCATTGTGTATTTCACTTGTCTCTTTTGACCGGCATTAAGAGTTGCGAAGGTTGAGACATAACCTCCGGCATCTTTTGTAATAGTTCCGTACAACGTTCCGGCTGTCGTCGGTGCATTAGGAATCGTAACATGGTCTGAATTTGATCCTTCTGTTCCAGTTGCTAAATCCCAGATGTACGCAGAATTTGAGACATTTGATAAATTGGCATTGATTCCGATATCATCGGTAATGATAACATTTTTTGCTGTTCCATCACCGTTATTTTCAATTACCACATAGAATGTAACAGAATCACCGGGCATCATAGAGGAAATACTGTTCGTTACAACTGTATCGCCAGCAACAACCTGGTGAATTTGTTTCGATCGGCTTACAACAATATTCGGAAGCAATGGATCAACCTGTCCCCACAAGTTGAAATCAGTTGCAATGTTTACTGAATCTCTGCGCGAATTGATGTAATGTTCAATGTGAGTTAAAGCCGTAGTAATTCCGCTGGGAACAACCATACGCAGATAAATAGTAATGCTTGATCCTTTGGCAATTAATTTCGTAGTATTGACATCAGAACCGCTGCCGCCGGCGGCAAACAAAGAGTCGTCGCTTGCGTTAAATCCTGCGTTAACAACTTCATACCAAAAAGTAGATCCAGTCCATGTTCCTTGTGAAGCGGCATGATACCGAACATTATAACCTTCGGGACCGTTACTATTATTAGTAATAGTGTAAGCAAACATTACGGTATCGCCGGGGTTACCGGATTCAGTCGTATCTACAATGGCAATATCTGATTGCTGTAAATATGATTTAAACAAAACGGTAAATGATTGTACACTGTTAGAATACATACGCGTGCGTCCAACTTTTCCGTTTGTCGAATCATCATATTTAATGGATACTGTCGGAGTGCGTGTTGAATTTTCAAGAACGCTTGCCAAATCTGCTAAATCTATTTTTAAAGAATCTCCGGCACTGACAGATGATCCTGTTCCAACAGTACCGATTGTATAAGTAGCGTTGGCTCCATTATTTGTCCATCCTGTTCCTGTTCCGTTAGATTGATTTGCATCGTACGTTACTGTTAATACTAAATTCTCAGCACGTCCGTAACCGCTATTGGATATCGTTGCATAATAACCTGTTGTTGAACCAGGTCGATAGCCGGCTTGACCACGGGTAAGCGTAACGGTTAACTTTGACTGTTTTACTTTTGTCGTACGTGATGTTTTGGAAGAAATTGCATTTTTAAAACTTGCTGCAACCGCACGAGGATTAGATCCGTCAAGATTCAAATATGTTGTATCAACCATATTGGCAGTTGAACGTGTATAAAATTCAACAGCAATGTTTTGTCCGTTATAAGTAAAACCGCTTCCTGAAGAATCCGGATCTGATTTTAAATAAACTTTTGCATAAGCAGTAAATCCTGCATCTGCCGTAACGGTATCAAGCATAACATTTTTTGTTGAACCGCCCAACGCATTTGTTAAGCCGGCATTGCTGTACCATCCGATACTGTCGAGGTATGCGCCGCCGCTTGTTACATCATACAGAAATTGAAACTTATCTTGACCGTTACTGGTATTTGTTACAGTCATCGTATAAACAACATAACCGCCATCGTAACCTTCACTATTCGATGTGGCAACACTAAGAGAAGAAGAAGGTTTGTGGGCAACATACACGCTGACATTTCCGCTTACCGGAGTCATGGCGCTGTTGTTCATATCGTTATAGGTAATCGTTGCGGTCGAAGTTAATTTCGCACCGGCTCGTGTACCTGCCGCAAAGGAAAATTGTACGGAAAAAAGCAACAGCGTAACTGCCATCGCAATCCCGAATTGTGAGAACATTCTGTTCTTCATGATTGTACTCCTTATTGTGTTTGTGAAATAAATATTGATTGTTTTTAATTTCTTACTTCTTATTTCTTACATCATCTGCAATTCTGTTACGGTGGTTCGTATCTCATAGTTTTTCTCCTTTTTATTTTTCTAAATGTTGTTGTAAATATTCTATTGCTTTAATTTGTCCATCAATTTTTTCGAAGTCTGAATATTTTTCATAGACTGTTACATTTTGCAGCGATAATACTTCAGGCTCCACTGTTGAATTTAAAAGTCTTGACGCAATGATAAATCTCGAATGAATCATTTCGGCTTGAGCGGCAATGTGAATAATTTCGTTCATTATATGCTGTGAATTTTGTACTGATGATGAAAAAAGACAGATATATTCCGGATGTTCTCTTGCCGTCAGCATCTTAATCTCTTCTGCCGTAATATTTATCCCAAGATTTAAAACACGGAATCCGAGAGTTTCCAACAGCGTTACCAACGCAGTAAGCCCGACTTCATGCTGTTCGTTTCCCAAGGAAGCACAGACAATAGTTTTATTCATCTGTTTTTTCGGTACAATAATATCGTTCACAAGAATAAGCGATGATGATAATACATTCTGTGCAAGTTGAAATTCACAGTGTGTAAATTTTTGTAACTTGAAAAGTTCATTAATTCTTTTTATCGCCGGCTCAAAAATACAATCCAATATTTTTGCAAAACCCATTTCTCCATGAAGCGCTGCTTTAATCACGTTTAATATTTCAGTTTTATTCCCCTTCACTGAAGCATCAATAATTACCGATTGAAGAAATGAATATTCTTCTTTCGTAATAATTTTTTTAATAATCACTTCATCACTCACTAAATAAGGCTCCAAATAATCATTCGCTTGTTTGAAATTATATTTGGTCACAAATTCGTACAAATCTTCAGCGTCGAATTTTCTATGTCCGCCCGGCGTACGAAAACAAATCAACTTCCCTTCGTCCGTCCATCTTTTTACAGTCGATTTGTCAACTTGTAGCATTCTCGCTACATCATTTGTATTAAATTGAATTTTTGACATAATTTTTCCAAAAAATTTTAACTTGAATAAAAAATGAGCGTTTTACCCCTTTCCCCTGATACAATCTACCAATTATTAAAAACCTGTGCAATAGAATGCGAATTAGATTTTTCTAATGAGTATGACGTATGTATTTAATATCACATAGGCATAATCTTACGTAATAATTATTTCATGACTTAGGTAACATTTTTTATTAGACTATTCTAATACTTATTAATTTCCGTTAATATTCAATAAGAAAATTCTAATAAAATTATACTGTCATATTTACAGAATAATTTATTCGTAAAATTACTGTAAAATTTTTCTACGGTGGAAAGTAATTAGCGATTTTCGTTTATTTCAATTTTTTTTATATTGGAATAATTGTATATTCAGCAATGCAAAAAGAAAAATTAATTATAATCTTCACTGTTTTAGTAGATGTTCTTGGATTCGGCATAGTAATACCCATTCTTCCCTTTTATTTAACAGAATTTGGAGCGGGACCCTTAACTGTAACCTTCCTTTTTTCAATTTTTTCATTTTTTTCATTTCTTTGCAGTCCATTTTTAGGAGCTTTATCAGATCGGGTTGGCAGAAGACCGATACTTTTACTAAGTATTTTTAGCACAGCGGTTGGCTGGTTTGTCTTTGCAAGCGCAACTTCAATACTTTTCTTATTTATTGGAAGAATTATTGATGGAATTGCCGCTGGAAATTTTACCATTGCTCAAAGTTATTTGGTAGATATTTCAAAAAATGATAAAGAAAGAGCGTCAAATCTCGGTATAATTGGAGCAGCGTTTGGAATAGGTTTTATGCTTGGACCGCTTTTAGGTGGAATTTTAAGTAAAGTCTCACATTCTTTCCCTTTTTATGTCGCAGGTGGCATGGCATTGTTAAATTTTATTTTTGCATATTTCATGCTCCCTGAAACAAATTTTAATCGAAATACGACTAAATTACGCTATAATCCAATAAAACCGTTAATCAGC
>JACFMZ010000057.1 GCA_019455105.1 Bacteroidota bacterium | reverse complement strand
CCGTTAAAGAAAAAGGAAAGAAAAAAGAAAGCATTGCCGCTCAACATAAGAGAATTGCAAAAGACAGCACGCAGTATGTTGATTCAATACTGACAGCGGCATATGAACAAAAAGTAAAAAATAAAACCGTTGTCAGCGATTCACTGTTGCGCCAGAAAGTAAAACTGCGATTTGAACTTGCCGGATTATTTTATCTTGAAATACAGCAGCCGGATTCTGCCATTCATTGGTATAATCAGGTTATTACGAATTTTCCGACGAGTGAATTTGCACCTCGTTCGTTATTTACATTGGCAGAGTTATATTCCAGTACAGGGAGAATGAAAAAAGAAGAAACAGATTCACTGTACCGCTTTCTCATTGATGCTTACCCGGCATCCATTTATGCTCAGGAAGCAAGAAAATTTTTAAATCTACCGTTATTGGAAAAAGAAAATGACCCGGCGGAAGAATTGTTTCTGCAGGCAGAAAACACCGCCGATACGAATTCTGCACAAGCCATTACACTGTATCAGCAGTTGAGCAGCCGGTATCAAACATCTCCGCTTGCATCAAAGGCGTTGTATGCGGCTGGCTGGCTGTACGAAAACACGCTGGTCAACAATGATTCTGCTCTGTCTGTTTATCGCCGGTTAATCAAACAATATCCTGTATCGCAGTTTGCCAATTTGGCTAAATTGAAAGTTACGGCGTATGAAAATGAAATAAAACGGAAGGAAGATGAAGCAAAACAAAAAGCCGCAGAAGATGAAGCAAAAAAGAAAGCGGCTGAGGAAGAGGCAAAAAAACAACGTGAAGCAAAAAACAGAATTAACGAACTTGAACAGCGGGATTCATTAAATATTCATCATCAACCGATAGAATCCGACACACTATCACTTCCACAACATTAAGAAATACATGCAACAACTTTATGCTCCTGTATTGCAGCTTGAACATCTGACGAAAGAAATTATTGAACTTACGTTTCGCTCTTCATATTTAGCGGAAACAATCCGTCCCGGGCAGTTTCTTAACATTCGGGTGGATAATAATTTTCCACTGCTGCGCCGCCCGTTCAGCGTGTACAATGTTCAACGCGATACAATCTCCATTGCGTTTAATATTGTCGGACTCGGCTCATCCATATTGGCAAAAAAACATATCGGCGATTCTTTGGATATCATCGGTCCGTGCGGCAATTCGTTTGACCAGTTTATTGATGGTGATTACGACACGGCAATTTTAATCGCCGGAGGAATCGGCGTAGCCCCCTTTCCGCTGTTGACCGCTTCTCTTTTATCGAAAAAAAATATTGTTACCTTTCTCGGCGGCAGAACGAAGGAATTACTTGTTCCCAATCATTTATCAAACGTAAAATTTGCTACCGATGACGGCAGTGAAGGAATGAAAGGAACAGTGCTGGATTTGTTGAAAAAAGATTTAGCAGAAAACAATTACGGAAAAATACGTTTTTTCTCCTGCGGTCCTTCGCGTATGATGAAAGCAGTCGGAGATTTTGCCAAAGAACTCGGCGTGCTTTGTTACGCTTCGGTAGAAACAAGTATGGCGTGCGGAATCGGAATTTGTCAGGGCTGCAATATTGAAACGACAACCGGCGATAGAAAGTATAAACTTGTTTGCTGCGAAGGAACAATTTTTGAAACTCAAACAATAAAATTGACATGAACGAATCATTTACGCTCGGCAGTGTTACATTTAAAAACCGCATTCTTACCGCATCGGGAACGTTCGGCTACGGAAATGAAAATCCGGACTTAGTGGATGTTTCAAAACTCGGCGGCATTATTACCAAATCTCTTTCTTGGAAGCCGCGCGATGGAAATCCGAATCCGCGCATTACTGAAACGCCGAGCGGCATGTTAAATTCAATCGGCCTGGCGAATATTGGTGTTCATAAATTTATTTCAGAAAAACTTCCGAAGTTAAAAATATTAGACACGAAAATTATTGCCAATATTGCGGCAAGCAGCGTAAAAGAATACGGTGATGTTCTTGAATTGCTGGAACAACAGGAAGGTATTCACGCTTACGAAATTAATGTTTCCTGTCCGAACGTAAAAGAGGGGGGACTGAATTTCGGAAATGATTCGAAGCAAGTGGCGGTGATAACCAAAGAACTTCGTAAAAAAACAACACGCCCGTTGGTAATAAAATTAACTCCTAATGTTACTCATATTTCGGAATTTGCCCGCGTCTGCGAGTCAGAAGGAGCGGATGCAATTTCTGTTATTAATACCGTTATCGGAATGGCGGTAAATATCAACACACGAAAACCGAAAATTGCCACCGCTACCGGAGGGCTTTCGGGACCGGCAATAAAACCGATTGCACTGGCGAAAGTGTTTGAATGTGTTCATGCTGTAAAAATTCCTGTTATCGGCATCGGCGGAATAATGACATGGGAAGATGCCGTAGAATTTTTTATTGTCGGCGCCTCAATGATTCAAACAGGAACGGCAAACTTCATAAATCCATCAACGGGAATCAGTATTGCCGAAGGAATAAAAATGTATTGCGTGAAAAATTCTCTTAACGATGTCGGTACATTAATCGGAACATTGGAAACCGATAAAAATGTTTCGGTAATTTCCAGCTGGCTGTAATGAACCTTCCGAACAGTATTTTGTGACTGCACAAAAAAGAAATCAATATCAGGACAATCTCGAATATTTATATTCGCTTCAGTATTTTGGAATTAAACTCGGGCTGAATAATATTCAAAAATTACTTCGTGCTGTCGGAAATCCGCACAAAACTTTTCCTGCCATACATATTGCCGGAACAAACGGCAAGGGTTCTACCAGTTCAATGATTGCGGCTGTTCTCACCGCCGCGGGGTATAAAACCGGATTATACACTTCGCCGCACCTTGTAAAATTTAATGAACGGATACGCGTTAACGGAAAAATGATTTCCGATAAAGAAATAATTTATTACACAAAAATGATGCGCTCATTCTTTGAACACTATCATGCAACGTTTTTTGAAGCCACGACCGCAATAATGTTTAAATATTTTGCAGAAAAAAAAGTTGAAATCGCCGTTATTGAAACAGGAATGGGAGGAAGATTAGATTCCACAAATATTATCAGACCGCTGGTTTCTGTTATTACCACAATCGGAAAAGACCATACAAAACATTTAGGCGGAACATTAGAAAAAATTGCTTTTGAAAAAGCTGGAATTATTAAAAGCAGAACTCCGATAATTATCGGAGATATTTCAAAACGGCCAAAGAATGTTATTGCCAATGTGGCGGCGAACAAGAAATCTCCAGTTATAGAATCCAGGGTATTCCCGCTGCCGGAATATATTTCGCTGGAACTTCATGGAAATTACCAGCAGGATAATGCGCGATGCGCGTATGCCGCAATACAAACAATTCAAAAAAAATTTCCTGTTCGTAAATCCGCATTACAAAATGGATTTGCGAAAACTTCCCGGTACTCCGGGCTGCACGGAAGATTTGAGCAAATTTCTTCCAACCCGAGAATACTTATTGATGTTGCTCATAACCCTGACGCCATTGCATTATTATGTGAAACACTTCGCCGTGAAAAATATAAAACTCTCTATATTGTGTTCGGCGTAATGAAAGACAAAGATTACGTTTCAATGCTCCGTTTGTTGAAGACCGTTCAGCCGGTCATGATTGTTTCTGCGCCGAATTATGAGCGAGCGCTTTCCACCGATGCACTTAAAAAGGAATGTCGAACGTTGAAATTGAAAACGATACCGGCGGAAACCATTCAGCAGGGAGTGCTTACGGCAAAACGAGCAGCCGGCAAAAAGGATTTAATTGTCATTACCGGCTCGCATTATGTTGTCGGCGAAGCATTAGAGGCAATGCAATTTTAAATATCATGGAAAAAAATCTTGACATTCGTTCACAATTCCTCTATTTTTGTTTAAGCTGTTTTGGGAAGCAATTCAGATCGAACAAACATCCTCGTATAATCAAAACATCAAGCAACAAATCTATAGCAAATCCCGATTAAGAAAATAAACCATACGTTTTTTTACGTAATTCAATCATACTATTTTATTTAACACAACCCTCAGGAGGAATCCTTCTTCTATGCCTATGGACATTTCCGAATTAAAGTCCAAAAAAATTTCTGACCTTTCAAAAATTGCCAAAGACCTTGGACTCTCCGGCTACAGCGACCTTCGCAAACAAGAACTGATATTTAAAATACTTGAAGCACAAAGCTCTAAAGACGGGCAGACATTCAGCAAAGGCGTGCTTGAAGTTTTACCCGACGGCTACGGCTTTTTACGTTCGGTCGATTATAATTATTTACCTTCGCCAGACGATATCTATGTTTCACCGTCGCAAATTAAAAAGTTTGCCCTGCGCACCGGCGATACCGTCAGCGGGCAGGTGCGCCCTCCAAAAGAAGGGGAACGATTTTTCGCGCTGCTTCGTGTTGAAGCGGTGAATGAAGAAGATCCGGAAAAAATCCGCGAACGTATTCTTTTTGATAACTTAACGCCTCTCTATCCGGATGAACGGTTAAAATTAGAAACCGCTCCCGGCGAATTTTCCATGCGTATTTTGGATATGCTTTCGCCGATTGGAAAAGGACAGCGCGGTTTAATTGTTTCGCCGCCGAAAGCCGGTAAAACAATTATGCTTCAAAAACTGGCGAACAGCATAGCCCGCAACCATCCCGAAGTAAAAATGATGATGCTGTTGATAGACGAACGCCCTGAAGAAGTTACCGACATGGAGCGAAACGTAACGGCGGAAGTTGTCGCTTCTACCTTTGATGAACCGCCCGAACGCCACGTACAGGTTTCTGATATGGTATTGGAAAAAGCAAAACGCCTTGTTGAATCGAAACAAGATGTGGTTATTCTGTTAGACAGTATTACCCGCCTTGCGCGCGCCCATAATACTGTAACACCGCATTCGGGAAAAATTCTCTCCGGCGGTGTTGATGCCATGGCGTTACACAGACCGAAAAGATTTTTCGGCGCCGCCAGAAATATTGAAGGGGGAGGAAGCTTAACAATTATTGCTACGGCGTTAATTGAAACCGGAAGCAGAATGGATGAAGTAATCTTCGAAGAATTTAAAGGAACCGGAAATATGGAAATTGTTCTCGACCGCAAACTGAGCGACCGCAGAATATTTCCTGCTGTGGATGTTAATCGTTCCGGAACACGAAAAGAAGAAATGCTTCTCACGGAAGACGAAATGAGCCGTGTCTGGATTCTCCGAAAGTTCTTAAGCGAATTCAATCCTGTAGAAGCCATGGAATTTTTGCTGGAGAAAATGAAAGGGACAAAGACGAATAAAGAGTTTCTGAAGTCAATGAATAGTTAAAATTTTTGAAAAAACCATCTGTAAAAAGATGGTTTTTTTGTTTTAAACATCCTTGAACAGAAGATATTCCCGTTGGATATTCAGAGACTTATCGGTATTTTTATTACAATTCTTCTGAATATTTTAGTTTTGAATGAAAGGAAATTTTATGAAAGAAGTCGTCATTGTCAGTGCTTGTAGAACGCCGATTGGTTCATTCGGAGGCGCATTAAGTGCAATAACCGCTCCGAAACTCGGCGCCATTGTTATTGAAGAAGCGGTGAAGCGCGCAAATATTTCAAAAGAAATTGTTGATGAAGTGATTATGGGAAATGTCGTACAAGCCGGTGTGGGACAGGCTCCTGCGCGTCAAGCGGCGCTGTATGCCGGACTTCCATCTTCCGTTCAAACGATGACGGTGAATAAAGTCTGCGGCTCCGGATTAAAAGCAGTAATGCTTGCTTCGCAGGCAGTGGCTCTTGGCGATGCGGAGGTTATTGTTGCCGGCGGAATGGAAAGCATGTCCAACGCGCCGTACTTGGTTCCGCAGGCACGATACGGTTACCGCTACGGTCACGGTGAATTTCAGGATTCCTTAATGCGCGACGGCTTACAGGATATTTATCAAGGCGTGCCGATGGGAAACTTTGCGGATAAGTGTGCGAAAGAATGTGAAATTCCGAGAGAGGCGCAGGATGAATTTGCAATTCTCAGTTACAAGCGTGCACAGGAATCTGTCGCCGGCGGAAAATTTAAGGATGAAATTGTGAACGTTTCAATTCCTGGGAAGAAAGGTGAAGTTACTTATGTAGAAAACGACGAAGAACCTTTTAAAACAAATTTTGAAAAAATTCCGCAGCTTCGTCCGGCTTTTCAAAAAGATGGAACCGTAACGGCGGCGAATTCTTCAAAAATAAACGACGGCGCCGCTGCCGTAGTTCTCATGTCTGCAGAAAAAGCAAAAGAGTTAGGAGTGAAGCCGATTGCAAAAATTATTGCTTCAGCTTCCGCCGCAAAATCACCGGATTGGTTCACCACCGCGCCGGCGGATGTTATTCCAAAAGTGTTACACAAAGCAAAAATGAAATTGGATGAAATTGATTTATTTGAAATTAATGAAGCGTTTGCCGTTGTAACGCTTGCCGTAAATAAAATTGCAGGAATTGATGTTAAGAAAGTAAATGTGAACGGCGGCGCAGTGGCATTAGGCCATCCAATCGGCGCGAGCGGAGCCAGAATTCTTGTTACGCTTCTTCATGCTTTAAAACAACAACAGAAGAAAAAAGGAATGGCTGCCATTTGTATCGGCGGCGGCGAAGCGAGCGGAATGATTGTTGAACTGTTATAATGTAAAGGAGAATTAATTATCATGAAGAATATTACAGTTATCGGTTCAGGAACAATGGGAAACGGTATTGCCCACGTTTTTGCGCAATATGGTTACTCTGTTACGATGAATGATATTCAACAAGAATTTTTGGTGCGCGGATTAAAAACTATTTCCGGAAATCTTGACCGCCAGATAAAAAAAGGAACTATCACGGAAGAACAGAAAGCTTCCACACTTGCTCATATTACCACTACGCTTAATCTTGCTGAAGCAGTGCGTTCGGCAGACCTTGTGATTGAAGCGGCAACGGAAAACAAAGAAATTAAACTGAATATTTTTAAAACTATTGATGCTAATGCTCCCGTCGGCGCCGTGCTGGCATCGAACACTTCTTCAATTTCAATTACGGAAATTGCCGCGGTTACAAAACGCCCGCAGCAAGTTATTGGAATGCATTTTATGAACCCCGTGCCGATGATGAAACTTGTTGAAGTTATTCGCGGATTGGCAACTTCTCACGAAACGTTTACTAAGGTGAAAGAGCTTGCAGAAGCAATAGAAAAAACACCGGTTGAAGTGAATGATTATCCCGGGTTTGTTTCCAACAGAGTGCTTCTGCCGATGCTCAACGAAGCAATGTATTGTGTTATGGAAGGAGTAGCGACGCCGGAAGCGATTGATACTGTAATGAAACTTGGAATGAATCATCCGATGGGTCCGCTGACGCTGGCAGATTTTATCGGGCTTGATGTCTGCCTTTCCATTATGAATGTTTTACACGAAGGACTTGGCGATACAAAATATCGTCCTTGTCCGTTATTGAAAAAGATGGTAGCAGCAGGGCATCTCGGCAGAAAATCCGGAAAAGGGTTTTACGATTATTCGCAGCAAAAATAAATTCACAACAAAGTAAAAAATACAAACAGTATTATTCTACTTTCACTTACTAATCAATGAGGAATGAATGAACTTCGAACTCAATGAAACTCACGCAATGATACGCGAAACTGCACGCCAATTTGCAGAAGAAAAATTAGCTCCGTCGGCTGACGAGAGAGATGAAAAAGAACTTTTTCCGCACGTGCAGATAAAAGAACTCGGCGAGCTTGGTTTTATGGGAATGGTGGTTCCCGAACAGTATGGCGGTGCCGGCCTTGATACGCTCAGTTACGCCATCGCGATAGAGGAAATTTCCCGTGCCGATGCTTCTTGCGGCGTTATTATGTCAGTCAATAATTCTCTTGTCTGTTACGGATTGAATAAATTCGGCAATGAAGAACAAAAGCAAAAATATCTGCTTCCGCTTGCACAGGGGAAAAAGCTCGGCGCCTTTGCGCTTTCCGAACCCGAAGCAGGAAGTGACGCCACAAATCAGCACACCACAGCAGTAAAAGAAGATGATTATTATATTCTGAACGGAATTAAAAACTGGATTACGAACGGAATCAATGCCGATTATTTTCTTGTGGTGGCGCAAACCGATGCTTCGAAAGGTTCAAAAGGAATCAGCGCATTTATTCTTGAAAAAGGAATGCCAGGATTTTCGCACGGAAAAAAAGAACGAAAGCTCGGCATTCGAAGCTCGGATACTGTTTCATTAACTTTTGAAAACGTAAAAGTTCCGGCTGCTAACAGATTAGGAGATGAAGGATTCGGATTTAAATTTGCTATGATGACGCTGGAAGGTGGGCGAATCGGAATTGCTGCTCAAGCGCTCGGTATTGCTCAGGCATGTTTGGATGCGTCGTTAAAATATGCAAAAGAACGAAAAGCGTTCGGCAGACCCATTGCAGATTTGCAGGCAATTCAATTTAAGCTGGCAGATATGTCAACCGAGATTGAAGCAGCGAGACTACTTTTGTATAATGCTGCAGCGTTAAAAGATGCCGATAAACCATTCGGAAAAGAAGCGGCAATGGCAAAACTTTTTGCTTCAAAAGTTGCTGTGAAAGCTGCGTTAGAAGCAATTCAAATTCACGGCGGCTACGGTTATGTACGGGAATATAATGTTGAACGCTATTTACGCGACGCAAAAATTACGGAAATTTATGAAGGAACTTCCGAAATTCAACGAATTGTTATTTCGCGTTCTTTGCTGAAATAATGCACATATCCTTTGGTTTTACGGGTTATTTGTACTTTGTATTTCACTCATTCTTTCACTACTTTGTAATTGGTTACTAACAAATTAATTGTTAATGAGGGTTATGTTATGAAAAAAGGTCTAATTATTGGTTTGTCGATAGTCGGAGTAATTATTCTAATCATTATGTGGGGCGTTGGAATATACAACAATATTGTAAAATTGGATGAAGGAGTAAACAGCGCGTGGGCGCAGGTTGAAAACCAATACCAGCGCCGAATGGATCTTATTCCTAACCTTGTTGAAACGGTTAAGGGATATGCAAATTTTGAAAAATCCACATTAGAAGGTGTTATTGAAGCACGAGCAAAAGCAACGCAAATTACTCTTTCGCCGGAATTGTTAAACAACCCGCAGGCATTTCGACAATTTGAACAAACTCAGGGACAGCTTTCTTCTGCACTTTCCCGGCTGCTTGTTACCGTTGAGCAATATCCAAATTTAAAAGCGAACGAAAACTTTTTACAATTACAGTCGCAGCTTGAAGGAACAGAAAATCGCATCAGCGTTGAACGCAAACGGTTTAATGAAGTTGTTCAATCCTACAATCAAACTATCCGCACCATTCCGACAAATATGATTGCTGGTTTTGGCGGTTTTAGAGAAAAACAATACTTCCAGGCACAGACCGGAGCAGAAAATCCGCCGAAAGTTCAATTCTAACTTTGTGATGAAATGAAGAATGTAAAACAACAACAAAGAAATTTGCTTCGCGATGTTTTTTTCTTTTTTTCTTTATTCTTAACATGCACTTTGCTATTAAACGCACAGGAAGTGCCGGTTCCGATTGTGCACGATCCTGTTACAGATCTTACAAATACATTAACCCCGTCTGAATATTCCTCTCTTCGTTCAAAAATCTTAACGTACGAAGACAGCACATCGAATCAAATTCTACTTCTTCTTATTCCGACACTCGGTGAAAATGAAATCCGTGATTATGGAATGGAAATTTTAAAACAAAACAAAATCGGACAAAAGGGAAAAGATAACGGCGTGCTTGTTCTTGTTGCGAAAGAAGATCACAAAATGTCCATCGAAGTCGGTTACGGTTTGGAAGGTGTGTTAACGGATGCGTTGACAAACGATATTATTCGAAACCAGATGGCTCCGTATTTTCGTCAGGATAAATATTATGAAGGATTAGATGCAGCAGTAACTTCCATTATTGCCGTCACAAAAGGTGAATACAAAGCGGAAGAACAAAATCAAAATGATGACTTGTGGGTGGGATTGCTTATTGTCGCTATCGTATTTTTCTTTTCAATCATTTCAGCATTTCGAAATATGAAACAGGGAATCTCTTCGCGCGGTCATCGTTCTTCAGGCATGTGGTGGTGGGGCGGAGGCGGCGGTAGCGGCGGAAGTTCGTGGGGTTCATTTGGCGGCGGTGGAGGAGGAGGCAGCTGGTCCGGCGGAGGCGGTAGTTTCGGCGGGGGCGGTTCAAGCGGAAGCTGGTAACGTATTGATTAAAAAATTAAAAGAGCAATGTTAATTCTTCTCAAAAAAGATGCTTCTCGAATAGAAATTGAAAATGTAAAGTCGCATGTGCTTCAACTCGGCTTTACGCCTCACGAAATTCCGGGCGTTCAACGCGTGGCGATCGGCATTACCGGAAATAAAGCGAAAGTCTCACCCGATAATTTCCTTTCCCTGTCCGGTGTTGTGGATGTTGTTTCGGTTTCTAAACCGTTCAAATTAGTCAGCAGAGATTTTAAACCGGACAAAACAATTGTTAATGTCGGCGGTGTTGAGTTCGGCGGCGAGGAAATTCAAATTATTGCCGGACCATGTTCTGTTGAAAGTCGAGAGCAGATTTTAGAAATTGCAGAACTCGTCAAAGAATCCGGAGCGAAACTGCTGCGAGGCGGAGCCTTTAAGCCAAGAAGTTCTCCGTATGCTTTTCAAGGATTAAAACTTGAAGGCTTGGAATATCTCAAAGAGGCGGCAGAAAAGACGGGATTGAAAGTGGTTACGGAAGTGAAAGATACGGAAACACTTTCTGCCGTTGCGGAATATTCTGATCTTCTTCAAATCGGCGCGCGAAATATGTATAATTTTTCGTTATTAGAAAAAATCGGCGAGATGAAAAAGCCGGTTCTTCTAAAACGCGGATTCAGTTCTACCATTGAAGAGTTATTAATGGCGGCGGAATATATTCTTGCTCGAGGAAATTATAATGTTATTCTCTGTGAACGGGGAATCCGCACTTTTGAAACATACACTCGAAACACGCTTGATTTGAACGCTGTTCCGCTTATTAAAAAACTTTCTCATCTGCCGATTATTGTCGATCCGAGCCACGGAACCGGCGCCTGGGATCTTGTTCCGCCGATGGCGCAGGCGGCTGTAGCCGCAGGCGCTGATGGACTTATTTTAGAAGTCCACACACATCCGGAGAAAGCTTTCTCAGACGGCTATCAATCATTATCACCCAAAACGTATCTTTCCATGATCGAAAAAATTCGAAAATTAGAATTAGTTTTAGAACGAACCAATGAGGTGCTTGCATGAGTTTTTTCTCGAAAAATATTCTTACCAAAGATGAACTTGACCTGATTGCTAAAACCATTTCAGAAGTGGAAAAGACAACAATCGGCGAGGTACGGGTTCAGGTGCAAAAACGCCGCGCGTGGAAAGACCGGTATCTTCCGGTGTACGATCTTGCCTTAAAAAATTTCCATGAGTTGGGAATGAATAACACAAAGGATAAGACCGGCGTGTTGGTTTTTCTGCTAATCAGCGATCAGAAGTTTCAAATTATCGGTGATGAGGGAATTCATAAAAAAGTAACGAAAGAATTTTGGGATGTTCTGGCGCTGAAGATGATTGACTATTTTCGGCAAAATAAATTTGCGGATGGAATTATTGAAGCGGTAAAACAAATTGGAGAAGTGCTGGCGCGGGAATTTCCGATGAAAGCCGGCGATACCAACGAATTATCTAATGACGTAATTATATCTTAATATGAAATGCACCATTGCTTTAGCACAGATTGATTCAGTGATCGGAGATTTGCAAAAAAATCTTTTGCATCATCTTGAATATATTGAAAAAGCAATTGTGCAAAAAGCAGATATTGTCGTTTTCCCGGAACTGAGTCTTACCGGATATTCCATTAAAGATCTCAACTGGGATGTTGCCGTACGCGCCGAACCGAATGCTGTTTTTAAAAAAATTTTTCCGCTTAGTAAAAAAATTACAATCATTTTCGGCGGGGTTGAAGAGGCGGAAAACTACGGCTTGTATAATTCCGCCTTTGTTGTTGAAGACGGGAAAATCTATTCTGCCCATAAAAAAATTTACCCGCCGACCTACGGAATGTTCGAAGAAATGCGGTATTTTAACCGTGGAAATGATGTCCGCTGTTTCCAATCGAAACACGGAAAACTCGGTATTCTTATTTGCGAAGACCTTTGGCATCTTTCACTTCCGTATATATTGGCACACGACGGCGCAGAAATTATTTTTAGCTTAACAGCCGGTCCAACGCGACTCTCGGAAAATTCAGATGAATTAACAGCCGCGGCTGTTAATCATGAACAGCAGCGAACGTATGCGAGATTATTAAGCACGCCAATTGCCTTTTGCAATAGAACAGGCTTTGAAGACGGCGTAAATTTTTGGGGCGGTTCGCATATCGTAAGCCCTTCAGGAGCAACAATTGCGAAGGGAAAAATTTTTGAAGAAGATTTGATTGTTGCAGAAATTGACGCCAATGAAACCAGACGAGCACGGAGATTTTCACGCCACTTTGTTGATGATTCCGTTGAGTTTACAATTCAGCAGCTTCAAAACTCTTTACAGAGAAAAAAGAAATAAAACAACCAACTAAAACATACGAGGTTATTTATGGTACAAGATTCCAATTCTTACAAAGAACCAGCACCGATTAAAGATAAAGAAAATCCATTTCAATCAATGATGGAACGCTTTGATTATGCTGCAGAAATATTAGGTCTCGAACCGGGCGTGTATCAATATTTAAAGACTCCCGCAAAACAAGTTACCGTTTCCATACCGATACAAATGGATAACGGAAATGTAGAAATATTTGAAGGACACCGAGTTATTCACAACGATATTCTTGGTCCTTCAAAAGGCGGAATTCGTTACGCTCCTGATGTTGATATTGATGAAGTGAAAGCACTCGCCGCTTGGATGACCTGGAAATGCGCCTTACTTGATGTACCTTTCGGCGGTGCGAAGGGGGGCGTAAAATGTGATCCTTCAAAACTTACCGCTGTAGAATTAGAAAAAATAACGCGTCGCTATACCGCAAATATGATGGATGTATTCGGTGATGATAAAGATATTCCCGCACCGGATATGAATACCAACGAGCAAACCATGGCGTGGATTATGGATACGTACTCTATGCATATGCGCCGAACAGTCAGCGGTGTGGTTACCGGAAAACCAATTTTAATCGGCGGTTCACACGGACGCCGTGAAGCCACAGGGCGCGGTGTAATGATTACAACAATGGGTGCAATGGAAAAAGTAGGATTAAAACCAAAAGATACAACAGTTGTTGTGCAAGGTTTTGGAAATGTCGGTTCCATGACAACGAAATTAGTTCGTGAACAGGGTTGTAAGATTGTCGGTATTGCCGATATTACCGGCGGATATTATAACAAGCGCGGAATTGATGTTGATAAAGCAATGGAATATGTCCGTCAAAATAAAGTCTTAAGCGGCTTTACTGGTGCAGAAAAAATTACGCAAGCCGAAGTATTGGAACTTGAATGCGATGTGTTAATTCCGGCGGCAAAAGAAGATCAAATAACTGAAAAAAATGCCGGAAAAATTAAAGCAAAAATTATTATCGAAGGAGCAAACGGTCCGACGACGGCGAAAGCAGATCCGATTTTAAATGAACGCGGTATTATCGTCGCACCGGATATTCTTGCCAATGCCGGCGGCGTAACAGTATCATATTTTGAATGGGTGCAAAACCGTGTCGGCTATTACTGGTCATTAGATCGCGTTAATCGCCGCTTAGAACGAATGATGAAAAACGCATTCGACAGCGTGTATGACACAGCAGGGAAGCACAAAGTTTCATTACGTATTGCGGCATATATTAACGCTATTGATAAAGTTGCAAAGACTTTAAAACTTCGCGGTATTTATGCATAAATGTTTTATCTTTTGCGGCGTGTTGGTTGTTCTGATGGCTTCAAATCTTTTCTCTCAGGATTACCAAAGACAAAGCAACGCCTCAATTGTAAAACAATTATGTGATTCCTTGAATGAGTATGCGGCAGTGGAAGCATCGTTGCCGCATACTTCATCATTAACTGTTACTCTTACGGCCGGTTCAGTATATTCTCTTGCCAGACAATCCGCAATGGAGATACTGCAAAATTATGTATCAAATCTTTTTTTTTTAGATACCGCTGATATAACGGCGAACATACTCTTTCCTCCGCCGGTCATTCGTTATTCCGAACCGTTTTCAGATGGTTTCTTTTCTTCTTCAAAAGTTCAACGGAGCGTTTCTGTTGAAGCCATTTTTTCGTTTGAAGAAACTCCGACACGAAAACTGATATGGGCAGGAACAATACAAAAATCTTTTTCAGATACTTTGTTGTTTTCCGATATTGATAACATTGAACAAAACGGCGTTATTATTTTGAAGGGGGAAAGAGCGCCGAGAAAATTTTTCGACAGCATTTTAGATCCTTTAATTATTACCGCAGCAACAGGAATTGCAATCTATCTTTTTTTTACCATTCGAAGTTAAAAATTACATTTGAAAAATAATTCTGTTGAAGAAAAAATGAATACCCGCGTATTCTTTTGGTTAAATATTTTTATGCTGCAGTTTCTTGGCGCGCAAAATATACCGGAAACTCCGGCTGTTTCACAAGTTGTTTTTGTCGCGTACGGCGATGTGAATTTAGGAAGAAAAGTCGGGCAGCAGATTCTGCGGGGCGATATAGATTATCCGTTTAAAAAAATAAATTTCGCTGATGATTCTGCAGATATTCTATTTGTGAATTTAGAATCGCAGCTTTCCAACCAACACGGAGAAACGCAGCACCCAAAAAATAATTTAATCTTTACCGGTCCGCTGGAAGGAGCAGCAGCGCTGAAAAATGCCGGAATTAAAATTGTTTCTACGGCAAATAACCACATGTTTGATTATGGAAAGAAAGCGCTCCTTGAAACAATGGCGAATTTAGATTCTGCCGGCATTCTCTATATCGGAACGGCTCATCAAAGAAAAGATTTATATCATCCGCTTATTGTTGAGGAAAACAATATAAAATTTGCTATCTTTGCAGTAACAGATTTAATGAATTTTGAGCGCGGATGGCAGGAGAATGTTGCTTTCTGTGATACAACGTTGCTCTTCGCCGCAATTGATTCAGTTCGTTCATTCGTTGATGCAATTATCGTCAGCTACCATGGAGGCGGAGAATATCTGGACACCCCTGCGTATCGGACCAGAAAAATTGCAGAAAAATGTGCGGCTCATGGAGTGATGCTCTTTCTCGGTCATCATCCGCATGTATCGTACGGCATAAATAAAATACAAGAAAGTTATATTGTTGCCTCATTGGGCAATTTTGTTTTTTATCAGCCTCAGAAATATTGGACGCAGCGTGCCTACGGCGTAAAATTTATTTTTGAAAAAACTATTGAAGGAACCGCCGTGCATTTTGAAAAAATACTTCCGATTACGGCATCGTTCCAGCCGAAACGAATGAGCGATTCAACAGAAATTCGCAAATTATTTATACGGACACAAAACTTATCAAATATTCTCATTCAATGAAAACACACGTATATTTTTTCTCCTTATTGCTTTCAGTATTCTTTCTTTCTGCCTGCTCTTCAACGAAAGAAGTTGAAACGCTTCCTGTTGACGTTCAATACTCCAAAGCCGAAGCGCTGTATAATAATGATGATTATTTAGAAGCCATTGAAGCATTTAAATTAATTATCATCCAATACCCCGGAAGCGAATTTGCCGATAAAGCGCAGTATTATTTGGCAGAATGCAGATTTAAAAGAGGAGAATTTATTTTAGCTGCTTCGGAGTACGACAATCTTGTCCGGCTTATGCCTTCAAGCCCATTTGCGCCTCTTGCACGCTACAAGAAAGCTTTATCGTTTTATGAATTATCGCCGCGAGCGCAGTTGGATCAAAAATATACAAAATTGGCAATCGATGAATTTCAAAATTTTATTGAATTTTATCCGAAGGATACTTTGGTGCAGGATGCAGAAACAAAACTCAGCGAGCTTTCTGATAAGATTGCAAAAAAAGTTTTTGAAAACGGATTACTCTATTATCGATTGGAATATTACCGGGCAGCAATTAAATATTTTGATGATTTAATTGAGCAGTATCACGACAGCCAGTACACCGACGACGGTTATTTTTGGAAAGCCAAATGTCAATACGAACGAAGAGATTATACTGCTGCCTTAAACACGCTTTCCATTGTCGAAGAAAAATATCCTCAGACTGATTTGAAAGAAAAGATTACGAAACTGCGTGCGGATATTCAGTACGATATGGCGCATCCGAATCCAACTTTTTTTGAAAAATTACGCTCATGGCTATGAGATCTGAACTTCCCCTTAAAAATTCACAAGCGAGCATGACGCAGCTGGTATTGCCAAATGATACAAATCAGTTAGGAAATCTTTTAGGCGGACAGTTAATGCACTGGATCGATTTGGTCGCTGCCATTGCTGCGGCAAGACATTCAAAACATGTGTGTGTTACCGCCTCGGTGGATGAATTAAATTTTATTCACCCGATAAAAACCGGTGAAGTCGTTACGCTGCTGGCATCAATAAATCGTGTATTTCGTACTTCAATGGAAGTCGGCGTGAAGGTGCTTTCGGAAAATATGTTGACCGGAAAAATACTGCATGCAAATACCGCCTATCTGACGTTTGTTGCTCTCGACTCCGCCGGGAACCCCGTTGAAGTACCGCAAATTGCTGTCGCTTCGCCGGATGAAGAGCGAAGGTTTTCGGATGCGTTGAAGCGGCGGGAACTGCGCTTGCAGCGACGTAAAAAATTATCACAATAAAGTAACTCAGTGTGCGAAACGTTGCAGGGAAATTTTATTTTCAATCGTTTTTTTTACCTGTTCTCATTTTAAGCTTTTTAGAATTTGAACGAACCAGCGCTCATCTCAACGGTGTTTCTCTTGTTTCAACGGTAACAACCCACCGTGTCTCGTCGGTTCCTTTTTATCCCGTCTTGCTTGCTTCAACGACTTCCAAGAAAAATATAATGCTCTATTTTGATCAGGAAAATTCTTCAATCGTTATTGCTGCTACGGAGTCTACGGAATATTTTTCAAAAAAAAATATCATTCAGCAGGGAACGATAACGAATTATTTAGCCGCTGCTAAACTGAATAACGACGGGTTTGACGATTTTATTTCCGTTCAAAGAGAAAAAAATTCTATTGAAGTATTTTTAAGCAAAGGCTCCGATACCGTGTATTCAAAGCAAAGTTATCCGGTTTCGTTCTACCCTGAAAAGGTTATTGTCAGCGATATTAATAATGACAGAATACCGGATATTCTTTGTATCGGAAAACTTTCTTCCGGCATTGCCGTGCTGCTGGGAAAGAAAAATTTTACGTTTCAGCCGGTGCGGACGTTGTTTGAAGGAATACCGGTTAATGACATCATTGTTACGAACATTAATGGAGACAGAATTCCTGATTTGATTATTCATAATTGGTTATCAAATGAAACGCAGATTTATATCGGGTTTGGAAATCTCCAGTATTCACTGCAATCAACATTTCAATTCGGCAGCGATACAACGCATGTACTGGCGGCGGATTTTACAAAGGATAATAATATCGATCTTGCCATTGCATCATCTCAAAATAAAGTTTTGCGTTTGTTAGCCGGAGATGGGTTAGGAAGTTTTCAGGAAGTACAAACACTGCCTCTTTCAGTATTTCCCGCGGAAATGTTTTTAGCGCATGTTCACTCATCTTCAAGCAATGATATTGTTTTAGATAATACTGTAGAAGGCTCATTTTCTATTGTTACTACTCGCGCTGCAGGATATTGGAATGATGAAGTTGTGTACGGATGCGAAACGGGAGCCGGTAAATTAATAGTCGGCGATGTTGACGGCGATAATATAAATGAAATTATCCGCTTCACACAAAATCATGAATATGAAATCTTTTGGAACAAAAATGAAACATCGTCACTTGAACAGAATTTAGCGGTCGGAAATGCGCCGAATGCCATTACCATTGGTGATTATAATGCCGACGGCAATCTTGATATTGCTGTTTCCAACGGCGCATCATCAACGCTGGATCTACTGTTCAACGGGGAGCAATACGATTTCTCCAATCGGCTGACGGTGCAGGTCTCGAATAATCCTGCCTCGCTTCAATGGTATGCTCAAAACGATACGGCGATTACGTTTCTTCTCAGGCATGGAAATCCTTACCAGCTTTCGATTATTACCATTGAAAGCGGCAAAGATACTTCTCGCGGTATGTATGAAGATATTGTTTCGTATATCATTCCGCTGCAAATGCGTCCGTCGGCGGTTTTTCCGGATATTTCGCTGACGGAAACCGGAATACATTTTTTTGTTACAAATTTTACAAGCGATAACACCATAAAATATTTTAAACAAGTTGTTGAGACGCGCTTTATTACAAAAAATTTAATTCCCATTGTGCCGGCAAAAATTCTTGGTGCAAACATTGCCGATTTAAATAATGATGCTCATACCGATTTGCTGTATACATACTTTGATGATGTAACGAAAGGGTATTATTTCGGCACAACATTAAATGATTCTCTTGATAATTTTAAAGGAGTTTCACGGAACATTCCTTTGCCTTCTAAGTTTGTTGAGAAAGCGGTTATGCTTGTCGATGATTTTAACGGCGATGGTGAAAAAGATTGTCTCCTCAATCTGCTTCCTGACAATACGCTTGGCATTATTTTAGGCGGAACAGGCGGAGCGCTTCAGCCGTATGTGCTGATTGATTCTAATATAACGGTTGCTTCAACGCAGGATATTCAAAGTATTGATTATAATCAGGATGGAATTCCGGATATTGTTTTGTTAGAAAGGAAATCCTCTACGTTATATTTGTATTACGGCAGAGGAAATGGATTGTTTTCACCGAAAATTCCGCTTCTTGGTCTTCCGGAAAATGCTTCTTTCCGCTGCGCCGATTTGAACAATGACGGTTTTCCGGATATTGTTTACACCAATCCGAAAAAATATTATTTAACAATTCACTATGGTTCGAAGTAATATACTTATTCTGTTTCTTTTTCTTCTTGTGAATGTTCATGCTGATGAGAAGTGCAGAATGCCCGCACATTTTGAAACGTTACGACAAAGCAGAAAAAATAAAACGGCCGTTCCCGCATCATCGCGCCCATTACTGCAGACCTCACGACGTTCGCCGTCGGGGAACTTTCGAATCCATTTCGATACAACCGGAAGTAACACCCCGGCACTTCTTACCGAAACGGGAAATAGAATCCCGGGAACATATTCTCAATTTGTCGATTCGGCAGCGGCAATCTTTGATATGGTCTATAAAAAAGAAGTTCAGGAATTCCAGTTTCCCGCTCCCCCTTCGGATGCGGGGAGAGGAGACGGCGGAGAATATGATATTTATATTATTGAATACGGAAGCCAATTAATATTCGGAGAAACCGTTCCGGAAAGTGATTACCCGATTTCTCCGCAAAAAACAAACACACAATATCCGACATACATACAGATTGATAATGATTTTGGGAGCGGTTATAGAACAATGGGAATGCTTGCCTTGCGGGCAACAGCCGCTCACGAATATTTTCACGCAATACAAGTCGGTAATTACGGACTGTGGGAAGATGATTCTTATTTTTATGAATTAACCGCCGAAGCGATGGAAAATACCGTGTTTCGTGAAGCGAAAGATTATCTGTTTGATTTGAAAACTTATTATTCACACATTTCTTCAATTCCTCTTTTTACGAATGCGAACAATAGTTTATCCCGAGGATATGAACGGGCAATTTTTGGAATTTTTTTAATGAAGAAATTCGGCGTTCAGGCAATGCGTGAAGTATGGAATGCTGTGGCGCTTGAAAGGCCTGTTGCGGCTGTTCAAACTGCATTGAACAACTTATCAACAACTATTGAGCGGGAATATGTCGATTTTTCTTTATGGAATTTCTACACCGGCGACAGAACGGTATTTCAAACAAAATATTTTGATGATGCAGAAGAATTTTCTCCTCTGGCAATGACGGAAAGAGCATTAACTGCTTCAACGGTTCAAATAGCAAGCACACTACAGGCGTTTGCAACTTCATACGTAAAAGTATTTACCGGCTCTGATTCTGCATACATTATTCTTTCCAATATTAATTACGGCGATGTAAAGAAGTATTTAAATAACGTTTATGG
>JACFMZ010000056.1 GCA_019455105.1 Bacteroidota bacterium | reverse complement strand
GACAACGAACACGAGATTCCTCATCTGCACAAAACGCAGATTTCGGAATGACAAAGAAGAAGTTAGAGTGGTATGTCATTCCGAGCGAAGCCCGAAGGGGCGAGCGAGGAATCTCAATCGTGAATGACAACGAACACGAGATTCCTCATCTGCACAAAACGCAGATTTCGGAATGACAAAAGAAGAAAGTCCGAACGACCACGAAAAAATTAAAACGACAAAGTAAAACAACGACACATTAAAAAACTATGGAAACACTTTCAACCCTTACAACACCCGACTGGCTCTTTTATCTTTTTGCCGTCATTACTGTCGCCTCGGCGGCATTTGTTGCCTTTACAAAAAATGTAGTCTATGCGGCATTTGCGCTGCTCTTTACATTCTTCGGCGTGGCAGGATTGTATGTTCTGCTCAATTCGGATTTTCTTGCGGTAACGCAGATATTAGTGTATGTCGGCGGAATTTTAGTCTTAATTTTATTCGGCGTCATGCTAACGAACAGATCAATCAGCGTAGATATTCAATCCGAAACACTAAAGTTTGCGCCGGCGCTGATTGTTACGGCGGCGTTACTCGGAACTCTCGCCGGTTTTTATACGGTTACGGATTGGTTCTTCGGCGGTCCGGGAGCGGAAATCACCGCCACATCAACGGCGCCGAATATCGGTAATGCATTAGTTACCACGCACGCTCTGCCGTTTGAAGTTGCTTCGGTTGTGCTGCTGGTAGCGCTGGTTGGTGCGGCAATGATTGCCAGACGAGATAAATAAAACATAAAGACTGAATTGTAATTTTTTTACTCAATAAAATGAATATTCAAGGATTGAAATTAGAATTTACCAATTAGGATTTACCAATATTACTATTGCTTTTGAGAAAACAGATCAAATTTCATATTTCAAACGAAGGAGGGTAGTAGTAATGAAGAAAACTATATTTTTTTTGTTATGTATCTACTTGCTATTTTTTACTTCTTGTAGTAAAAAATATACTACAGAAAGCGAAAATAAAGGGAATACTGAAATGGAGTTTCGCAATATTTTATGGCGACTAAAATCTGTTGAAACTCCGGATTCTCTTATCGTACCTGATAGTAGTCGGATTTATACGATCTGTTTTAATAATGATACTACTTTTTCCGGTCAAAATGATTGTAATACTTTGTCAGGTTTTTATCATGTTCCTGAGAATCAGGTTCTAATTATTACAGCAGCGGGTGGCACGAAAGCCGGCTGTGGTCGTTTATCGTGGTCGGGATTTACGGAAGCATTGTATCATGCTAGATCATACAGTATTGATTCAAGTTATTTTAAGATTTTTTATTCTGGTAGTTCAAAAATGAATTTTGAAAAATAAAATGGCGATTTATGAAAGTCAAAATTATATTTATAATTTTTGTCTGTTTGCTTTTTACATATTCAATTAACTACTCTCAAATAACTAAAGAAGGAGTACCGTTTTCTTTTAACCATGATGTTACAGGCACTTTTGAAAAAAAGAAAATGGACAAAATTGATATAAATCGTTTGTTGCGGGAAGATTCTGCTAAAACAAAAGATGAAGCATTCCGTTTTGGCTATGGTTTTGATGTTTCATATAATTTTCAAAACAGTGGAACTTGGTATAATTTTCTTGATGGAAGTAGATTATGGCGGTTAGAAATTTTTTCAGAAGGGGCATACTCTATTAACTTACTTTACGATAGATTCTGGCTACCGGAAGGCGCTTCTTTTTTTGTTTATAGTGCAGATAAAAAAATGGTATTAGGCGCATACACATCACAAAACAACAAGAAGCATAAAAAGTTCGCGACAGGGTTAATTAAAGGAGATGATATTGTACTTGAATATTATGAACCTGCAAATGTAAATCAAAAAGGAGAAATCAGTATATCTCGAATTGTTCATGCATACAGAAATTTATTTCATTCCATTGATAAAAAATTAGAAAAAGGGCTGGGTTTTGGAGAATCTGCTGCCTGTAATAATAATGTTCATTGTCCTGAGGCGGCAGATTGGCAAAATGAAGTAAAATCTGTTGTCATGATTTTACTTGGTAGCGGAGATCAATTAGGTACAGGTTTATTGATTAATAATATTAAGGGTAATTATGCACCGTATGTTTTAACTGCTAACCATATTCAGCATGGAAATATGAACACATGGCTTTTTTGGTTTAATTATGAAAGTATCAATTGTAACAATCCGGTCAGTGATCCAACTCCGCAAACACTTGTTGGTGCAACGTTAAAAGCAAGTAATTCTACATCTGACTTTGCTTTAATAATGTTGGATGATACACCGCCAGTAAATTATAATGTTTACTATAGTGGTTGGTCGGCAATAAATGCAGAGCCAACTTCTACTGTGGGTATTCACCACCCTAGTGGTGATATAAAAAAAATTTCTTATGATTACGATCCATCAATATCAACATCTGCTTTAGGATATGTCGCAAACCCATCCGAATCCTTTTGGAAAGTTATTTGGGACGATGGAGTTACAGAAGGTGGATCTTCGGGTTCACCCTTGTACGATCAAGAGCATAAAATAGTCGGTCAACTTTATGGTGGTTATTCTTCGTGTTCGTATCCAAGTAATTCAGATTGGTATGGTAAATTTTCAACATCTTGGAATAATGGTTCAACATCATCAGATCGATTAAAAGATTGGTTAGACCCAAATAATACAGGTATTGTTGAACTTAATGGTCTCACCGGGGGAATGCTTTCGTCAGGGGAATTGCCGGCAAATGCTACTTGGTCTGGCACTCACACTATTACCGGAACGGTCACAGTGCCGAGCGGAGTTACTTTAACTGTCGAATCTGGATCACAAATAAAGTTTATCGCAGGTGCTTCGCTAATTGTCAAGGGTGTATTAAATGCAACCGGAGTAACATTTACATCTGTTTCTGGTTCAAGCGCAGGCAGTTGGGGTTCGTTAATTCTTGATGGATCAAGTGCAACAAATTCCAATTTAAGTAATCTTACTGTGCAATACGGTGAAGGTGTTCAATTTATTAATGGAGCAAATGCTTCAATCTCTAATTCAACCATCAGTAATTGTACACGAGGAATTTATATCTATAATTCTCATCTCGAAATTACTAACAACACCATTATAAATCCGACTCAAGACGGAATTTATTGTGATGCTTCTTCACATACAATTTCATTTGCATCTAATACGATTACAAAAACCAGCTCAAACGGTCAATACCATCATTATACAGGAATAAATGCAACAAATCCTTCTTACAACCATATTTTTAATAATGTTATTAGTGGATATGATGCAGGATTGTATATTCTTGGTGGTGCAACGGCAAATTTTATGGAACGAGGACTTGTTCAACCGTATCCCAATAATAAATTAACAGACTGTAATCAAGGAATTGCATGCGGATGGGGTGCTTCGGTAATAGGTAATAGTTTTGGTTCATATAACAGCATTTACGGCAATTCAACAAGAGACCTTTACGCTTATAACAGTTCAACAATTACATTAGGAAGTGATTATTTTGGTGGCGGCAATCCTGTGAAAGTTATTGGTAGCAGTTCTTCAATTTCTCATGGAACACCATTAACATATGATCCATGGACAACGCCAATGATAATTGCAGGAGGAGATAATCCATCGTCAAAATCAGCAATGTTAAAACAACAATCAAGCGATGAAGATTTGGGTTTGCGATTAGAGCAAGAAAAAAAATATGCAGACGCACTGACTGTATATTTTAATTTACTGCAATCGGGAAAAATCTCTCAAAATATTCTTGCAGGATTTGCCCGCTCAGGCGCAGAAACAAAAAACAGCAGCGTAATCGAATATTTTGAAAATCTTAGAAGAAGTTCTTCCGAATATAAGGAATTTGCATTGCAATTACTTGCGGGGTTATATCTTAGAAAAGGAGAATTTGACAAGAGCCTTGCTGTGTATGATGATATTGCGAAAGCATTTCCGAATACATATGCAGAAAAATCTGCGTTCTTTGGAAAGTTTTATGCAACTCTTCACGGTAAAAAAGATTTAGAAACATCTGCAAATATCTTAAAAACAATCACTGCAAAATATTTTGATAAAGAAACAGCAGATGATGTTTTCAGGGCAGAAAGTATATTGTCTTCTATGCTAGATGTCTCATCTAATCCGAAATCTGAAAAAATTACGACAACTATAACGACAAATGAATTACTTGAAAATTATCCAAATCCGTTTAATCCGGTAACGACAATTTCATACAATATTTTACAGGCAGGTTTTGTTTCGTTGAAAATATATGATATACTTGGAAGGGAAGTTGCCACGTTAGTTAGTGATTATAAACCACAAGGAAAATACTTTGCACAATTTAATGCAAACAATCTTGCAAGCGGAATGTATATTTATAGATTAACAAGTGGTACTGCCACATTAACGAAACGAATGATGTTATTAAAATAGTTATGAATTCTTTACTTCAATTATCACTTTATATTTCACTGCTTTCGTTGTTCAGTTTTGTGCTGCTGGTAGCGCTGGTCGGTGCGGCAATGATTGCCAGACGAGATAAATAAAACACGAAGACTGAATTGTAATTTTTTGCACTATAACAAGAACATTTAACGATTGAAAATAGAATTTACCAATTAGGATTTAACACCATGCACATTACACTAACTCATTATCTGCTTGTCAGCGCGGCACTTTTTTCGTTCGGTGTGTTTGCGGTTATTTCAAAACGAAATGCCATTATTGTGTTGATGGGAATTGAATTGATACTGAATTCCGCCAACATAAATTTTCTTGCCTTCTCGCGATTCGGAAATCTAAACATGGAGGGGCAGATGGCGGCAATCTTCGTTATTATTCTTGCCGCCGCGGAAGCGGCGATTGCGCTGGCAATTGTTTTGAATATTTTTAAACGATTTAATACCGTCAATGTTGACGAAGTTTCTACGTTAAAGGATTAATTGACTTATGCATTCATTACTCACTCTTTCGCTTGCTATTCTTCTTCTTCCGCTCTTCAGTTTTGTTCTGCTGATTTTTTTCGGGAAGAAGTTTTACGAAAAATCCGGACACGTCGGCACGGCAATTCTCGGCATTGATTTTCTGCTGACCTTCTATGTTGCCATCCAAAAATTAACGGATACAACGAACGAAGTATTTTCGTACTCGTTCACGTGGGTTGATTTTCATTCAACCATTCCGCTAAAGCTCGATCTCGGCATTATGCTGGATAATGTCGGCGCCGTTATGTTAATGGTTGTGCTTCTGGTGAGTTTTCTGGTTCATCTTTTTTCGCTCGGGTATATGAAGGGAGATGTCCGCTATTCAAAATATTATGCGTATCTCGGTATTTTTACATTCTCCATGCTCGGCATTGTGCTGACCAATAATTTCTTTTTAATGTATATGTTTTGGGAATTGGTCGGACTGAGTTCGTATTTGCTTATCGGCCATTGGTATGAAAAGAAATCCGCCGCCGATGCCGGGAAGAAAGCGTTTATTACCAATCGTGTCGGCGATTTCGGATTTTTTATCGGCATTATGATTTTATGGTTTAATTATTCTTCACTTTCGTTTGATCATATCTATTCTTCAATTGCGCACGGCATCCTTCCGTTCGGCAGCAGCGGCTGGTTAACGGCGGCAGGAATTTTTATTTTTTGCGGCGCCGTTGGAAAGTCCGCTCAGTTTCCGCTTCATGTCTGGCTTCCTGATGCGATGGAAGGTCCGACTCCGGTCAGCGCATTAATTCACGCGGCAACAATGGTTGCTGCCGGCGTGTATTTGGTTGTCCGCACATTTCCAATGCTGACCGCAGACGCGTTGATGATTATTGCGTACATCGGAGCCGTTACGGCATTTATTTCCGCCACCATTGCTATTGCCCAGTATGATATTAAAAAAATTCTTGCGTATTCCACAATCAGCCAGCTTGGGTATATGGTAATGGGGCTCGGCGTCGGTTCCTACAGCGCGGGTTTTATGCATTTGGTAACGCACGCTGCTTTTAAAGCCGGATTATTTCTTGCTTCCGGTTCCATTATTCACGCCATGCATCACGCACTGCACCATGTCAATGATCATCACACCGATGCGCAGGATATTCGTTTCATGGGCGGCTTGCGGAAAAAAATGCCGATTACCTTTTGGACAATGATTGTATTTACGCTCGCTATTTCCGGCGTTCCGCTGACTTCCGGATTTTTAAGTAAAGATGCCATTCTTGCCGGAACGCTTGCCTATAATCATTTTACCGGACAAACGCTTATTCCGCTCATCGGCTTTTTTGTTGCGGGGCTGACGGCGTTTTATATGTTCAGAATGATTTTTATTGTCTTCTTCGGCGAACATCACGATGCCCATCGCCTTGAACACGTTCACGAATCGCCTCGCACAATGACCATTCCGTTAATTACGTTCGCCGCCGTTTCGTTCTTTGCGTTTTATTCATTCAATCCGTTCAGCGCCGGAGACGGATGGTTCTTCCAAAAAACCGCAGTGCCGGAATCTGTTGTTCCGCAGGCAGTGCGCGCAGCTTCCGCCGAAGCATTCGGCGAAGAACTGCATCATCAGCATTATCTGGCAATGGGGCTGTCGCTGACAATGGCGGCGCTTGGAATTCTTACGGCAATGCTCTTTTATTATTGGAAGAAATTTTCCGCGGATAAAGTTGTTGCGGCTGTTCCGCGTCTTTTTACCTTCTTAAATAACAAATGGTATTTTGATGAATTATATCAAAAGACGGCTGTTAACGGAACAATAGGAATCGCAAAACTTCTTGCTTGGTTCGATGCAAAAATAATTGACGGCATTGTGAACGGTGCGGCATGGCTGACCCGGCTTGTTGCGGTAATAAGCGGTAAGTTTGATCATATTGTTGTTGACGGAATTGTGAATTTTACGGCATACTTTACCGGATTCTTTGGATTGGTTTTTAGAAGAATCCAAACAGGAAAAGTGCAGACGTATATCATCTTTGCGCTGGTCGGTGCAATGGTGCTGTTTTATGTTTATCGATAAATATGAAGTTGGTTGAATAGTACATCGTACTCAGCATTAAAAAAAATCTAAGCAATTACATTCTTAAATAAATAAAAACAGAAAACTTATGGAAATAAAATTTCTTCATATCGGCATCCTTACATGGATTACCTTTCTTCCCGTTCTCGGAATGATTGTTGTTCTTCTTCTTCCGAAAGAACAAAAACAAGCGATCCGCTGGACATCTCTTGCCTTTACTATTCTGCAAGTAATTCTTGCGGTTGTCATCTTCCAGAATTTCGACCGTACGCTTGCCGGAATAAATTCAAAGGAAGGAATGCAGTTCGTCGAGCAGTATCGCTGGATCGATATAAAAAGTACTTCGTGGATTGGCAGAATTGCGATTGATTATTTCGTCGGTATTGACGGCATCAGTGTTCCGATGGTGTTACTCACGGCGCTGATTTCCTGTATCGCCGTTATTTCTTCTTTCTCTATTGAAAAATCAATCAAAGGATATTTTGCTCTTCTTCTATTATTAGATACCGGCATGATGGGAGTATTTGTTGCGCTGGATTTCTTTTTGTTCTACGTCTTCTGGGAAATTATGCTTCTGCCGATGTATTTCTTAATCGGTGTGTGGGGCGGACCGCGAAGAGAATATGCTGCCATTAAGTTTTTTATTTATACGCTGCTCGGTTCTGTTTTAATGCTGCTGGCAATGCTCGCGCTCTATTTCAGCGTAACGATAAAAGACGGAAATGAAGTGATTCATACGTTCAATATGCTTGCCATGATGAATCCGGAAAATTTTGTTCACGGCTCTTTGCTTGAAGGAGTCGGCACGTCGTGGCGGTATGTGGCATACATTGCGCTCTTCATCGGGTTTGCCATTAAAGTTCCGGCATTTCCGTTTCACACATGGCTTCCTGATGCGCACGTTGAAGCACCGACGGCAATCAGTGTTATTCTTGCCGGCGTACTTTTAAAAATGGGAACCTACGGCTTGATGCGCATTGCTTTCCCGATTTTTCCTGATGCGGCGATTCATTATCTCTATCCGCTGGCATTTATCGGTTTCATCAATATTATTTACGGCGCCTATTGTGCAATGGCGCAAAAAGATTTCAAGAAACTAATTGCCTACTCATCCGTCAGCCACATGGGAATTGTTCTTCTCGGTATGGCGGCAATGAACACGCAGGGAATGATGGGCGCAATGTTCCAAATGTTCAATCACGGAACAATTACCGCAATGCTCTTTTTAATTGTCGGCGTTATTTACGACCGCGCGCACACACGCGGATTGGATGATTTCGGCGGATTGATGAACAAGATGCCGAAATATTCCGGTATTATGATGATTGCATTTTTTGCCGCGCTCGGCTTGCCGGGACTTAGCGGGTTTATTTCTGAAGCCTTCTCGTTCCTCGGCGCATTCCAAACCTTTAAATGGTTAACCATTGCTTCCGCTTTCGGTATTATTTTAACTGCCGCCTATATGCTTTGGACTTTGCAGCGGGTTTTTCTCGGAACGCTGCCGGAAAAATGGAACAACCTTACCGATATAAACGGCAGGGAAATGGCGATGCTTGTTCCGCTGGCAGTAATTGTTATTATTCTCGGCATTTATCCTTCGCCGGTTCTTGATTTAATGAATTCCTCGGCGAATGCGTTAGTTGATTTCGTAAAAAATTCTGCCGGCATAGCAATGCTCGGACAATAAAGAAAGCGTATTTCTGAACTTCGAAAATAAAAAATTATGATTAATCAAGTTCTTCAAAGTCTTCCGTACATTGTTCCTGAGCTTATTGTTACCGGAACATTGTGCCTTGTGTTACTCCTTTCACTGATGATGCGGAAAAAATCCGATCTTTTGGTGTTTGTTGCGGCGCTCGGGCTTTTTGCCGCACTGGCAGTGCTGACATCTCAACCGTTTGCTTCGGCATGTCTCTTTTTCAAAATGACGGTGATAGATCCGTTCTCGCAGTTTTTTAAACTTGTTATTCTTTTTGCCGCGCTGATTGTGGTGCTGATGTCGCGATTTTCCGATGAAGTTAACCAAATAAAAAAATCGCTCGGCGAATATTATTTTCTTGTGGTCAGCATGACGCTCGGAATGATGTTTATGGTCAGCGCATCAAATTTGTTAATGATGTATCTCTCATTGGAATTGACCAGCTTAACATCGTATGTTGTCGTCGGATTTATCAAACAATCGAAAAATTCTTCCGAAGCATCGTTAAAATATCTGCTCTACGGCGCTTTTTCTTCCGGCGTAATGTTGTATGGAATTTCAATCATCTACGGATTAACCGGAACAATGGAATTAAGCGGCATTAATCAGGTGCTGGCACAGGGAAGCGCAAATACTGCCATGCTGTTAATCGGCGGAATAATGCTTCTCGTCGGATTTGGTTATAAAATTTCCGCAGTGCCGTTTCATTTTTGGACTCCTGATGTGTACGAAGGAGCGCCGACAACTATTACGGCATTTCTTTCCGTTGCCTCCAAAGCCGCCGGCTTTGCAATGCTGATGCGCGCGTTGAAAATTATGTTTCTCGATTCTTCCGCGCTTGAAATCGGAAATGAATTCTGGCCGCTGATTCATGGAATTCCTGTGGTGGAAATTCTTTCTGTTCTTGCCGTTCTCACAATGACCATCGGAAATCTTGTTGCGCTTTGGCAGGATAATGTAAAACGACTTCTGGCGTATTCAAGCATTGCGCAGGCAGGATATATGCTCCTCGGTTTAGCAACAATCAGTAACGAAGGCTACAGCGCGGTAATGCTGTATTTTATTGTCTATCTCTTTATGAATCTCGGCGCCTTCTATGTTGCCATGTTAATTTCTAATACACTCGGCTCAGAAAACATTCACGACTATAAAGGGTTAGGCAGACGTGCGCCGTTTCTTTCCGTTTCAATGGCGGTCTTTTTAGTTTCGCTGACGGGAATTCCGCCGACAGCCGGCTTCATCGGCAAGTGGATGATTTTTCTCTCGCTCATTAATGTTAAAATGATTGGTTTGGCGGTCATCGGCGTTTTGAACAGCGTTGTTTCGCTTTATTATTATCTTCGTATTGTGCGCAATATGTTTTTACATGAAGGGGAAAAAGAAGAAGTGGCAATACGTTATCCGCTGGCACAGCAGCTTTTACTGCTCTGCTTAATGGTTCCCACATTGTATTTCGGAATATTTTTTAATCCGCTTATTGAACTCGTGCAATTTTCGGTGCAGATGTTCGGAATAAAATAGCCGCTGCTGAAAATATTTTCTACAATAAAAAAAGTCCGCATCGTGCGGACTTTTTTTATGTTATGGCTCAATTTTTTTTCTTCTCCAGTATTGCGCTAACGTCGGCCCGCTGATATTATGCCACACGCTGAAAATTGCCGAAGGGAGCGCCGTTGCTGCATTCGAAAAATGTTTTACGGCAAGAGCAACTCCCAGTCCGGAGTTCTGCATTCCGACTTCGATGGCAATAGTTCGGCATTCTTTTTCTGTTAACCGAAAAAATTTTGAGACAAAATATCCGAAGAGATAGCCGAGAAGATTATGAAGAGCAACCACAAGCAGCACAATAAATCCCGAATGGAGAATTGTTTCTTTACTTAACGCAACAACGCTGGCAACAATGGCAATTATTGTTACCACTGAAATCGAAGGAAAATACGGAACAAATTTTTCTGTTACTGTTCTAACATAGGTATTAAGAAAAATTCCTGCAGCAATGGGAAGAATAATAATCTGTAAAATTGTAAGAAAAATTCCTGCGGCATCAACGGCAACATAGGTGCCGGCAAAAAACCAGATTAACGCCGGCGTTACAAGAACAGAAAGAATTGTGGTAAGTGAAGTGAGAGAAACCGAAAGCGCAACATCCGCATTGGCTAAATATGAGATAACGTTCGATGCGGTTCCGCCGGGACATGAACCGACAATGATAACGCCGATACTGACCGCCGGATCTATAGGGAAAATTGTTGTGAGAAGAAAAGCGAGCATCGGCATAATAATAAATTGCCCTGCCGCACCGACAAGAATTGCATGAAATCGGCGAAAAACGCGTTGAAAATCTTCAACGGTCAGCGTCATTCCCATACCGAGCATAATAATTCCCAAGCCCGAAGAAATATAATTTTTGAACCAGATAAAATATTCCGGAGCAATGAGAGCTGAAACGGCAAAAACAAAAACCCAAAGAACAAACGGTTTTACAATCCAACGGTCGGGCATGCCATTACTTTTTTCCGGAAGATTTTTTTGACCGCTTTTCAATTCGTTCCACAATTAAGCGAATACCGTCCAGCACAAGGTTCGGCTCATGTTTATTCACTAAGGTTGAATGTTTTTTCATGATTTCCGAAAATCCACCCGTGGTAATAACCGTAGGATAATCGTTTAATTCTTTAGAAATCCGGCGAATCATTGCTTCCATTGAATCTAAAGCGCCGAATAAAATTCCTCCCTGCATGCTTTCAACAGTATTTTTTCCGATAAGTCTGGCAGGAAATTTCAAATCAATTTTCGGCAGCTTTGCGGCGCGCCGATGAAGTTCCGTTGAAGCGGTTTCAATTCCCGGAGCGATAATTCCGCCAAGATATTCTGCGTTTTCAGAAATCACGTCGTACGTTGTGGCAGTGCCGAAATCAATGATGATGAGCGGTCCCTTATATTTACCATAACCGGCAACCGCATTGCATAAGCGGTCTGCGCCGACGGCTTTCGGATCGTCGTAAAGAATTTTTATTCCAAGATTTAATTCCGAAGAGACAACTATCGGGTCAATTTGAAAATATTTATGCGCCATTTTCACGGCAATATCGGTCAGGTTTGGTACAACGGATGAAATACCGACTTGAAGAACTTTTTTAAACGAAATTTTTGCTTCATCACAAAATTGTTTTATCAGTATTCCGAACTCATCTTCTGTTCTTGTTACAAAACTTGTTACGCGCCAGCTTCCGAGCAGTTTTTTGCTGTTGAAGATTCCTATGGTGGTGTGGGTGTTACCGATATCGATAGCCAAAATCATAAATCTTCTCTCTTTCGTATTGTGTGATTCGTAAATATGGAATCAGCTTGTTAGTTATTTAAATTCGGCGAATAATTTTCCTGTAGCGTAACATCTCCGGCGTAAATATTTTTCCGTGAGCCGTCATTTAGTTCAACAAGAAGGCTTCCGTCTTCGGCAACATCAAGCATTGTTGCTTCAAAAGAAAAATCGGACTGGAAAATTGTTATCCGTTTTCCGAATGTTTCGTTTTTCATTTTCCATTCTTTTAAAAGAAATTGAACGGGGTATTCGGAAAGCTGAACATAACGAAATTCCAAGGCGCGTAAAATATTCCGGAGAAGAAGAAGACGGTCAATATCTTTTCCGCTTTCGTTTTTCAGCGATGTTGCTTTATGCCGAAGCTCTTCCGGAAAATTATTTTGATTAACATTTACGCCGATGCCGATAATGATTCTTTCTAACTCCATTCCCTTATAGACTGATTCAAGCAGTATTCCGCTTACTTTTTTGCCGCGCACTAAAACATCATTGGGCCATTTGCACTTCAGATGGTACGGAAGAATCTCTTCAATGCCGTCGCACAGCGCAAGTGCCGCGGCAAAGGGAAGAAGGAGAACTTTTTCTTTTCTAAAGTCCGGATAAATAATTATGGAGAAAAGAAGATTATTATTTTTTTCCGATTTCCATGCACGCTCCATTCTTCCCCTGCCGGCAGTCTGCTCTTCTGCAATAATTATTGTTCCGTGCGGCGCTTCATTCTTCGGCAGAGACTTTGCAAAAATATTTGTAGAATCAAGAGAATTAAAACTAAAAATAGTTCTGCCGAATTTTTCTGTTTCCAGTCCGTTCAATATGTCGTTTTTTTCAATCATTTTTGAATTCATGAAAGTAAACAATACTAACATCGTTTGTCAAGAAAAGAATTTTAAATCTACCTGACAATAAGGCAAATCTGGCAGAAGCAAAGAAAATTAAGTGACAGTGTGTCAATCTGAAATTTTTATACTGTTAAAATACGCCTGTATTCAGCAATAATATTATGGCATAATCATTGTAATTCTTATAACAGAAGAAATTGAAAAAATCTATTTAATGAAAGGAAAAACTACAATGGCTGGAAAAATTATTGGAATTGATCTTGGAACAACAAACTCTGTTGTTTCCGTAATGGAAGGAAATGAACCGGTTGTTATTGCGAACTCCGAAGGTGCGCGAACAACTCCTTCAATTGTTGCCTTTGCAAAGAACGGCGAACGGCTTGTCGGGCAGGCAGCGAAACGTCAGGCAGTAACAAATTCAAAAAATACTGTCTATTCAATTAAACGATACATGGGACGTTTCATGAATGAAGTAACGGAAGAAATGAAACTTGTTCCGTATGAAGTTGTTACCGGCGATAATAATACCGCACGGGTAAAAATTGGAGACCGCGTCTATTCACCGCCGGAAATTTCCGCAATGATTCTTCAAAAAATGAAACAAACGGCGGAAGATTATCTCGGACAAAAAGTAACCGAAGCGGTGATTACTGTTCCGGCATATTTTAACGACGCACAGCGTCAGGCAACAAAAGAAGCCGGTGAAATTGCCGGTTTAACGGTGCGCAGAATTGTGAACGAACCGACAGCCGCCGCGCTTGCCTACGGTTTGGATAAGAAACATAAAAATTCTAAAGTTGCTGTTTTCGATCTCGGCGGCGGAACTTTTGATGTTTCCGTTCTGGAACTCGGCGACGGCGTGTTTGAAGTAAAATCCACAAACGGCGATACGCATCTCGGTGGTGATAATTTTGATCAGCGTCTGGTGGAATATATTGCCGAAGAATTTAAAAAACAGGAAGGCGTTGATCTCTTAAAAGATCCGATGGCGTTGCAGCGGTTACGCGAAGCGGCTGAGAAAGCGAAGATTGAACTTTCTTCTTCAATGCAGACAGAAATTAATCTTCCGTTTGTTACGGCAACCGCAGACGGTCCGAAACATTTGAATTTAAATTTAACACGGGCGAAGTTTGAACAGCTTGTTGATGATTTAATTAAACGCTGCATGCATCCCACGGAGAAAGCTTTAAAGGATGCCGGACTGACGCCGAATCAAATTGACGAAGTAATTCTTGTCGGCGGAATGACGCGCGTTCCCCGCGTTCAGCAGCTGGTAAAAGATATTTTCGGAAAAGAAGGACACAAGGGAGTCAATCCTGATGAAGTGGTGGCGGTCGGTGCAGCAATTCAAGGAGGCGTTCTTGCGGGAGATGTAACGGATGTTCTTCTTCTTGATGTAACTCCGCTTTCGCTCGGTATTGAAACGCTCGGAAGCGTGATGACAAAACTGATTGATGCCAACACAACTATTCCGACACGGAAGAGCGAAGTCTTCAGCACGGCGGCGGATAATCAAACATCCGTTGAAATTCACGTGCTGCAGGGAGAGCGGCCGATGGCTGCCGATAACCGAACACTCGGAAAATTTCATCTCGACGGAATTCCTTCGGCAATGCGCGGCGTTCCGCAAATTGAAGTGATCTTTGATATTGATGCCAACGGAATTCTTTCCGTTACCGCAAAAGATAAGGCGACTAACAAAGAGCAGAATATCCGCATTACCTCTTCTTCAGGATTAAGCAAAGAAGAAGTTGAGAAAATGAAGAAGGATGCTGAAGCTCATGCTTCGGAAGACAAAAAGAAAAAAGAAGAAATCGAAGTTAAAAACCAAGCCGATAATTTAGTCTTCTCAACAAAGAAACAATTGACTGAACTTGGCGATAAGATTGACGCTGAAACAAAGAAGAAAATTGAAGATGCTTCCGCAGCTCTTGAAGAAGCCATTAAAAACAACGGCGATATTAAAGGCAAGATGGACGCATTAAATAAAGTCTGGAATGATGCTTCAACCAAAATGTATGACGCGGCAAAACAGGCAGGTCCGCAACCCGGCGCCGAACAGCAGCAGGCGCATACAGAAAATGCAAATCAACAGCAGCAATCAGGCGGTAAAAAAGTAGAAAACGCTGATTTTGAAGTTGTTGATGATAAGTAAGATTTTCTTACGCTGTAAAAATAAAAAAAGAAAAAGGCGGGCATTCCCCGCCTTTTCTTTATGAATAATCGGGAATTGAATCCTCAGCAAATTCGAGTTACATTTAATCCCATGAGGGCTTCATTGAACGTAAAACAAACCCAAAGGAGTTGTTATGAAAGCGTTGCTTGCTGATTCACTTCCCAAATCTACTGTTGATGCATTAACCGCACTCGGCGTTGAAGTTATTAATAATCCGAAATTGAAAGCGAATGAACTTGCCGGCGCAATCGGCGATGCGAATGTGCTGGTTGTGCGTTCCACTGAAGTTCATGCTGATTGTATTTCAACGGCAAAAAATCTTTCGCTCATCATTCGCGCCGGCGCCGGAGTCAATAATATTGATATTAAAGCGGCGAACGAACGGGGAATTTATGTAACGAACTGTCCCGGAAAAAATTCTATCGCCGTTGCGGAATTAACCATCGGACTGCTTCTCGCTCTTGACCGGCGAATTGCGGATAATGTGATTGATTCAAGAAACGGAAAGTGGAATAAAAGCGAATACTCAAAAGCCGATGGAGTTTTCGGAAAAACACTCGGCGTTATCGGCGCGGGACAAATTGGAAAAGAAGTAATTATTCGCGCTAAAGCTCTCGGAATGAATGTTACGGCGTGGTCCCGCTCGTTAAACGCAGCCAAAGCCGATGAGTTGGAAGTTGAACGGGCGGCTTCCATTGAAGAGTTGGCGGCAAAAAGCGATGTTGTTTCCGTTCATCTGGCGCTGAAGCCGGAAACAAAAAAGATTATCACCAAGCAGATTATTGATTCAATGAAACCGAATGCGATTTTTCTCAATACTTCGCGCTGGGAAGTTGTTGATGAAGAAGCGTTATACGAAGCGGCAAAGGCAGGAAAAATTCGCGTCGGGTCGGATGTCTTCTCCGGCGAACCGGAAGATAAAACATCGCCGTTCACCAACAAACTTGCTTCGCTGTCGAATGTGTACGGAACGCATCACATCGGAGCATCAACGGAGCAAGCACAAAATGCCATTGCCGATGAAGTTACGGCAATTGTAAAAGATTATAAAGAGAAAGGCATAATTCGAAATTGGGTGAACAAAGCCAAAACAACGGCGGCAAAGTTTCAGCTTGTTGTGCGGCATTTTGATAAACCCGGCGTTCTTGCCAATGTGTTTCAGGATATCAGAACGGAAGGAATTAATATTCAGGATGTCGAAAATGTAATTTTCGACGGTGCAAAAACAGCGGTCTGTTCAATGAAATTAGAATCGAAACCGAGCGAGAAAATTCTTGCGGCAATTTCCGCCCGCTCGGAAGAAGTAATACAAGCGCAGTTAGTAGAATTGTAGAAATATCTGATGCAAAAAAATAAAAGTTCCCTTTGTGCGTTAGGATTGTGCACAAGCAAGATGGAATTTATGAGTGTGTCGGAATTTTGGTAAAAGGATGAAACAAAAATTTCTTCAGTACAATCCAAAATTAAAAGAAATTGCACGCACGTTGCGAAATAATTCTACGCTCGGAGAAGTTTTGTTGTGGAAACAATTGCGCAACAAACAAGTGCTTGGATATGATTTTCATCGCCAAAAACCGATTGACAAATTTATTGTAGATTTTTACGCACCGAAATTACATTTAGCGATTGAAGTTGATGGTTCATCGCACGATTCTGAAGAAGCAGTAATAAAAGATAAAGAACGGCAGGAACATTTAGAAAGTTTAGGTATTCACTTTTTACGATTTAGTGAAACTGATGCTCGAAAAAATATGAGAGCTGTTTTAGAAACAATTGAATATTGGATTAAAGAACATACGAAATAAAAACTGTTGCACCTTTGGTGCAAATTGAAACACACCCCTAACCCCTCTCCCCAACGCGCAGTCGTCGCACAGAGGGGATTGTGAAACGCAGAAACTTTAACAACAAATATCTTCTTTTCTAATTTTTAATACGCAGCCGTTGCATGTGAAAGTCCCCTCTGTGCGCTGGGATTGTGGGTAAAGGCGAGAGGGGATTTAGGGGTGTGTAAAAAATGTTCTCGATTTTCAAGAAATCGAATTTTAGAAAGATAAATTGGTAAAACTATGAACTTCAACAAATTTACAATTAAATCACAGGAAGCCGTGCAGACGGCGCAGGAAATTGCGTCGAGTTACGGCAACCAAACCATTGAGCCGGAACATCTTCTTGCGGCGCTTATTCAGGATTCGCAGGGAATTGTTCTGCCGCTGCTGCAAAAGCTCGGAGCGAATGATAATTATATAAAAATAAAAATTAATGAAGCAATTGAAAAGCTCCCGAAAGTCAGCGGCGCGCAAATGTACGCTTCCAGCGCTCTGCAAAAAGTATTTGAACAGGCGCAAAAAGAATCAGAAAATTTGAAGGATGAGTACGTCAGCACGGAACACTTACTTCTCGCATTAATTGATCAAAAAAATAATTCCGGTGTAAAATTATTACTTGATCAAGGCGTGAGCAAAGATGGAATTTTGAAAGCGCTGAAAGATGTCCGCGGCTCGCAGCGTGTAACGGATCAAAATCCGGAAGATAAATATCAATCGCTCCAAAAATTCGGACGCGACTTGAACGAACTTGCGAGAAAAGGAAAACTCGATCCGGTGATCGGGCGTGATGATGAAATCCGCCGGGTGCTGCAGGTGCTTTCACGACGAACAAAAAATAATCCGGTGCTGATCGGCGAGCCGGGTGTCGGAAAGACCGCCATTGCCGAAGGTCTTGCCCATAGAATTATTACCGGTGATGTTCCTGAAAATTTAAAATCCAAACGTATTGTTGCGCTTGATATGGCGGCGATGATCGCCGGTGCAAGTTATCGCGGACAGTTTGAAGAACGGTTAAAAGCCGTGTTGAAAGAAGTGGAAAATTCCAACGGCGAGATCATTCTTTTTATTGACGAATTGCATACGCTTGTCGGCGCCGGCGCCGCGCAGGGAGCGGTGGATGCGGCAAATATGCTGAAGCCCGCTTTGGCGCGCGGAGATTTGCGTGCAATCGGTGCAACAACATTAAATGAATATCACAAATACATTGAAAAAGATCCTGCGCTCGAACGGCGTTTTCAGCCGGTGATGATTGACGAGCCGGGCGTTGAAGATACAATTTCTATTTTGCGCGGGCTTGCCGAACGGTACGAAGTGCATCACGGCGTTCGTATAACGGACGGCGCGATTGTTGCGGCGGCGCAGTTAAGCGACCGATATATTTCCGACCGATTTCTTCCCGACAAAGCGATTGATCTTGTTGATGAAGCGGCGTCGAAATTACGCATTGAGATTGATTCAATGCCGGAAGAGCTTGATGATGTAGAACGAAAAATTAAACAAAAAGAAATTGAACGCGAAGCAGTGAAGCGGGAACGAACGGCGGAGTACGCCGATGAAGCGGAGATACTCGCTATTGAATCGCGGCTTGTGGAAATTGAAAAAGATTTAGCCGAACTCAATGAAACACGGAATGAACTGAAAGCACATTGGCAGAACGAAAAAGAGCTTATTCAATCCATTCGTTCAATGAAAGAAGAGATTGAAAACGTAAAACATGAAGCCGAACAGAAAGAACGTGAAGGCGATTTGGCAAAAGTTGCCGAACTTCGTTACGGAAAATTGGCAACCATTGAAAAGAATTTAAAAACCGCAACGCTGAAACTTTCCGAGATTCAAAAAAATCAAAAGATGTTAAAAGAAGAAGTGGATGCGGAAGATATAGCCGAAGTTGTTTCGAAGTGGACGGGAATTCCGGTAACGCGCATGCTGGAAAGCGAACGCGTTAAGCTGCTTCATCTTGAAGAAAAAATTCACGAACGAATGGTCAATCAAAAAGATGCGGTGAAAGCCGTTGCCGATGCTATTCGCCGCAGCCGCGCCGGATTGCAGGATGAGCGGAGACCAATCGGTTCATTTATTTTTCTCGGAACAACGGGAGTCGGTAAAACTGAACTTGCCCGCTCGCTTGCTGAATTATTGTTTAATGATGAAAATGCAATGGTGCGCATTGATATGAGCGAGTATATGGAAAAATTTTCCGTCTCTCGATTAATCGGCGCGCCTCCGGGATATGTCGGGTATGAAGAAGGGGGACAATTAACGGAAGCAGTAAAAAGAAAACCGTATTCGGTTGTTCTTCTCGATGAAATTGAAAAGGCGCATCCGGAAGTTTTTAACGTGCTGCTGCAGTTATTGGACGAAGGCAGATTGACCGATTCGCAGGGAAGAACGGTTAATTTCAAAAATACCATTGTTATTATGACATCGAATCTCGGTTCGCAGTTGATTCAAGAGGCAGTCTCGCAGATGAAGTCGGAGGAAGATTGGGAAGAACTGTCCGGCAATTTACGGTCGCAGTTAAATGCTCTGCTCCGTCAAACTATTCGTCCCGAATTTCTCAATCGTGTGGATGAAATAATTCTCTTTAAACCTCTTTCGCGAGAAGATATTAAACAGGTTATTGATATTCAGCTTCGCCGCGTTGAATCTCTGCTCGGTAAAAAAGAGATGAACATTACTGTCACCGCAGAAGCAAAAGAATGGCTTGCACAGCTTGGATACGATCCGACGTTCGGAGCAAGACCTCTTAAACGGGTGATTCAGAAATATATTATCAACGCTCTTTCCGAAAAAATTCTTTCGGGTGAATTCGGCGAAGGTGATGCTGTTGAGTTAGTGTTAGTAGGAGAAGGAAAACTCGAATTTAGAAAAAAAGGATAATTGGTGAAGTATGATTGTTGCAAAGAGGTAAATATTTGACTTTTTCTATCGCAACAGGTACGTTGTATCAGAGAAAGAAAATTTTCGAATAAAAAGGATAATTATATGAAATACAGAGTAGTCATTCAACAAGATGAAGACGGCGTATTTGTTGCTGAAGTTCCGAATCTTCCCGGTTGTATTTCACAGGGACCTACGCGAGAAGAAGCAGTGAGAAATGTGAAAGAAGCTATCGTTGCCTATACAACAAGTTTAAAAAAACATAATGAGCCAATTCCTCTTCCCATTACCGAAGAAATTGTTGAAGTATGAAACTTCTCATTGTTTCAGGAAGAGATGTTGTAAAGGCATTGAAGAAAATTAATTACGAATTTGATCATCAAACCGAAAGCCATATCGTTTTACGGCGGACAATTGAACCTTTTCGCCGTATAACAGTTCCGGACCATAAAGAAATTGCTAAAGGTACCTTACGTGCAATTATTCGTGAAGTTGGA
>JACFMZ010000169.1 GCA_019455105.1 Bacteroidota bacterium | reverse complement strand
ACTGGTAGCGTGAATAACCTCCAAATATTTTACACAACAAATAAGACTTGACCAGCCAATTGATTATCCAATTTTCGCCATAATCATAAGATTTAAAAAGTGCTCCTTTCCCTTCAAAATAAACCACTCCAGAGTTTTTCGGATCGGCTTTAATTACTGGTTCTAAATTAGAACTTAATAGAGTATTCGGCTCAATGTTTGTCCAACTTTCGCCCTTATTTGTAGAACGATATACACTTTCACCTGCTGTATAAATTACATTTGGATTTTGCGGGTCAATGGAAATTTTAAAGAACGTTGCTTCGTAAGGTCCGTTAACAGGTTGCCACTGCGCGTTTGCCGTAAATACAATACAAAATGTGACAAGAAATAAGCGTGAAAGAATCGGATAGTACAAAGAAATAGAGAGGATTGAGCGGTATAAACCGAGCAAATTAAAACCACACTGTGTATGCTTGGGGAATTGCATACGAAACTCCTTTACACTGTTTTGCTCTCCGGTGTACACAACCGTTTTTTATACGTTGTGCTGTTGTTTTTGAAGCAACATTCCTTACAAGCGCAATTTGTATTTTTTTTATTTTAGAGTCAAGGAATTCTCGGTGCGGTAGTATGAAGTTTTTTTAAAATCAGTTATTTGTTATCCTGCTGTAGAAATCATTCATTTAAAAGTTTTTTATTGAACGATACGTTAGCTGTTGTTTTATCTCTTAAAGTTCTTACGCCGCCATCGCACAATCCGCCGAAAATATTAATGTGAATTGCCTTCACACTGTTATCGGAAAGAATAATTTTAAATCCGTTCGCCACGGTTGTAAAATTTGTTCTGCCGGAACGTAAAAATATTCGCTCATAAATTAATTCTATGGTGCATAAATAATCAAAAGTATTTTACAGCGCAGCGCCCACATCAAAAATAAATTCGCCTCTGCTTTTCCGGTCGTACGGAAAGGCATATTCAAACCGCACAACAGCGCTGTACGCCAAAAGAAAATGAATTCCTGCACCGTAACCGGAATACATTTTATTGATGGAAAACTTCTGCGTTCTGTACCACACCGCGCCGGCATCGGCAAACAGCGCAACGTTAACTGCATATCGAATATCGCGGAATTGTTCCAGCGGAAGAACATCCATCCGCACATATCTCGGTTTCAAAATCGGATAATGGATTTCCGCCGTTGTGCCGAACTGCTGTTCTCCTTCCAAAATTTTATAAAAATATCCGCGGATTCTGTCGCCGTAACCAAAATAGACATGATTGTAATTCGGAATTCTTCCTCCCCATTTGTATGCTCCGAACACTCGTCCGGCAATGGTCATATCAAAATAAATGGGAATGTATCTTCGTAAATCAATTCCAGTGCTTTGATAATTGATAGTTTTTTCAAACAATCCGTTTTTCGTAATGCCGATGCCGAAATACGAACCGATTCGCGGATATTCCCTTAAATCACGCGTGTCGTACGTTGTATTAAAGTTTAATGAAAAATATTGATCCGTTCCATCCGGCGATAATGTTCTTCCCGCTCTGTTATCGCTTACGGTAAGGCGGATAAAATTTAATGTTACGGCGGCAGAAGAAAAAAGCGAAAACCGTTTGCCGACTGTAACATTTGCCACCAATTGATTCTCGTCAAAATTTGTGCTGCCTGCCTGCGACACAAGACTGCGGTTTCGCTGTTTTTTATAATAGCCGGAAATGCCGAGAGAAATCTGGCGTTCAAGATAAATTAACGGATCGTAATAATTCAGCGAAACATACGGATCGTATCCGAGAGCAAACGAACCGAACACCCGCACATTTTTTCCGGAAAAATTTGTATGCACAACACCGAGACCGTAATAAATTTTATTCCAGCTTCTATCCCGCAGACCGAGATTGGGATACGGGTAAAAATACCAGCGCTCATGTACCATAATAATCAGGTCAGCCGTATTGTTTTCCAACGGAACGGCTTCTGCCGTAACTTTTGTAAATAATTGAAGGCTGTAAATCCTTTCCAGATCATATTTCAATTCAGCATAGGTCAATAGCGAATCTGCGTGCAGCGATAATTCCTGCCGGATGATATAGTCTTTAGTTGTTTCATTGCCGATAATGGTAATGGAATGTATTCGATA
>JACFMZ010000055.1 GCA_019455105.1 Bacteroidota bacterium | reverse complement strand
ATTCAGGATCGAACGATGTTCCGTCACGTTGGAATATCCCGTAAAATATTTTTGCATCATTTTTGATAATGACACAGAAAACTTCCGCACCGGAAAAGATTGCATCATAAAGTTCTTTCGCTTCAAACAAATTCCGGTTTCTTGGATCATCAAACATAGAATCGTTCAAATCCTGTACGCCAAAACAATCAAACTTCACATCGCTGGCAACAAACGCATATTCATTCTCCTCGTATCGCCGCGTGATCACCAATCCTTTCGGCTTTACCTGAAAATATCTATCGTTCGTATAAATGTTAACATCAATCATAATGAGAAAGCCGCCCGTGTGCGCTTCAATTTTTTATCAATTTTATCGTACTTGTTCATGTCAACGTCAGAGTAGATGTTTGTTTCAAACTTTATTTTTTTAATCTGTTTAATCATACCACTCATTACTTTTTCGAGCCGCGTAGTATCGCCGGATGTTTGGACAACCACTTGTTGCGCGGGTACTGCAACGCCTGCATTGAGCGCTTCTAAAAAATGGATATTTCCAACGAGTCCACCTTTTTCATAGATAGGAAACCGATTATCTATTACACCATCAACAAACCCATCGTTCATATCAAGTAGTTGTCGGTAATATTTTTTTGTCGCAAAACGATTAACTACAAATTCTCCTTCTTCGGCTTCAATCAAAGTTCCGCCCTGACTATGTCGTTTCCCGCCAACCAGTCCGCCCATTGCAAATTTTGGAATCATACGTTCAAGAATCGCTTGAAGCGCTAATCCTGCAGCGGGTGCAAGAATCGGAGCCAGCGGACCGAACACGCCAACCATCGTGGCAACATATTCCATCACCGATTTTGCGATGAATGCACGAATCTGCTGATTAATAAGTTGATTCATCTGCACGCCGATATTCTTGTTCGCATCATAGGATTGCATTCCTGATTCAATCGCGGTGATGGCAGACCGCTTTTGCGCTTCCTTCTTTGCATCAAGCGATTCAATTTCTTGTTTATCAAGATCAATCTGTTTTTTCAGCGCTTCACGTTTCGTTGCATCCTTCTCCGATTCATATTTCTTTATATCGGAAGCAAGTTTTTTTTCTGCTTTATTTAATGCTAAAAGTGTGTCAATGTATGTGTCGGCAAGTTGCGCTACGAACGATTGGCTCTTCTGTTTTTCCGCGCGTTTGCGTTGCTCAATAGCAATTTCATCTTGCAATGATTTGTTTTCCGCATCAATAACGCGCTGACGTTCAGCATCTTTCGACGCCTGGTCAAGATCAACATTCGATTCTTTGATTGAAGAAGTAATTTTTGTTGCGTCAATCTCTTTATTCAACTGCACAAGTTCGGCCCGGAGTTGACGAAGTTTTTCAGGATCTTTTGTAGCGGCAATTTCAGCTTCAAGAATTTTCTTATTGAGACCTAAAACTGCAATGGTAGTTGCGCTTTCAAGTTGAATACGTTTTTTAGAAAACTCATTTTGGATCGACTGCTTTTCTTCTTCGGTTGTTGCTGTTGCAAGTTTTTGTTTTTCTTCGTTATCGAGCTTTGCAGAAAGAGAATCTTTGGCGTGTTGCGTATCTTTTATTTGCAGTTCGGTGTCGAATTTTTCACGTTCAAATTTTGCATTCAGATCAATCGTATTTATTTCATCTTGATGCTTTTTTTCTGCTTCTTGAAAGAGAGCATTTTTATATTTCACGGAAAGATGTTCATCCTGCGCACGTTTATCTATCGCTTTCTTTGCTTCCTCTAATCCAATGTCGGCGAGCTCCTTTTGCTTTTTAACATCATCATCCATTCGCTCAGCGCGGCGTTTACGAAGTTCAAGTTCTATTGCAGTATTAATTTCCGCTTCATTTTTTCTCAATGAGGTTTTCTTGTCTTCCGCTGCTTTCATCACACTCAGTTCGGAATTCATCTCGGCTTCTTTTTTATTGATGTCGTTCTGTGACGCACCTTTTGAGCGAAGCGCTTCAAGTTCCTGAAATAATTTTTCCGCTTTCGCTTTACTGTCTCGAATAATCCAATCCGCAAGTTCAAGCTTTTTTGCAAGCGTCGGCATTTTATCAATATCATTGCCAACTTCCTGTGTTATTTTATGAGCCGAAGAGCGAAACCGATTCAGCGATGCGACTGCATCCTGATCTTGTTTGCTGAAATACGCATAGATCGTTGCACCAAGAATTGCAATCGCGCCGACGATACCAAGTGCCGCCGCTTGAAAGTAGGTAAGCGCAAGAGTCATTTTCCCGATTTGTAACATGAAACCTTCGCCGGCGACAACGACAAAAGCGAGAGCGGGAATAAATTTTGATAACAAACCAACTGTAGCCAAATTGGTGTTCAAATTGAACGCGATAATACCGCCGACTAAAATAGTTATTGCCGTCAATACTGTTGCAAGAATTACATTCCCGTTTTTCAATGCTTGATACAGTGCCGCCAGACCAGTGATGATAAGTCCAAGTGCATACGGAAACCCACCGAACTGTGTGTTGAGAAAAGCATACGCAACAGCGAGCGAAACAATTCCAGCAACAACAATTTTAATTGCTGCAGGTGTCATATTCAGAAATTGAAGTATTGGCGTAGCAAAGCCAATAAAGGGAATAAGAACTTCTTTCAGTAAATCGCCGAACGATTGTTTCAAATCCGAAATTGCGGCATCAAACTTCTTTGCTGCACCAGCACCGGTATTACCGAATGCTTCCGCTTGTCCACCTATAGCTTTATTAAGTTGTTCAATGATCGAAACGACACCGCGCTGTTTTATATCCGCTTGATCCAGGCCCTTGACATAACGACTAAGCATACCGACATTCCCGGAAAATGCATCCGCAACGACACGAACAGCGCCATTCATATCTCCGTCCATCAAAGTGGATAGGTCCTGTGTTGCAGCGATGGCATCCTTGAGAGCCTGCCCTTGCAATCCCATCGCAGTGAGTTGACCTGCAATGGCAACAGTTGCGTCATCATCAATTCCCGTAGCGACTTGTCGAGCGGCGGCGTAATCTTGAATGTCTTTCAACAGTCCGTCAGAATAGATTCCTTGATTTTGCAATGCCCGTGTAAGTTTCGCCAATGCCGCTTCACCAGCATTACTTTCGGAAATCCATTCACCAAACGTTCCTCTAATGGCATTAACAATACTTGTAATTCCCTGCAGCCGAAATCCTACTTTTGTTGCAACATCATCAAACGTAAGTATTGAACCGGATATTGACTTGACACTACCGTCAAGATTGGTTACTTTTGAAGTAAGTTCTTGAACAATCTGGGCGGCGTTGCCGGCATTAAGTTGAATTGTTAATTGAATTGTGTTGGACATAATGAAAATTAAATTAGCATATCGTCATTTGTTTTTGATCCGCTGGATACCATTCTTCTTTCTTTTCTTTTATCTTGCGGGAACATTTCTAAACGAGTTCACAACAATCATTCTTTTGATTCATTGCTTGTTTTTCTTCCCTCTGTATGTGAACGCAAAAATCAAGGATGGCTTGTGATTATTCTGAACTATTAATCGCATCCACTCTGCGCAAATACAACATCCGATAGACAACTTCCTCATCTAAATTCCAAATCTGTTCTTGCTTTGTTATATCATCGTTACACAAACGGTGAACAATCATTTCGTAAATATCGAACAATGGTTGAACTTTCGGTGTTGTCTCAAAAATTTTCGGCAACTTTTTGCCAACACGTACCGAATCTACATAGTGTTCATACGGCTTGAGTTCTAAATTCAGAGCGGCGAATTTATTTTCGATCCGCTCTGTTTGAATAAAAAACTTTGCAGCACCTCGCTCTGCGTTACTTCGTCAATTTCCAACATCGTTTCACAATACAATTCGATATTTTCTTTCTTCCACACTTCGCCAACAGGGGTAAGAATTGTTGCAAGGAATTGGGGGAATTCGTCACCTTCAGATTCTATGCTTACAATTTCCATCCCCGTTGAAAGCATATCAACTGCTACTTCAAGCGATTTGATTTCATCATTATTTTTTTCTGCGCGTTGCCGCTCTGCTTCTTGCCGTGCAAGTTTTTGTTGACCTTCAATAATTTTATCGCGCACAGATTTTGCAAGACGACGCTGCAAAAGGGAAAGTGGCTTCAATTCAAATTCTTTTCCGCCGATGGTGTATTTTTTTGTTTCAGACATTAGGTCTCCATGAAGTATTAACTGTCCGCCGAGCCGATCCGGTATTATTACCGGATTGCGCTACGGCTCAGCGGACTTTTTCTTCGGGTTGGTTTAAACTTGTTTCCTGCGCTGCGCCGTTAGGAGGTAATCGGCGTTCCGAAAATATCCGTTTCATCGAGAATCGGAACATTGTCATTGTAGAAGGTTAAGAAACTTGCTTCGCCGATATTGAACTCCCCTTTAATTTGCAGCAGCCAATTTTTTATAACCACAATCGGATTGCCAGCTCCGACAGTTCCTTTAGGCACGCAGAAGGCAACAACTTTCGTCCCTTCCAGCGCGCGCATGGTGGCGGCAATGGTATCGTTCGGTAAAATCAGCGCGCTTATTTCTACCTTGGCATTTTTGCCGAGCGTTTTATCTCCGTTTTGAGTGTTGATGCTTTTCGGATCGAACGTTACCTTGGCGAACGGACTTCCTTTCAAATCGCCGAGATCGTTGGTGGTAAGAGCGGCAACTTCTGATATAGTATCTACATCGGCGGCAGCCGACGCGCCGACAATATAGATTTTTTCTAAGTGCATAAATTGGTTTGCCATGTTACTTCTTTTTCCTTTCAATTGAGCTGCGGATAAACTTCACATCTTCCGCAACGTGAATAATTTTCTGGTTCACGGCTTCTAATTTTCCGTCAATCATCTCCTGCACCTCTTTCCGCTTCGGGCGGTCGTAGATGGATGAGAAGATAATCGCAAGAGCGGAAACCAAAACGCCGAGCGAAACAATTTGTGTGATTAAGGTTTCCATACAGCGTTTAATCTTTTTGGCGCACCACAGCGGCGAAGGAACTTTTTAAGAGCTTCACTCCGGAGTGGCAGACAAAATCTACATTTGCCTGCAGGTTTTCAGAATCCCACACGCGTTCCTGCTGCATGTAGCGGGAAAGAATAAAGGCAAGACCGGGACCGTAAAGCCCAAGAATATTTTCTTTGTTCGCTACCTTTTTGGGAACCAGCGAGCTGATGTAAAATTTCATTCCGCGGATAACAACAAACTGTCCTTCCAGCAAATCTTTCTGTGCCGCCATTGCGCTTTTCACCACATCAATGGCGTAAAACTGTTCTTCCAGTGCGGCGGGAATAACAATTATTCGGTTTTGTTGCGGCACCTTGGCGGTGTTCAGCAGCGCGGATAATTTCATAATATCACTCCATGCCAGCGAAGTCCCTGCCATTTCTGTGGCTGTCGGCGCGCCGGTTACGGCTTCGGTAAGAACGTCAAGATCGAACCCTTCCTGAAAGGTATTGGCGGAGCCGGCAACAAATTCTTCCATCAGCTTACCGTTCGTTTCAAACCGGGCAAGAATTTCTTCCTTAATCGGCACGGTGGAAACGCTGAGCGGAACGTTGACCATTGTGGTATCGCCTTTAATGCCTTTGCGATCGCCGTGCGTGGAGCTTGTGCCGGTTGTTTTGCGCACCAGCGTAGGAAGCGCGGGAATATCAACGGAGGTAGCGCCTTGAGCAACAAGACCGTCGTAGCTGCGGTTGCACGATTGGTAAATTGCCTGCTTCTCCGTTAAGGCATGAATAACGGCATCGGCAACAAGTGTTTTGGTAAAAGCCATGGTAGTATCCTTTCAATTAAAAAGTTTTAGAATTTTTTTTAAGCGTATTCAGTTCATCTTCGCTGAAGTTTTTTGCAAGCTCCGGATTTTTGAGAACCTCCTCATACGTTACGTTTTTTTCAGCGGAAGCAAAGCGCGGAAGATCGCGGTTGATTTTTTTTGCCGGCAGAGCCGCAACAAATTTTTTCGCTTCCGCAAAATTTACTTTTGCAATATTTTTGATGTTCTCAACTTGCGCCGGAATGCAGTCTTTTACGTTCACGGCAAACTCGCCGAGCATTTCAATGCGTTCGGTTTTCAACGCTTCGTTTTCTGTTTTCACAGACGTTATTTCCGTGTTGAGTTCCGCAAATTTCTCAGGCGTAATTCCGCCTTCGGAAAATTTTCCGAGCGATACATTGAGCGAAGAAATTTCCGTTGTTTTTTCCGCTAATTTGGTTTGCAAATCTGTAACGGCATTGATTGCGTCGGTAACAAGATCGCCTTCAACGCTGTAATCGCTGATGTTGATGGAAAGTTTTTCAGCAAGTTTTGTAATATGTTCAGGGAACATAGCGTCTCCTTTGTTTAAGTTGAATGATAAATTTTCTGTAAAATAAATTGATTGTTTTTTTTCTTCCGAGAACGCGAGCGTGTCAAGATTCTTCACTTGCGGAAAGTTGCACATGGTAACGGCGCGCAAATATGCTTTGTCGTTGTAGCGCGCAATTTCAATTGACGGCTTGCGGAATTTTTTATTCATCTCATACGCCTCGGCAATAATGTCGCGGAAGCTGACGAACAATTCTTTTCCAATTGCTTTCACTTCATCCACAATTGCATACGCGGCGGAATCGTCTTGATGATTCACGGTCAATGGTGCTTCGTGAAATTTCGGATCATACGTTGATGCCATCTCCTGCACATCTTGCTCGCTCACATTTCCCTGCGGATAAATACCGGCACGAAAGACTTTAAAAAATTTTGCCATAAAAATTATTTTGTTTCTTGTCTAAAAAAATTTCCCCGTATAAGAACTGCGGGACGAATAAAAATAATTCGCTATACAAAATTAAATTTCAATCGTTTTGTTTCCAACGCAATACTGTGTATCTGCACAAATACACTCTTTTTGCAATGGAAAGAAATTTTTCTGTTGTAACTTTATTTGAGAAAAATATTCTTTGAAGCGAGCGCGCACGACTCCTCCGACAAAAAGAGTCGGAGTCGCTCAGGATGACTTTGACGAATTTTTTTCACACAAAGAACATTGGAGAAAGAGATGATACATAACGCTATTAATGCTGTGCTGGAAGCTGTTGAAGAACGGTTCGGCGCAGAGGTGAAAGAATGCCGGTACTATAAAGGAGAGTTCGAGGAAGGTTCGCAGTGGAATCCGGTCTTCCCGATTGTACTGGCAAACTGCACCGCGCTCACTCCGGAACAAACATCGCAGAAGGGATGGATTGCACGAAAAGCCGCGCTCGGCGTGTATGTTGGGCTGCAGCTTGATGATGAAGATCAGCAGCAGTTTTTTACGGAGTTTATTGAATGGCTGACAACGCTGTTTCTTGAAGGATACGAGCTTGAGGTGCAGGCAGTAAATCTGCTCGGCTACTTTAACGGAATAGAAGCCTACAAATTTGATCTCACGGTTGTTCAACGATAAAGGATAATGTTATGGCATACACCGACAAAAATTATTTTTTGAAAAAAATTTCCGCCGCCGAGCTGAACAAACTCACCGGCGCCGATGATGAAAATCTTATCGCGGCGATTGCGTTTGCTGATTCGATGATTGATAGTTATCTCACCGGAGTTGTTAAAACTCTTCCACTTGAAACCGTGCCGGATGTGATAAAGCAATTTAGTTACGACATTGCAATTTTTTCGATGCACGACAGAATTCAGTACACCGACATTCCCGATTGGGTTAAAAATAAATATGATTCCGCTGTATTCTTTTTGAAAGATGTTGCGCGCGGGCAGGCAAATATTCCCGGACTGACAAGCGAACAGAAAGACGAATCTATTTCGTACGCAGTAAATGAGAATGTTTTTAATCGCGGAACGGTATAATTGCACACTTTTTTTACAAGACTTTCTTAAAAAACGCCTTTTTTGAACTGAAAAAAGCGGTAATAAAAAAAGTGGTGTCGAAAGTGTGTCGAAAATTCGGCTAAAAAGTTTAATCCGTGTCGAAAGTTGTATAATCCGTGTCGAAAATTTGACAAAAAAGTTTAATCCGTGTCGAAAATAACGCTAAAAAGTTTAAACTGTTTAACGTTTTTTCATACGAGTCAACCATAGGGTAAGGAAAAATAATCGCCTATAACGCAAATTTGAGCGATTTCCAAAACGAAAAAAGCGTATAAATTGCGCTTTGCGGAATGAATGTGATTTTACAACAGCGGAAAGAACAAAAAACGCTGTCCAAAAAAAGTGTACAAACTAAAAAGGTAATTTTATGGCAATTGAATTGAAGACAAAGAAAAACGTGAGTGCGAAAGAGCAGCAATCGCTTTCAAGCGCATATTCAAAAAATGTTGAAACGGAAAAAATATTCCGTGCTTATACGCGCGAATTCAGCGCGCTGGATGCCGACAGCATTAAGTTCTATTTTGATGCCGCGCAGAAAGGAATCAATTTTTACAAGGCATTTCTGTTTGAAGAAATTCGCCGCCGCGATTTGCGCATCGGGTCAATATGCCAAACGCGAAAGCTTTCCGTTCTTGATTACGAGCATACAATTGAGGGAGACAACGAACAGCACGTTGAATTCATCAAAGAAAATTTTGCGCGTATTAATTTCAATCAATTTCTTGCCGACATCGTTGAAGCACAGCTGCAGGGAATGAGTGTGTTTCAATTATTTTATGACTTCATCGGCACGAAACAAGTTCTGCGCGATATTGCGCTTATTCCGAATTATCTCATCTACAATAAGAACGGAATCCGCTTTATTGATTTTAGCAAACTTTCCTTTTACACTCTGCGCGCTGAAGTTCATGCCGAGAACCCTTCCCTTCCTTTCGTTGAACTTGACCCGATGTATTATTTTGAAGCGTATTCTTTTGACGGCAATAGCGAAAACGGATTGCTGAACGGATTAATTGATTCGATAATTTGGGGATATTTTTTTAAGAGTTACGGATTGAAGGACTGGTCTGTTTTTCTTGAACGCTTTGCAATGCCGAGCGTTATCGGCAAATACGACCCGCTGATGAGCAAACCGGACCGCGACACGCTCACAAAAGCCGTGAACGATTTCGGAAATTTATTTCGCGCAACAATTCCAAACACGGCGGAAATTACCGTGCAAGGCGACGCGAACAAAATGAGCGCAGGAACGCTGTACGAAAATTATTTGAAGTATTGGAATGATGAACTTTCTATTCGCGCACTTGGGCAAGCGCAAACAACAGATACAAGCGAAGGCGGGAGTTTCGCAAAAGCAAAAGTCGGCAACATTGTACGCGAAGATTATATGCGCGGCGATAAAGCGCTGATTGCTTCTGTTATCAATGCGTTCATTAAAAAACTTATTGATCTAAATTTTGCAAACATCGGAGAATATCCGGTTTTCACATTTTTGGAATCAGAAAAGCTTGATTACAAATTGCAGAAAGCGGACTTGCTTGTGAAATTGCGAACGGCGGGATTTGAAGTTGAGGATGAAACGGAATTAGAAAATGTTTTCGGATTCAAACTTATTAAATCCGCCCCTCCGGCAAACAGCGGACCGTTTCCGGCGTTTGCAGAAAATTTGCCAAAGAAAAAAAAGGCACAGATTGAAAATTATCTTCTTGAACTATGGAGCAATGCGCAACAATGAATTTTCTTCTTTACAATGAAATTGCGCCTCAGCTTTCCGACGCTGTAAATAAAGGCTATCGCGCCGGTCTTGCCGCTGTTGTGCGGATGAATAAAAAGAAAATTTTGAAATTGAGCGATGCTTCAACTTCGCTCAGCATCCGCAAACAATTTGCTGAACCGCTCTTTCAAATTTCTTACAATAAAATTGACGAGCGCATTTTGAAAAATTTTAATGTGGAAGCGTTCACGGTTGCCGGAGTTCTGCACTACGAAGCGGAAGAAAAATTAAAAGCCATGGCGGCAAGTATTTTAGACGGCTCGCATCCGCTCGTGAAAGAAAATCCGGACATTGATAGAAAAAAATTGTGGATTGCTGAAGCGCAAAATATTTTCGGACAGTACACGGAGATTCCCGATTCATCCTACGAGCCGAGCATACTCAATACCAATTTGCGCACGGCAACCGTCAGCGCGTATCACGGCGCGCAATGGCAACGCTTGCAGGAATTGAAAGACGTGTATCCGGCGTATCAATACAAAACTGTTGGCGATAACCGCGTGCGCGATGAACACGCAATTCTTGCGGACAAAGTTTTTCAAGCGAACGATCCGATTTGGAATAAAATTTATCCACCAAATGGTTGGAACTGTTTCCCGTTAGGAACGGAAGTATTGACGGAGAAAGGATATGCAGCGATTGAAAAAATTACGCAAGGAATGCGCGTTGTCGGCGGCAGCGGTAATCTCAAGCCGGTTGATGTTGTTCACTGCAATCCGTTTAACGGCGAATTGATTGTCGTTGAAACCGGTAAAGGGAATTTTTCTTGCACCCAAAATCACCGAGTGCTGACGTTGAACGGATGGATTGAAGCGCGCGCGTTGAAGCGTGGCGATATAATTGTCAAAATCCGCGAAGATGTTATGAACAACATAGTAGTTGGAAATATACAACATCGTAATTCCGGCGCTACACATTGTTTGATGACGTTCAGCAGTATAATGTTTTCGATGCTTAAACGCTTCAATACCAAGTTTCAATTCGGCAATGTAAAAATCAATTCTATACGGCGGGATGCTAAAATTCCACACGGGTTGAAAACCAAGCGCGCGAAGATGTTCAAGAAGTTTTTGTTCAATTGCAGACAACGCGCGATGAGCATTGATAAATTGTTCGGGATAATGCAGCGCAATTTCTTTTTTTGCATCGCTCATTTTTTTTCTAACTTCCGGTCTCTTGGCAGAAGTTGCGGCTTTCAAATGTTCAGCCATCAGCCGGATAGATTCAGAGTTAGTTTTATTTTTTCCCGTGCGGCTGTGAATGCCGTGTTCTTTCATCCACTGTTGCGTTTGTTTCATTCTTTGGGATGCAAAGCGTTTCCGTTCCGGCTGATGAAGATATTGAACTTTCACGGCTTCGCCTCCTGTGCGCGGCGAAATATTGTAGAGTTTCATCAATCCAATAATCGTGCGCGGCTGCATCTTCCAGCGTTTGGCAAGCATTCTATACGTAAAAAATTGAGAATGATACAAAGAGCGGAGAGCATCGGCAGCGGTGCGCCGCTCGATGCGTTCAATTCGTTGAATCGTTTCCGGTTGAATGCCTTGTTTCATAACGAGTTTGTTGTTATTACAAAGATAGAGAAAAAAAATTTTTCCGGCAATGTGTATAATCTTTCCGTGCGCGGTGATGAGAGTTACAATATTCGTGCAGGAATAGTTCACAACTGCCGTTGTTACGTGAACGCGCTTTCTTCCGATGAGTTGAACGACGTGAAGCCGGACGACAGAGTGCCGTTGACAAACATTGAAGAACACGATTCGCTTATTAAGAGCGCATCCATTTCGAAAGAATTTCAACGCAACAGCGGACAAGCGGAAAGCATTTGGGGAAAGTGGCTGCAAGAAAAACTTTCGGGAAAAAATTACGATGTGATTACTCATCGTATGAAAGAATTTGTCAGCGCAATGCCGGACGCAGACGAAGCAATAAAAAAAATTGAAGCCAATGCTTCAGCGTTCCGCGCGCTTGAATACACGAAAGAAAATTTTGAAAAAGAATTTCCCGATAATTCTGTAATGACACCGCTCGGCGAATTTGAATTCAGAAAAAACTTTTTTGACAAGTTAGATTTGAAAGAAAGAACGGACTTACTCGGATTAGTGAAGCCAACAATGGAACAACCGGATTACATTATTGTTGATGCGCGATTCGGAACTCTTTTCGTGAAAGCATTTAACGGCGACGGAAATATTATTTACGCGGGAGTGATTAGCGACAAAGACGGATTGATTGTGAGTTTTCACAACAAGGAAAATATAAAAGGCAAAATTAAGAATGGAAAGTTACTGATATATCAGTCCGAAAAAATGCAACCTGATGCGAACTCATCGGCTTCTTTCGTTGAACTTTCCAGCGTCGTTCGTCGCCTTAATTTTGCCTACAACAATGTAGGCAAAGATTCCGACACTGTCAACGAAATTTGGGGAGAATTTATTTCGATTGGAAAAACGCGTGTGCGAAAAATACGCTATAAAGTGGAAGGTTTTGAAATTGCTATTGATGACGGCGATTTTGCGCTGAAGGATTATTCGGAAATTGACGAATATCGGAAAGGAGTGTTGATGCAATGAAGCCGGATGAAGTGCAGAATTTTTTGAATGGAAAAATTTCCGAGTTCAAACGGAAAGCGTTGAATGTCATTAAAGAGGAAGCACCTCGAAGCATTCGCAAAAATTTTGAGCAAGGCGGAAGACCGGAATGGAAGCCGTCGCAGAAAAAAGGAAAGTTGAAAGGAACGAAAACGCTTATCGTTAGCAGAACATTGATGAGCGTCAGCGCGAAAGCGAACGAAGCGGAATCAAGCGTAACTGTTTCCACGAATCCGCTTGCAGGTAAATACGCGAAGATTCAGAACGAAGGCGGAACGATCAATGTTCCGGCGAAGCCGTTAAAATTTCGTCAGAAAAAATATAAAGACGGAAGAACACGGACTGTGTTCGCTTCCAAGAAGCACAAAAAAATTGTAAAAGAAACAACGAGCAAGCCGTATAAAATTACAATTCCGAAACGCGAATTTATGAACATTCCCGACGCGGATTTGAACGGTATTGTTTCTAAAATCAATCAGATAAAATTATGAAGTATCGCGGAAAAAAATATGAAGATTCAATTATTGCGTTGCGGAAAATTCGCGCGCAATATAAAATCACAAAATTGCAGAACGATAAAGATGCGTATCACGCGGAAATGAAACGCATCGCAAAAATTTTCTCAATCAGCGTGAAAACCGTTTATCGTGATATGAAGAAAAAGATTCCCGGACTGCGCAAGACGCGCAGCGACCAAGGAAAACTAAAAACGAAATTATCAGCCGCAACGGTTGAGAAAGCGAACGAACTTATGAAAGCAGGAAAAACAAAACACGAAGCGCAGAAAATTTTGAAAATGTCTGACCGAAAAATGAAACGGCTGAACAATAGAAATAAAACCGCGCAAGTGTCAGACACCTTCCGCCAAACAGAAGGCGGACAGGCAAAGGTGTCAGACACTTCCCGCTTTGGCGATAAGGCGAAAGAATTTTTCAAAAAACTTTTTGAGTACGATTTGATTGCGCCGGATAAAGGAGTTGGATTGAAGCACGGCGGAACTTCTTTTGTTGTTACAAAATCCGATTTGAACGATGTAATTTTGATTTTAACAAATTCCTACAACAGAAAAATTTTTGCCGATGAAAACAAATTGCCGTTCGACCGCACCAGACTCCGCCACGTGATGACGGAACATCTAATCGAAGAGCAAATGCGTCTTGCGCGTGAAAGCGGCGATTACAAAATGGTTGAAGCAATTACGCGAATGAATGACCGGTTGAAAGAAGATTCTGTTTTGCCGGACGATTTTGATACAATGATAAAAATGTGCCGTGAACTAAAAGCGGATATTTCTGAAACCGATGTTATCGCGTTAATCAAGAAAGTTTCCGAATAACATCCCCCTAACCCCCTTCTCTTGCGCGCAAATCCAACGCCGCAAGGGGGAGAAAAACTATGGCGAAGAAAAAACTAACATTATTAGAACAGGCACTTGCGCGGGAGAAAGAATTGCAGGTTGAGAAACTTGCAAAAGTTTCGCGCGGCGTGAAAAATAATTTTGACTTGCTCAAAGTGCTGCTGCCGAATTATATTCCGCAAGAAAAGCAATCGCTCTTTCATAAATCAAACGCTGACGAAAAAGGCGTGAAGGGCGGTTACGGTTCGGGCAAAACAATTGCATTGTGCGCGGAAGCGATTGCGCTTGCATATCTTAATCGTCCGATTCTTGTTGTTATTTCATCGCCAACGGAAGATTTGATTGAAGATACAACGTACGCGACGCTGAAAATGTTGTGCGATGAAAACAATATTGCATTTCAATACACGTCAACAAACGGATTGTTCAAAATTTTCTTTGGCGAAGTGAGCGGCAACATTCGTTTAATCGGCGGACGGTATTATAAAGGACCGAATATTGCTGCGCTTGGACTTGATGAGCCGTTCTCGCAACGGCGCGACATTGTGAATAATTTAATTGCGCGCGTGCGCAGTAAAAAAGCAAAACGCTTGGAAACATTTTGGAGCGGAACGGCAGAGCCGGAGCTGATGGAATGGGGAACGGAATTTTTTGAGAAGGATTCCGACACGAAGAAATTATTCACTATTACCATTCCAACGCGCGAGAATAAACATTTGCCGAATGGTTACATTGAACGGCTGCAAAGTAAATACGATGCGAAAACGCAGGAAGTGTATTTGGAAGGGAAGTTTATCCTGCGTTCGGCAAATCCGGCGTATCATTCGTTTGACCGAAAGAAAAATGTTGCGCAAACAATTTCCGACATAAACTTTTCCACGGATGAAATTGTTCTCGGATTCGATTTCAACGTTGACCCGATGAGCTGCGCCGTCTTTGTTTTGCGGAATAAAGTGTTTTATCAAATAAAAGATTTTGCGCTGAATAATTCCAACACAAAAGAACTATGCGTTGCTGTAATTGCGTATCTGAAAAATTGTTTCCCGGCGATTGCGCAGCAGAAAAAAAGCATCATTATTTCCGGCGATGCGAGCGGACGCAGACGCGGGACGCGCGGATATTTTTCCGATTACGAAATTATTCGTGATGAGTTCGCAAAAGAAGAACTTCAATTCTATTTCAACATTCCGACTGAAAATCCGGCTGTGCGGGACCGGGTTAATTTTGTGAACAAACTTTTTGAGAGCGAGCGATTTGTGATTGATGAGAATTGCACGAAGAGCATCCGCGACCGCGAACTTGTTTCGTGGAAAAGCGCTGGCGAAGGATTTATTCTTGATAAGAGCAAAAAAGATTTAACGCATCTCAGCGATGCGGCGGATTACGCACTATGGAACTGCCAGCAGCTTCTCAGCGCCAATAATGAGGATTCTTCCGTTTCTGTCTCCCGCCGCGAGAAAAGACATTGACGCGAATTTTCTTTGCGCGTTTTTTCTTTTCGGGAAAAGAAATCTCATCTTCTGAAATCCTTTCGTGCGTTGTGAACACGGCTTTGCATTTTGTGCAGAGCCGTGTGCGCATACGTTCCTGCGAAAATACGGAAGTGCGAATAACGATTGAGCGTTTGTTTTTGCAGACAGGACAATTCATTATTCTTCCTTTCCGTTTTTGTTATCGGTTTTTTTGCGCAATGACAGCGCGGCTTGCTTCAGCACGGCGGCAAACTCGCGCACTTCTCTTTTGCGCGACTTCTCAACGGCAGTTTCGCACATCTCAAGAAATAAATTATTGCTGAATACTTCCGGCAGGAATTCTGTTTCAAAATTACTGAGAAGAAAAATTCGTTCAACAATACTTCCTTCTGTTTTGTGATTGTATTTTCCTTTTAATACTTGATTGACCGTTGAGCGCGATACGCCGACTGTATTTGCAATTTTGGATTGTTTCATTGATTACTCTGATTGCGTAGATTATTATTGTTGTGGTAAAAGTTGATTGAGTTGTTTTGGTTCGTTTGTTTCCCGCCTGAGGCGGGCAAGTTCGTCTCCGGTTGCATCGCATTTGTGCAACGGAATGTCTGTGCGCCGGATTATTTCGCCGCATCTTTTACACAACACGTGCGCCGATTGCTGAACGCGCGGCGGCGGAACAAATGAATCGTAATTTTTCAGAAATACGCTGATGTTGTGCGCGCACACTTTGTAAAACGATGTATTGAGATAGATTTTTATTTTCTCAAATACTTCGCTTAAATCAATTTCCGCATTGAAACCTTCAGCGGGTTTCAGCGCGTCTTTCAATTGTTTGTAGTGGAAATTCCGAGCAGAGAATGTTCTGCCCGGATATTTCTTTTCCCACTGCGATTTCCATTCTTGCAATATTGCGTGATAGATGTTCATTATTGTTTGTTCTCCGATGCCGCGAAATATTCTTTGCGGCGCAAATATGTAATAACTGAGCGTTTGTAAATTGTTCCTTGCGCGTCGCACGATGTGCAAGGAATTGTTTCCGGCGCGTCGTAATCGCCGTGAAGGTAACGCGGGTTGCCAACTTCGCCGCGTCCTTCACAACTGTTGCAGAGTTCAACTTTTACGGATGTGTGATTGATTTGCAACTGTTCCGGCGTTTTCATTTGATTGAGTCCCAATTCAATTCGTAGAAAAAGTTCTCTTTGCTGTCAATCTTCAATCCAACGGCGGCGAGTTTGCTGTCGTCAATTTCTTTTTGTGAAATCGCCGAGAGCAATGCTTCTTTATCAACTTCATCTTTCGTGCGGATGAAATCTTTTCCCCATTTGAATTTTCGCAATAATTCAAGCGCGGAGTCCCAATTGTATTTGCGATTGAGCAATCCGACTTTCGGCGGAGTCCAACGCAAGCCGATTGTTCCGTGCAGTAATGTGCGCGAGCGTTCTTTTTCAAATTCATTTTTATTTGCAAGCGCAAATTTTTCCAACTGGGCGGAAAGCATTTCTTTGCTTTGCACGGTCTGCGCCGTCATAAGATCGAACTCATCGCGCAGTTTTTGGATTTTCTCATTGAGTTCGGCTTCTTTGTCTTGAAGCAGGGATTCAATTCTGCCGAGCTGAAGAAGCGCCTGGTTGGCATCGTCAAAGGTTTCCAGCGGTTTTACATCCGGCAGTGTGCGCACATCTATTTTTGTTTTTGACATGTTGGTTTCCTTGTATTGTTGGTTGTTGTTAGATTCCTCACCTTCGGTTCGGAATGACATTTTTTTTAATTCACTTGTTCTTCGCCGACTGTTGCCAGCCGAAGAAGGTGATAGCGTAATTTTGCGTTATATAAAATTTCATTGTTTGTTTTGGTTGATTCCGTCATCAATCCTTTGCAGTAGTAGAAGTAGCATAGCACAGATTCTTCTTTTTGTTTTGCCAGCGGATAGCATCTTTCTGCCTCCATGATACAGTCCGCCAGCGTTACGGAATAATCAATTTTTATTTCGCTTGTTTTTGATTTCATTATTCCTCCGATTGTTTATTGTTGATTCCAAATTCATACACGGTTCTGCCGGTCTCTTCATCTTTTACTTTTCGCTTTCCAATTAAGAACGAATATTCTTCCATCAGTTTATTGCGACGCGCGGCAATTCGTGCTTCCGGTATTCCCATTATCTTTGCCGCTTCGCGGTCGGTTAAATCTCCGTGTTTTATGTAAAGTTCGTAGAGACGATCTGCCTGACTCAAATCTTTCCCTTCAGCGCGTAATTTCTTGTAACTCTCATTGCGCGTGTCGGTTGCGTCTTGCAAGAATTGTATTTTCAATTGTTCCGGCAAAGGTGTCAGACACTGCCCTTCTTTTCATCGTTTTCGTTACGTTTTTCTATCTGTAATAAATGTTTAATAATTTTGTCCGCTTCTTTTGCGCTGAGAATGGAATACAATTTTGCCATTCGTGAATTTTCAATTTCCCATTTAGAAAGTTTGGTTCTTTTTTCCGGCAGAATTCCGAGAATAAATGAGAATGTTGCTTCCGGCGTCCAATTCCATTTGTAGCGCGTTAGTTTGATAATCATCGCGCGTTGATTATTTGTAATTGCTCCTAATCCTATAGCACTTTTTATTTCGTTTGTTTTTCCGCTTGCTTCTTTTGCGAGTTCGGAAAACGTGAAATACAATTTTCGCGCATCTTGTAAATCCAAATCTTTTACAGATTTCACTCCCGCGAGCGATAAATTTTCATCGAGCAACGTATCGTCGCCGCAGATTACGCAACTGAGCGCGTGCAGTTTTGAGTTCAAAAAATGACGGTATGATTTGAAACCGCGAAATGTTCTACCGTTTTCCATACGTTCTCCATTTCAAAAGAAAGTATGCTTTCAGCAACAGCGAAAACCATTTTCCGTCTGCCGATGAGAGCTCAACAACGCCTCGCTCATCGGCTACCCACACGGCAACATTCTCATTTTGCGTGATTACATTTAAGCGCGTCATTTTTTTTCTCCTTTCGTCTTTGAGAATTGTTTTATTGCATCTTCAATTGTTGGAATGTTATCCGAGCCGAGATAGTGAAGATTGTTGTTGCCGAGTTCATCTTCCTCTTCAAGAAGCCAAAGGATAAAACGTTTGAAGCGGGATGTTTCCGAATTCATCGGCGCGAGCGACGTTTTTTCATCTTGCAATTTCAGCGGCTTGTGCTGACGGTAGAAAACAGATTCTTTATCCGTTACGAGAACATCCGCCGGGAGCATTTCCGGCGATTGCGTTTCATCGTTCCAGACAACTTGAATTGTGTGCGGGAATTTTGTCATAACGCAACAACTCCTTTCTTTTCTTCGAGCGCGATTAAGTGTTGTTCAACAACTGATTCCGAAATTTCCCGCGAATACGACAACGCGCTGACTGCTTTTTTGTGTGAATGAGTTATGCCGCGAATAATTTTATATTGCACAAGCAAATTATTCGAGCCAAAATGATTTCTTTTTGTTCTCCGAGTTTGCATAATTACTCCGCTTCGATGAGTTTCATATTTTTCAATTCCGCCGAAACGTCAAATCCTAAATCGCGCGCCATTCTCATCATCCACGCGCGACCGGAAAGAGCGTCGGCGTGTTCTTTTTTCAGCGCGGCAATTTCTTTTTTTAAGGCGACAAATTTTCTGCCTTCAACGGTTTTTTTGTAGAGCAATTCCTGCAAATTTTTTGCGTCTTGCGATGCGCGTTCCATTCGCGTAATAGAATTGTTGATTGCCATTAAATTTTGCACGAACGATTCTACAACTGCTTGCTTTTGTTTCTTTACCGAAAGCGAATCAAAATTTTTCGGTAATACTGCAACGCCTTTTTCGGTCAGTTGCAAATTGTTAAGTGTTTCTACTGCGTGTTTCATAGAGTTATTCCTCCGAGATGTATGTTAGTTGAATAGTTTCTGCTTCTGATTCTTCCGCTGTTTCGTCTTTTTGTTCGTTCAGCGAAATATCTTCCGGCAGTTTGTCTAATTGCGATTTCATAGCAATGATTGTTTTTTGAATATTTTGCTTTCGTTCTTCAATCAGTTCGCCGTTCGTGCCGACTGTATCCGGCGTTGGACTTTGCAGTTGTTTCATTGCGGCAACATCTTGCGCCATTGCGCGCAGGTTTTTGTTGATTGATTTTTTAAGTTTCGCAACAAGCGCGCGTTTTTCGGGATGCAAGCGCGTGTTGTAGAGTGTGGCGATGAATTGATTCTTGTCCCAAATTTCGCCGGACACGCGGTCAACGGTGTATTCGAGCGCATACAAATCAATTTCGGATTTGTCGAAAGGCGTCCTGAGAATGATAAATGATTGCGCGTTGAACGACACCGGAAGCGGCGACAGCGGAATAAATTCATCGCGTCCGATTTTAATTTTATTGTTGTATTTTTTCACTTCCGCTTTGGAAATTGCATAGCGCAATTGCTGTGCGGTGATTTCTTTCTTTTCGTGCTGCTGCCAGAATTGATTGAAATATTCCGCGATAGAAATTCTTGTTTTCTTTCCGTTCAGTGTGCGCGGACGCGATTGAAAAAAGCCGGTAAGATACGCTTCAAATTTTTCTTTGTATTCATCAAAGAACAATTCGCCTTTTTCTGCGGAAAGCGCGGCGGTTGTGTGGCGCGAATCTTCTTTGTGCGGGGCAACATAATTTTTTTGAAATGAATCGAATTCGTCTTTCTCAATTCTGAATGCGCGTTCGCGCGTTGCTTTTCCATTCGGCGAATACGCGATTGAGTAATGCGGTTCTTTGCCGGAAAGTTTGCGCCAAAAGTTTTTGAATTCTTCAGAGCGTCCGAGTCCGTTGTCAAGCATCAGATTATCTTTTGGAAGTCCATACTGCATTACGACTTGACTGACAAGTTTAATTAAATCGGCAGCAGTGAATTCGCCGACTTTTGTAATCCAACCGAGCGGCTTCATTGTTTTTGCTTCCGAGCATTCCCACGATTGAACTTGCTTTTCTTCAACTTTGCCGGAAAGTTCGTTATACACTTTTACCGTTGCAACGTCGTGCTTGTGGTCGTCAATAACGATGTAGTCCATAAATCCGATGTCATCCGTGAACGCGCCGCGCACTGTTGGAAGTGATTTTCTAAATTTGTTGTTTCGGTTCAAAAATTCGTGCAGAGTTTTTTTACCGGATTCTTTCCAATGCTGACGCAGTTGTCGATAAAGCGTGAAACGGCTGATTGCGGCGAGTTCGTAATATTCTTCGTTCTCACGCGCGAATTGTTGAATTAAGTCCACAGTGAGATTCAGATTCGGCTGTGCATTTTGCAAATACACTTTTGCCGCAACTTCAGCGATGCGTTCAAAATTATTTTTCAGCAACTCATTTTTTATTGCGCCTTTGTCTGCGCGTGTGCGGCGTTGAAGTTTGCCG
>JACFMZ010000054.1 GCA_019455105.1 Bacteroidota bacterium | reverse complement strand
CACTCAATTTCCGGCATTAAAAAGTTTTCATCCGGTACGCGCGCGGCAATTTGAATAACGCTGAGTCTCTCTAATTCTTTTGAATAGAAACTCAGTTCGGGTTCGAGGTCTGCGAAGAGACGGTTATATTTTTCATCAAACTGTTTCTTCGCGTAAAAAAATCGTTAATTGCACGGCTCACTTCCTCAAAATCATCTTCATAAATTTCTTCGTTCACCGGCTCGGTAAAAATACTATTGAGCAGGAAATTGTAAACGGTCGCCGTCGCCGCGTATTCATCAACATCCTGCTTTACTATTTGAATTCAGTCAAAAACTGCTGGAAGTTTTTTTGCTTTCCTATTGAATAATAACAAGATAAATGTAAAACGATAAACAAAAAATCAACAACTTACAGAAACGAAATCCGCGATAATTGCAAATGCAAATTTAGCGATTGTTGAATTTGATAAAATTTAAGCATTTTTGTTTTTCATCTAAAAACAAAAATGGCGAATTTGGAAAAATTTCGATAGCGCTAACCTTAGTACGCGTGCGCACGCGTACTAATAATTGCTGAATTTAGAAAGAATTTGAAGAAAATAAAAATTGACGCTTACCTTTTATTTGCTGACATACTGTCAAAATAAACAATAGAACATTTAACTTTTTTCCACATTTTTGCAGAGATAAGATCGAATTGACCGGAGAGAATTCTTATAATAGTAGGTTTTGATATGCCGATTATTTTTGAGAATTGGTTGATTGATAGATGATGAGTTGCGAGAATAAGAAGGATTTCTAATTGCAATTTATCTTTCTTCGACATGCCACCACCAATATTCAACAGGATAATTTTTTGCCTGTCTGCGGTATAAATTTAATAATTTTGCTTTCATCAACGCGGCGGTAAGTATAATTGAAAACCGAGTATCTAATTCCCTAAGTTCTGAATATTGTTTTTCAGTAAAAGAACTTTGAATTTCCGCGATCGTATTTCTAACCGAAATATCGTTCAATAATTCTAACTCATCATCTGATGTGTAGGAATATTCTTCTAAATATTCAATACAATTTTTCCACCGTATTAATGGATGTTTCATTTTATAATCCTATAAAGTTTTTTAACGTTCCAATTTTTTTAGATGACGCAAGCAAATCAAACTCTCTCTCCAATTTGAAGGATTTCTAATTGCAACTTATCTTTCTTCGACATGCCACCACCAATATTCAACAGGATAAAATTTGGATGCTTCAACATAAGCAGTTAAAAGTTCTGCTTTTGTTATTGCTGGTAACGCTGTCATTTTATACTCTGCGTCAATCTCTGCAAGTTTTTTCTGTTGCTCGTTTGATAATTCGTTTTTTCCTTTTTCTAAAACGTTACGTGCACAAATATCGTTAAGCAGTTCTGCATCGTCTGCTTTTGTGTAAATTTTAGAGTTTAATCGTTCAACGCACAATGCCCACAAAAACAGCATCTTTGAAAGTGTTTCATTCATAAAGTTATTCCTATAAAATTATTAAGAGTTCCAATTTTTTTTCCACTCTGTAACAATGGATAGTTTTCATCTCGCAGTTTCATTGTAGAGTGAATATGTCCGTTTATATCCAACATCATCAACCAATCGCCATCTTTAACCAAATAACGAATTTCTTTTCCAGACATTGTTTTATACACTTCTGCATTATCGTTATTGATTATTTTGTTCATTAACTCACGATATTCCTTTCCATCTTTTACGACGCCTTCTTTAATACGCTCATCAAGATGAGATTCGTAATTACTTCTTCCTTTACTTCTGAAAATGTTTTTCCACAAACCTTCACTATACGCATCATCGCCTTCAGGGTTAAGCCCGTCATGCGCACGGGCAAGAGGTTTTGCAATAAGATAATTATCAGGTCTTGCATAGTCAATCCAATCAGAGCGTTGAACATTGAAATATTCTTGTTGCCGTTCTTTGCTCATTAACATTGTTACAGATTGTTTTCCGTGCTGGAATTTTATTTCTTCTTTTGTGCCGTCCGGTTGTTCATCGGGGACAGCAATCCATTCGTGACGGCAATTGTAATAGTGGCATCGTCGTCAATTCCTGTTGCTTCTTGACGCGCTGCAGCGTACTCTTGAATATCTTTTACAAGTTCATTGATGTATAAACCTTGATTTTGTAATGCTTGTGTTAGTTTCGCCGTTGCCACTTCACCGGAATTGCTTTCGGAAATCCAACTACCAAACGTATTGTGTAAAACATTAAATATTGATGTAATGCCCTGCAGCCGAAAACCAACTTTTGTAGCACCATCGTCAAACGTTTGCAAACCACCAGAAGCCAACTTGACAGTTCCGCCAAGATTGCTTACTTTTGTAGTAATTTCTTGAACGACAGCAGAGGCATTGCCGGCGTTCAGTTGTATTTTTAATTGAATAGTATCAGCCATGAAAAAACCGATTCGTTATACTTTTTTATTAGTATGGTTCACAATTTTTTTCCCGTTGTTTTATCTCGCGGGAAGGTTTGCAAAAGTTCCGGTTGTAGGAGATATTTTAGTAGTGCTATTATTGCTGTATATGTTCACATTTTTCCCGCTGTATGTTCTTGCTAAAATGGAAGATGGCTTATAACTCCTGCAACAGCTGATTCAGCAAATCCACTTTTTGCAAATACAGCGTTCTGTAAATTATTTCCTCTTCTACATTCCAAATTTCTTTTTGCTTCGTAACATCGCCGTCGCTCAATCGGAATGCTAAAATTTCGTATCCGTCAATCTCTGCTTTTACTCTTTGCGGTTCAGAAAAAACAGCCGGAAGTTTTTTTCTGCGCCGTTCATAATCAACGCTTTTTTCGTATGGAATTAATTCTCCGTAGAGAGCGGAGAAGTATTGTTCAATCCGCTCCGTTTCGATAAAAATTTTTGCAAGACCTCTGCTTGCGTAGCTTCGTCAATTTCCAGCATCGTCTCCGGACAGTACGCGGAGATTCCCGATTCATCCTACGAGCCGAGCATTCTCAACACCAATTTGCGGACGGCAACCGTGAGCGCATATCACGGCGCGCAATGGCAGCGCTTGCAGGAGTTGAAAGATGTGTATCCGGCGTATCAATGCAAAACTGTTGGCGATAACCGCGTGCGCGATGAACACGCAATTCTCGCTGACAAAATTTTTCAAGCGAATGATCCGATTTGGAACAAAATTTATCCGCCGAACGGCTGGAACTGCCGATGCTACGTGAACGCGCTTTCTTCCGATGAACTGAACGACGTGAAGCCGGATGACAGAGTTGCGCTGACGAACATAGAAGAACGCAGCTCTCTGGTGAAGAATGCGGACATTCCAAAAGAATTTCAACGCAACAGCGGACAAGCGGAAAGCATTTGGGGAAAGTGGCTTGAAACAAAATTCAAAGATTTGGATTACAATAAAAAATTCAAAGAAGTTTTTGATTATAGTCGAAGTGTCGGACGGTATCAAGAAAAAAATTTGATTGATTCAATTCTTGAAAAAGATAAAACTGATTTCATCCAAAAAGAATTAACTCAAAATTCTTGGGATGATGAATTTCCGAATAATGAAACTGACACACCTTTTGGAATTGCAAAAATAACCGGAGACAAAAATTGGAAAAATCAACTTGAAAAAATGCTCAACAAAGAAGATGAGCGATACAAATTTTTCGGATTGATAAAACCAACATTGAACAATCCGGCAATGATAATTCGTGATGACCGCGGCGGATTAGTATTTGTAAAAAAGTTTGAAGGGAAATCCGAAATTATTTTTATGGCTATCGGATATGAGAACGGGAAAATTATTAAGGTTGTTTCTTTATCGCCGAGGCAATTGCGGGACATTGTTACAAAACTTGAGAACGGCGAAGTGCTACACTTTTCTGCTTCCGCCTTATCAGAATCCGCCGACTCTGTAAGGAAGCACTCCGCCATCAGCGGCGGCTTACTCAAATTTGATAGTAATGTACGAAGTGATTCCGACACTGTCAACCCCGAAGGGGTCAATGAACTGTGGGGAGAATTTATTTCGATTGGAAAAACGCGTGTGCGAAAAATACGCTATAAAGTTGAAGGTTTTGAAGTTTCCGTTGATGACGGCGATTTTGCGCTGAAGAAGTATTCGGAAATTGACAACTATCGGAAAGGGGTGCTGATGCAATGAAACCGGATGAGGTGCAAAAATTTTTGGCTTAATAAAACCAACATTAAATGATCCTGCAATGATTATTCGTGATAAGCGCGGCGGATTGGTTTTTGTAAGAAAGTTTGAGGGAAGAACTGAAACGATATATTTTTCTCTGGGGTATAAAGACGGCGAATTGATTCAAATTCCATCTAACGAGCCAAGAAATAATATCATTGAGTTGTTAAAAAAACTTGAGAAGAGCGAAGTGTTGTTTTTGGATTACACCTTGCCAAGTTCCGACGAACCGTCAAGGCACTCCGCCGCTCATAGCGTCGGCTTACTCAAATTTGATAGTAATGTACGAAGTGATTCCGACACTGTCAACCCCGAAGGGGTCAATGAACTGTGGGGAGAATTTATTTCGATTGGAAAAACGCGTGTGCGAAAAATACGCTATAAAGTGGAAGGTTTTGAAATTGCTATTGATGACGGCGATTTTGCGCTGAAGGATTATTCGGAAATTGACGAATATCGGAAAGGAGTGTTGATGCAATGAAGCCGGATGAAGTGCAGAATTTTTTGAACGAAAAAATATCCGCGTTCAAACGAAAAGCACTGCTTGTTGTTGAAGAAGAATCAAGATATAATATTGGTATTATTAATATCGTATCAATACTTCGTTATTTTAAAATAATTCTAAACGTTGCTCCGTGTCCCGGCTTGCTTTCTTTAATAAATAATTTTCCTTTATGGTATTCTTCTATAATGCGCTTACATAAACTCAATCCCAAACCCCAGCCCCGTTTTTTTGTGCTGAATCCCGGACGAAAAACATCTTTATGATAACGCTGATCAATTCCTTTTCCTGTGTCCATAACATCAATTGTTGTAAAGCGGTTTTCTTGTGAAATAAAAAATGAAATCGTTCCTTTTCCTTCTTCCATGGCATCGAGTGCGTTCTTCACTAAGTTTTCCAACACCCATTCAAACAGCTCGCTGTTAATGTTAACGTTCACAACGGCTTCACTCTCAATGTGGATATCAACTTTTTTTCCCATTTGCGGAATGCGCCGTTCAAAATATCGAATGACGTGTTGAATAACTTCAACAATATTTTCTTCTTTCAAATCGGGCTTCGAACCGATTTTTGAAAACCGGTCGGCAACTTTATGCAGACGCTGCACGTCATGTTCAAATTCGGAAACCGTTTCAACAATCCTCGGATTATCTGCGCCGTGAAGTTTCAGCAGTTCAATCCAGCCCATAATGCTTGTCAGCGGGGTGCCGAGCTGATGCGCCGTTTCGCGCGCCATGCCGACCCAGATATTGCTCTGCTCGCTTCGTTTAATGTAGCTGAAGCCGATATAACCGACCAGAATAAACAGGGTTGCGATGGCAATTTCAATATAGGGCAGCCAGCGCAGACGCACTACCAGCGGCGATTCTCCGTAATGCAGTTTGCTGAGAATAATTGAATCCTGATATGTAACAACAATTGGCTTGTTCGTTCTATCCATTTGAAAAATCATTTCACGGAGAAGTTCATTTTTTTTCTTTTCCGAAAGAGTTGAATCAAGCGGAACATTTTTTGTGGTGGTTATTACCGTATCGGATTTATCGGTGAGAATAACAGGAAAATCAATGGAGCTGATAATTTCCGTGAAGATGAATGTATAATCTGTTCCCGATTCGGAGCCGTTCGCAACGTATTCCAGCGATTTTGCATAGAGCGAAGCGACATCATGTTCTTTTTTTTGCAGCCGCGAAACGAGATTATGCGTGTAAATCAATGTAGGAATAATAATACACACCGCCGCAACAAGAAGCGCAATTTTTATTTTTCCTGATTTCGGACTGCGGGTATTAGTTTTCATACTTGCAAGGAAGAACAATGCTCATTCCGCACAAAAGATATTTTGGCAGTTCCAGCGTTTCATGCCGGCGCGCAGAATGAGAAGATTTTATTTATCTTACTATCGTCTGGTCTCTCCGCGCACCGACGGAAACGATAGAAATTTTTGTTCCGGAAAGTTTTTCGATTGTTTCAATATACTTCGCTGTCTGTTTCGGCAGTTGTTTAAATTTTTTTCTGTCGGAAATATTTTCCTTCCAGCCTTTGTATGTTTGATAGACAGGCTCAACGTGTTCAAGCGTCTGCACATCGGTCGGAAAGTTTTTCAAAATTTTTCCGTTCACTTTATAGGCGGTGCAGATTTTTATTTCATCAAAGGTATCCAGCACATCGAGCTTCGTCAGCGCAATTTCATTGATGCCGTTCACCATAATGGAATATTTCAGCGCAACCATATCCAGCCAGCCGCAGCGCCGCGGTCTGCCGGTGGTGGCGCCGTATTCATGCCCGAGTTTGCGAAGCTGCTCGCCGGTTGAATCATGCAATTCCGAAGGATACGGACCGTTGCCGACGCGCGTGGAGTACGCCTTTGCGATGCCGATTACTTTTTTTACGGATGTCGGCGGAATGCCGAGTCCTGTGCAGGCGCCGCCGCTGGTAGGATTGGAAGAAGTAACGAACGGGTATGTTCCGTGGTCAACATCCAGCAGCGCACCCTGCGCTCCTTCGGCAAGAATTTTTTTCTTTTTCTTCAGTGCGTTATTCAAATATGCGGCGGTATCCGTTACAAACGGATCAATTTTTTTATCGAACTCCTGATATTCCTGAATTATTTTTTCCAAATCAATTTCCGCGGAGCCGTACACCTTGCTGAGAAGCTGATTTTTTTCTTCAATATTCTGTTTCAGTTTTTCCGCCAGCACTTTTCGGTCCAGCAAATCGACGACACGAATTCCCGTACGCATATATTTATCTATGTAAGAAGGACCGATACCTCTGCCGGTGGTGCCGATTTTTGTCGTTCCCTGTTCGCGGATATTATCAAGCAGTTTGTGATACGGCATAATGAGATGCGCGTTGTGGCTGATGAACAGCCGCCCTTCAATTTTTATTCCGAAGGATTTAATCATCGCAATTTCATCCATCAGTGCCACAGGGTCTATCACCACGCCGTTTCCGATAACGCAGGTTGTCTGCTTGTGAAAAATTCCTGATGGAATGAGATGAAGAACATATTCTTTTTCACCAATGCAGACAGTATGCCCTGCATTTGCTCCGCCTTGGTAGCGCGCAACGATATCAATTTCATCGCTGAGCATATCCACAATTTTTCCTTTGCCTTCGTCGCCCCACTGAGCGCCGACGATAATAGTAACCGGCATAATGAATGTTCTTTCGAAAAGTGAGAAGAATGGTAAACGCGTATAACAGTATAATTAAAATATGCAGGAATCTCAATTGAAGAATTTTGCGAGATTGTATTCAAACAAATAAATTTTTCATAGTGAATTTCTCCTTTCTTGCAACTGCATCATATTTTAAGTAATTTCTTCCTAACGAAGAAAAAGAGAATTTATCAACCGAACATTTTCATGCCGAGAGCAAAAGCGATTGTAGCAAAAAAAACCGATCAAAAGCCGATTCCGAAAACGAAAGAAGAAATTCTTGCTCAGCGCAAATTGGACTCGCGTGCAGAAGATTCACGGAACATTAAAGCCGCACTAAAAGGAAATCAAGCTGCCTACCGCGCCATTATGGCAAAATATCACGATCAGGTGTATAATCTGCTGTACCGAATGATTCATCAAAAAGATGAAGTGCGGGACCTGACGCAGGAAGCTTTTATTAAAGCATTTCAATCGCTTCAAAATTTTAACGAAGAATTTGCATTTTCCACCTGGCTGTTTAAGATTGCCACGAATAATTGTATTGATTATATCCGCAAAAAAAAGCTGGCAACATTTTCCATTGATAAGCCGATTGAAGCGAAAGAAAGTGAATATACTTTTGAAATTCCCGATTCTTCTTTTGAACCGGATAAAGAATTGATTGAAGGGCAGCGGACAAAATTATTGGAAGATGCCATTAACGCGCTTCCGGAAAAATATCGGCAGGTTATACTTATGCGTCACACCGAAGATATGGATTATCAGGAAATTGCCGATGCGCTCAATCTTCCGCTTGGTACAATAAAAGCACATATTTTTCGCGCGCGGGAGATGTTGAATAAATCGCTGCGAAAGAAAATTCGTCATTATTAACGCTGGTGAAATTATTAAGCTGTTAAAATGGATATTTCGGCAATGTTTTCTACGCTTTTATTAATCTCTTTTCATGAAACTCTATTCTATAAACCTCGTAAGTTTATTGTAGCCCTGCAGAAGGTGAGAAATTTATGAAAAACAGATTATTTACATACCGGCTTATTGTTTTATATTTCGTCTTAATGTCGTGTGCCGTTGCGCAGGATATTAATAAAACAATTGTGCGAACCAAAGAAAAAGAAGTAACGCTGAAATTAGAATCATCGTTTGGGACTTTAAATGTAAAAAAAGGGGAAAACAACAATGTGGTTGCTGTGCAGTATAAAATGGGCAAGGAAAAATCCTCGAATGTAGAATTACAGTACCAACTGAACGGAACGTCCGGCGATTTACGCATGGAATTAAATCCGAAAGGGGCTTCCAAAGAAAAAAATGGTGACGTCTATTTGAAAGATTTTGATCTTGAGCGTGATACCTGGTATGTATTCCTGCATCCAGAAATTGAATATGATATTTCCACCGAACTGGGTGCCGGAAAAAGCAGTTTTGATTTTTCAAATATTAAAGTAACCAATCTTTCCATTTCTGCCGGAGCAAGCTCTTCAAAAATATTTTTTGACGAACCAAACAAAGTGATAATGAAAAAATTAACGGTTGAAACCGGCGTCAGTAAGTTTTCTGCGGATAATCTTTCCAATGCAAATTTTGAAAGAATGAGATTCGACGGAGGCGTCGGTTCTTATTATCTAAATTTCGGCGGCACGATGAATCACGATGCCGATGTAGATATTAATGTCGGCTTGGGGGCAGTAACCATTGAAGTACCGAAAAATATCGGCGCCATGGTGCGTTACAAAGACAGCTGGCTTTCCAATATTACTGTTGGCAGCGGATTTGAAGAGCAGCGCAAAGGAGTATATAAAACGGAAAATTATTCTTCAGCCGAAGGAAGATTAAATATTTGGGTGGAAGCAAGTTTAGGAACCGTAAAAATTCGCCAGTTACGGTAATGCCGGATTCTATTGTCTTTATAGTTTTTATTGTTCTCTCAATTCTCTCAATGCTTCTTGGCGGTGTTGCCGCGTATTTCGCGTATAAAAATTCCCATAAGATGGATGATGAGCTGAAAATGGTTTTTTGGGGAATTCTTTCTATTGCCGGATTTGTGTTCGGCTTCCTCTGCTGGGCATGGTTTCTTATCCCGATTATTCTCAATCACCTCTAAAAAATTTTTCTTTTACTTTCCGAAATAGAAATAGGTAGCCCAGCTTCCATCATCCGGAATTTCAGTATCGGAAGAAAGCTGCGTTAATGCTTTTTGATACGCTTCCATGGTGTTTTGAGTTTGGGCAAGCGCGGAATAATAATATTCGCTGAAGCGTTTGCTTAACCGCGGCGTCAGCCCGTGCATGGTAACAATTGATGAAGATGTTTTATTCATTAAAATAAAAGCGGGTAATTCATCGGAAATGGAATTTTGCTGTTCCGTTAAGTTCGAAAGAAAAACAGAGCGGTACGGTGAAAGATTAAGAAGACGCGATGCCTGCACCCATGTTCCGCGCGCGGAAATAGAACCGGCAGAGAAGCTGAGCTCCTGAAGTTTTGTGAGCGGATTTTTTTGGAACTTCGTAGAAATTTGTAAAACTTCTCCGGTGGTTTTTAAAAGATTTTCTTCTGTCGCATGCTGGTTCAGCCAAATTGTTGACGCGCGAAAATAATTACGCAGTCCACGCAATTCGTATTCCAATCCCCATTTTGTTTCATTCGATAAGCCGACAGCCGATGCTGTTGAATAATATCTTGAGGCAGAAATAGTTGTCTGGTAGAACAATGCCGAAGGAAGATACGCAGTTTCCGTTGTTGCAATTAACGGCTTTCCATCTTTCAATAAAGCATGCATCGGAAATTTTTGTAATTCATCCGGCAGAATAAAAACAAATTTTTCCAATCGGTATTTTTCCAGCGGACGAATAAGGAACTCATACAATTCGGAAAGCTGAGCTTTTACCAGAACCACATCGCGCCGTTCAGGCGAAGATTGAAATTGATTAATAACGGAAAGCATTTTATTCTTCAACCCGTCTCCGAATGAAGAAATTTTAACGGCGCCGGCTCCTTCGGCAGTAATGGTAAGCGCCCACATCTGATTTTCAACAACAACATATCGAACAATTGCCGTTCCAAGTTCGATAAACGAAGCAAGCTGAGAAATTTCAAATGTTGAAGAGCCGAACAACGGCAGCAGTGTCGGAAAATGCTGTGCCGCCGAAGTTTGAATCGAGAGTAATTGTTTGTTGAGATTTTGAATTTCGTTGTTGTGCTGCGCAATAAATTCGCGCGACCTCATTTGATTTTTGTTGCTGTATTGAAGAATGAGTTCTGATTGCGCCGTCGTCAGCTTTGTTCGGTATTGTGAATATTGGTCGAGAAGATGCTGCTTATCGGGATCCAGCAGCGTATAATCGTACTGTTCAAAGGAAGCGGTCTGATCAGCCGTTGAAGCAAGTTCTTGATAATACACAGCATCGGCGTAGCGTGTTTGTTGAAGAAGCATGGCAAGAAGCGGTTTCACTTTTTCCTGCGCATTAAAAACAGAAAATTCATCCAGAATATAACCGGGGAAATGAAGCAGCGTAAAATCTGCGCCGAAACGATAACGAGAATTTAGATACGCGGAAAATCCGCGTTTATAAAATGTTATCGCCGCCGATTCATCTTGTGAGATACGCTTGAACTGTGCAAGATGGAATAATACCGCCGCTTCGCCGAGCGGAAAATTTATTCGGGCAAAGGAAGAATACGTTTGTTCATATCGCTGTGTTGCAGTAATACCATCCTGCTGCCGGTGAAATTGTGCAAATTCTCTTGAAGCACAATCGGCGAGGCGAAGCAGGGCAAATGCCGAGAGAAGCGAATTGCCTGATTGCTGAGATGTCTCATACGCTTTTTGGAAATATTCCTGTGCCGAAAGGTTATCAAAATTTTTAAAATATATTTCTCCGATTTCTATTAAAACGCTGCCGATCAGATTTAAATTCTTCAACTGATTCGCCAATCTGAGAGCGTTGGTAAAGCAGGAAAGTGAAGCATTCCATTGATTCTGCTGAAAAAGCGATCTTCCGTATCTCAAATAAAAATTTGCCCGTAACAGATTATCGTTAGTTTTGTTGACAATATTTTCTGCCGCAGAAAAAAATCGTAACGCGCGTGACTTTTCACCGGTTTGTGCAAACACTTCGCCTGCTGATGAGAAGACGTTTCCCGCAAGCGCGGAATTTCCGGTAGAAACTACCCGCTCAATCAGCGGATTGAGTTCGTTCTTTGCACGTTGAAATAACTGCTGATGAACCAGTACGGAAATCAATCCTAATTTTGCATTGATATAATCTTCCGGCAGTCCCAGCACCTCTGAGGCATCGGCAGATTTTATAAGATCGGTAACTGCCTTTTTATTTTCTCCGCAGTATCGCTCTAATTCTGCAAGGTTCAACGTAACGGCAAATTCTTCGGCGCGGCGGCTGTTTGTTTGGTAGTAACGAAGAAGCGCTTCGTAATAATTTCGGGCGGCAGAAATTTTTCCGAGTTTTTTTTCAACGGGAGCAAGCATTGCGTATGCCTGCATCATCTTCTCAGTTTCAGACGGCTGGTGAAGCAGATTGACGGCGTTTAATAAATAATGTTCTGCGGCGAGCAGCTCTGAGGAAGATTCTGCCGATTGTGCGCGATTTAAATATTCTGAAAATTGCAGTTCCCGCTGGCGTTCATCGCTTTCTGAAGAACAGCCGATAAGAACGACAGAAAAAATAAGAATGAAAGAAAATATTTTATTTGGTTTCACGATATAAAAATATAGGGAAGGAAAACACGCAATTCAAGAAAGAGTTTATGATTGGTAAAATAAAAAAGCCGGCTTTATTCAAACCGGCTTTTAAAAAAATGCTGAATGAATTATTTATATCGCAAAGAAAATTCCAGCCGTTAAGCTGTTATACTTTCCGATGTTATAATCTGCATTGATATTGAAGATTAACAATCGTAACGATAAGCCGAGTGTTAACCGTGTGGAATTCTTTCCTTCAATTTCAAAAGCAATATCCGGCGGAGTAACACCTGGACCGTAATCGGCTGCCGGCGGAGTGTAGTGAACTTTCATTTTTGCGCTTTCAAACATAAATCCTGCATACGGGGTGATGTTTAAGAAAGCAAAACCGAGCTGCTTGCTTGCATTAACACCAAACGCAGTTCCGCTCATTTCAAAAATCGGATCGATTTTAATCGTTTGTGTGTAGAACGATGCCGCGACATCAACAAACGGAATCGGCAGCCAATATCCTAAATTATGTTGAATGCCGAAACCTGTCCAGCTTAAATCTCCGACATCAGGAATATTTAATTTCGGCATATACCGAACGGTAAGCTGCGTTCCGAATAATGTACCAAGAGAAACTTGGGGCGCCATAAACGGCATATAGGCAAGGTTACCAAGATCACCGACACCGCCAAGGCCTGTTCTGACAATTTGATTGAAGTTTCTGCTTTCAGTATGGGGATTTCCAAGCGGATCGTTATAAGTAATTGATGCATTTCCATCTACTGATACAAGAACTTCAGAAGTCGGATCAGCCGGATCGTATTTTTTTCCGACAACCGTCGGTCCGGAAATTCCGATAGTAAAACTTGAACCTTGAATTGCGGTGCTGAGTGCATCTCTTTTTTGTGCATAATATAATTCCGTATTGGAAATTGTATTTGCGGCAATATCATCTGCTTGGGATTTATTAAAACGGAATGTACCGGTGGCGCTGAATTCTTTATCTAACGTAGAAAGCGGCGTTGCCATTACGGCAAGACCAAGTTCTAAATCAAAACCAAATAACTTAGCCTGCGGCGCTTTATGGAACAATCCGCCGTTCAGATTATTGAGAAAGCCCTGCGTGATAGGATCAATGTAACCAAGCGCTGCATCGCCGGCTAGCGAGTTTAGCGTGCCTTGCAAATCCTGAGCCCGGACGCTGCTCAACGTCATTAACGCACAAAAGAAAACAAGAAGGGTTTTTTTCATAACGTACTCCTTAATAGTGAATAAAATATTTTAGGTGAAGGATAATTTCCTTTGAGAACACGGGGAGGCAAAGTCGATATTTATTGTTTCCATATAATGAAGGCTTTACAAATATAAACAAAAATGTATTAAACACAATAGTTTTTTTGTTGCCATTCGCGTGCATTTTTTTTACTATTGTATAAGAAAAAGAGGAAAACATAATGAAATCCACAGGAATTAAAAAACTTTATTACTCTATTAGTGAAGTGAGTAAGATCACCGATCTTGAGCAATATGTTCTTCGTTACTGGGAATCGGAATTTGAACAGTTAAAACCTCAAAAAAATAGAGCGGGAAATCGTGTTTATACAAACAAAGATATTCAGCTTATTCTTCATATCAAGCAGCTGCTTCGCGATGAGCGCTATACAATAGAAGGAGCAAAGCAGGTTCTGCATACATGGGAAAGCACCGAAGAAAATCTGCAGCAGGATTTGTTCGGCGGTGATACATCCGCAGGAAAACCCGCCGACTCAGGGGCGGATATACAAACAAAAAAAATTACGGATCCAAAACTCCGGCAGGATTTATTTGAAGTAAAAACTGCGTTAGAAGAAATACTGTTAAAATTTAGTTAAAAGAAATTGAAGTAAGAAAAAAGTCTCTGAAATATATCAGAGACTTTTTTGTTTAGAGTAGGGTTATTTAATAGAAATTATCTCATATAATGTTCTGAAGTTCAATCCATCCCGAAGGAGATTTTAAGAACGATTCTCTTTTTACAGCTTCGGCTCGTGAATGAAAGGATTCAGAATAAATTAATTTCCACGGTGTGTAGGGTTTTGTGGATTTATTGTCGCCTCTGTTATGTCGCTTTAATCTTTCTTGAAGATTTGATGTTTGTCCGATGTAATATCGATTATGCGAAACGCTCTTTAATATGTAGAGAAAATATTGCATAATAAAAAAGTCTCTACAACGTAATCATAGAGACTTTTAAGGTTGTCGGAACGGCGGGATTCGAACCCGCGACCCCTACCACCCCAAGGTAGTGCGCTAGCCGGGCTGCGCCACGTTCCGAAAAGTTGATTTGAAAAATCTTTTTTGTTTTCAAAATAAGTAGTATCTAATTACGAACTACTGAAATAAAAAATCTTTACAATGGTGCGCTCGCCGGTGCCGAAGGCATCCTTATTTAAGAGCCACGCTGCGATTTAATTGCACATCAAAATACAAAAAAAGGTTCTTTAGTCAAAGAGGGAAATATGAAGAAAATATTGTTTCTTTTTTTTGCAGGGTTTTTCTTTACAAAAGCTCTATCTCAAAATGTATCGGATGCCGACCAGTTGATTGTTGTTGTATCAAAATCATGGAACGATAATCATGCGCTCCTTCTTCGTTTTGAAAAAACCGGAGGCAAATGGAAACAGCTTTCGCCGGGAGATTCCGTTTCAATCGGAAAAACCGGACTTGCCTGGGGAATCGGGCTGCATCGCAGCCTTTCTGACGGTCCGGTAAAAAAAGAAGGTGATAAAAAATCGCCTGCCGGAATTTTTGAACTTGGGTATAGTTACGGCTGGGCGGAAAAAGCGCCTGAAGGCGTTACCTATCCGTATAAAAATATTACTGAACTCTCACGCTGTGTTGATGATCCGAATTCAAAAGCGTATAATTCCATACTGGAAGAAACTTCTTCAAAAGACTGGAACAGTGCTGAGCGAATGAAAATCATCGACTACAAACTTCTTATTGTGGTAAATCATAATCCTGAACATCTTCCCGGTAAAGGAAGCTGCATATTCCTTCATCTCAATAATACGCCGACGGTCGGTTGCACGGCAATGAACGATTCCACCATGCTCTCGCTGCTTACCTGGTTATCTCCGAAGAAAAAAGTATTATTGGTTCAACTTCCGAGAGAAGTGTATCATCAAGTACAAACGCAATGGCATCTGCCGGTAATTCACTGAATATGAATAGACGAATAAAAATAATTATCGGAATTCTTTTTACGCTGTTTGCTTTGGGAATAATCGGTTATTCAGTATTAAAACATTTAGTAACAAAATCCTTCCCGCAGTACAACGGTGAACTAACAATTGACGGTCTTCATTATCCGGTAAAGATTGCGCGTGATGAATTTGCCGTTGCACATATTACGGCTGAAGATGAACATGATTTGTTTTTTGCTCAAGGTTATGTTCACGCACAAGAACGATTATGGCAGATGGATATTGCCCGGCGCGCCGGCGAAGGACGGCTTTCCGAAGTGCTTGGAAGTTCAGGATTAAAGTTTGATCGAATGCTGCGCACCGTTGGTTTTAAAAAAATTGCCGAACAGCTTGAGCAGACAATTTCGCCGCAGAGTAAAGCGGTGCTTGAAGCCTACGCTGAGGGCGTTAATGCGTTTATCCGAACGCATCAAGGAAAATTTCCGATTGAGTTTGATATGTTAAATTATACGCCGGAAGAATGGAGACCGGTACACAGTTTAATGATTAGCCGCCTTATGGCATGGGAATTAAATATTTCGTGGCATACGGATATTGTGCTGGGAGAACTGGCGGCAAAACTCGGTGAAGAAAAAGCTTCGGAAGTTTTTCCCGCCTATCCGGAAAATGCTCCGGTGATTGTTGATAAAAAATATTCTCTTAATAATTTAGAACCGCTTCAATATTTTTTAACGACTGATCGTGAACGGAGAGAATTATTCGGAACATCCGGAATGCATATCGGCAGCAACGCATGGGCAGTTTCGCCGAAAAAAACCGAAAGCGGATATGCAATGCTCGCGAATGATCCGCATCTCAGTCTCGGCTCTCCGGCAAAGTGGATTGAAAACCATTTATCCGGCGGTACTCTTGATGTTGCAGGAATGTCGCTTCCCGGCGCGCCGTTAGTTATACTGGGACATAATACAACAATCGCCTGGGGAGTGACAAATGTTATGGCTGATGATGCTGATTTTTATTTCGAGAAAACAGATTCACTTCATCCGGAACAATATTTTTACAAGGGAGAGTGGAGAAATTTTGAAACCGCATACGACACCATTTCGGTTAAAGACAGCGCAAGTGTTCCCATAAAAATTCAACGAACAATTCACGGACCGATTGTCAATTCTGTTTATCCAATATCTTCATCATCATCACCGGTTATTTCAATGGCATGGACGGGATATGAAATGAGCGATGAACTGCTCGGAATTTATAAAATTAATTCTGCACATAATTGGAAATCATTTTTAGAAGGAGTAAAAGAATTTACCGTTCCGGGTCAGAATTTTGTCTATGCGGATAGAGAAGGAAATATCGGTTATAAATCCGGCGTACGCCTGCCGATTCGGGCGGCTCAGAACCCGACTCTTCCTCAGGATGGTTCTTCGGGAAATTTTGATTGGAAAGGATTTGTTCCGTTCAGCGAACTTCCGGAATTATTTAATCCGCCGGAAGGATTTATTGCAACGGCAAACAATAAAACAAGCAGTTCATTCCCGTATCATATTTCAAATCTCTGGGAGCCGCCCTCGCGCATTGAACGCATTCGTGAAGTGCTTTCAAAGACAGAAAAATTAACGGTTGAAGATTTTAAGAGACTGCAGATGGATTATTATTCGCACTTTGCTAACAAGATGGTTCCTTTTCTTCTTGCGGCATACGACACTGTCTCGGTTTCTGATGCGCGGATAAGAACAGTATTAAATTATTTTCGTAATTGGAATTTCCAGGAAAAAAGCAGCGACGTTCCCACAACAATTTTTGAAGTGTATTTTCAGCGGCTGATTCGAAACATTTTTCTTGACGAAATGGGAGAAGAGCTGTTTCAGCAATATATTGTTCTGGCGAATATGCCGTATCGTGTTACGCTTGCCTTAATGGCAAATCCGCAATCTTCGTGGTTTGACGATATAAAAACTCCGCCGATTGAATCGCGCAACGACATTATCCGTAAAAGTTTGAGTGAAGCGATTGATACTCTTCAGCAGCACTTCGGCGGCGAAATGAAGGAATGGCAATGGGGAAAGCTGCACACCATAACATTTAAACATCTTTTTGGAGATATAAAAGTTTTACAGAGTATCTTTAATATTGGTCCGTTTAAGGTCGGCGGGTCGGGCACAACGGTGAACAACGGAGAATTTCATTTTACGCATCCGTATGCCATGGCGCTCGGTCCTTCCGTGAGATGTATTGTTGACTTTTCAAAAATTGATGAAGCATTAACGGTTCTTCCGACGGGTCAATCCGGCCAGCCGCTGAGCGAGCATTATTCCGATCAGACGCAGATGTGGCTGAACGGTGAATTTCATCAATTCCCGATGAGTCAAGAAGCAGTGGAAAAAACAAAAAAATATGAATTGATATTAATGCCTGCGGAAAAATAACAACAAGGCGGATGTATATTGTTTGAGCGAGTTCAGACGGCAGATCGTTTTTAGAAACACAATCCAAACAGTATTTTCTATTAGAAAAGAATTTTATGATATCAGAAAAAAAATACGGACGGACAAAAATTGTCTGCACCCTGGGACCGGCAACTTCAACAGTAGAAATACTTGTGAATCTTATTCACGCCGGAATGGATGTTGCCCGGTTAAATTTTTCCCACGGAACGCATGAGGAACATCTTGCAATGATGGAGCGGGTGCGCGAAGCTTCCAATATTACCGGCGAACCGATTTCCATTCTGCTGGATTTACAAGGTCCGAAAATTCGTACCGGAAAAGTGAAAGAGCCGATGGTGTTACGCGACGGCGAGCAGCTGGTTATCAGTATTGAAGATTTTCTCGGAGAAGATCACCGCATTTCAACAACGTATCCCGATTTGCCGAATGATGTGCAGCCGGGCGATACAATTTTAATGGATGACGGCTTGCTGCAATTTACGGTGCTTTCAAAAAATGAAAAAGAGGTAGTTACCAAAGTGGTGCACGGCGGAATTCTAAAAAGCAACAAAGGAATCAATCTTCCCGGTATTGCCGTCAGCGCGCCCTCTCTTTCTGAAAAAGACAAAGAAGATGTTCTCTTCGGCATTCAGCATGATATTGATTATATCGCGCTCTCGTTTGTCCGCACGGCATCGGATGTTATTCATCTTCGGAATTTTATTATTGCGAATATTGACAAGCGCAAAATGCTTCCGATAATTGCCAAGATAGAAAAAGACGAGGCGTTGAAAAACATTGATGAAATTATTCGTGAAGCGGACGGCATTATGGTAGCGCGCGGCGATTTAGGTGTTGAATGTGCGCCGGAAGAAGTTCCGATTGCACAAAAAATGATTGCGCGAAAAGCAAATGCTGCCGGAAAGCCGGTGATTATTGCAACGCAAATGCTCGATTCAATGATTGAAAATCCCAGACCGACGCGTGCTGAAGCGAATGATGTTGCCAATGCCGTGCTCGACGGCGCCGATGCCGTGATGCTCAGCGGTGAAACTTCTATCGGCAAATATCCTATTGAGACGGTGAAAACGATGGATAATATTATTCGCCGGACTGAGTGCGAAGAAGGGGATAAACTTTCGCTTGAAGACAGCGTTGAAGCCGATGAAGTTTCGTTATCGAAAGCGCTCGGGCGTGCGGCGTGTGTTCTGGCAAAACAAATTAATGCCGCGGCAATTATTTCTTTTACGCGAAGCGGACAGACCGTAAAAACAATTTCCCGCTACCGGCCGACCACGCAGATCATCGGCATTGCCGATCGGGAACGCATTCAACGCCGGTTGAATCTTATCTGGGGTGTTCGTTCGCTCTTAATTACGGCATCCAACACGGGGGAGACCGACACGACCATCTCCAATGTAATGAACGAATTAAAAAATCTTGGTTATATCAAGGCAGGGGATTATGTTGTTCTTACGGCAGGAATTCCGTTGATGTCTCGAAATTCTACCAATATGATTAAAGCGGAAAAAATTCAGTAAGAGAAAAATTATTTCAGTTGAAGATAAAAAAATCCCAAGTTAATACTTGGGATTTTTTTTACAACCCTGCATCCGAAATATAGTCGTTCGTGTCGTATCGGATATTTTCATTACGAATATCCAGTTCATCCATTTTTTTCTTGAGAAGAATTGGGATAGCAACAATTCCCGCAATAATTGCCGTCCACTTTACGACTGTAAGTAACTGCTTCATACTGCTCAACCGAGTTTAGAATTAAGATTAATTGTGAATTACGCTTGTAATAAAATACAAAAAAAAACCACAACTTGTGCGATAAATCAAGAAGGTTGCAAAAATGTAAAAAAATTAATGTCGAGGACATTCAATGCAGAATGGAGATGTGCAAGGAACAGTAAAAAAATCATTCCACTCCCAGCGGTCTTGTTGGGAACAAAAAGAAAGATTGTTTGAACACAGCAACATAAAAACCACATTGTTTTATACACAAGTCGGCATGAAAGATTTAAAGAAGGTCAAAAGTCCGGTAGATACTATTTGAAAAAGTGCGCATTTTAAATATTTTTAACGACAATTTGGATGTGTGTATTTTGGATATTTTTAATGCCGATATACAAAATCCGTTGATAATAAATCACTTAACAGTAGCAATAAAAAATTAAAAAACGTATAATTGCGTATAGTTATGAGTTATAGCCAATGCCACGACAGACCGTGGAAAATTGAACGATTATGAACGAAAGACCAAAAATTAAAATAGAACTTACGACAACTGACAAGATATTTGAAATCCTTGGTTGGACTTCAATTCTTGCTTTTTGGTTTTTGACAATAACAAACTATACAAACTTGCCCGACACAATTCCCATACATTACAATGGAGCAGGACAAGCAGACGGTTTTGGCGGAAAAGGAAACATTTTGACTTTGCCGTTAATTGCGACAATTATTTTTATTGGACTGACAATCTTAAACAAGTTTCCACACGTTTTTAATTATCCGACTAACATAACCGCAGACAACGCATTAAGACAATACACAAATGCGACACGTCTAATTAGATATTTAAAGTTCATTATCGTTATTATTTTCGGACTAATTGCATTGCAAACAATCAGAAATGTAAACGGACAAACAAGCGGACTTGGTGTTTGGTTTTTACCATTGACATTAGGACTGATTTTTATTCCGATAACATACTTTATGATAAAATCATTTAAGACAACAAAACAATGACGACAAAAGGCACTGGCTATAACATCGTATTGGCAATAGGCGGGCTGAACGGCTTCGTATCAACGGAAGTGCAAAATTCAACTTCTGTTCTTCGATTGAAGTTCAGTGCTGAAAATCCCGCCCATCGCCAATACGCGGCCCGTTATCAGCAACCCTACGGACGACCGTAGCCAAAATGAAACGACAGAGAAAAT
>JACFMZ010000053.1 GCA_019455105.1 Bacteroidota bacterium | reverse complement strand
CAGCCAGCGAAACGGCATCCATTCAAAAATATCATCCAACTGCACGGCAACGCCGATATTAATAGCTGTCGGCAGATCAAATTCAAAACCGGTTGTATCAACCGTTTCGCCTTTAAAAGCATCTTTAAATTGATCTTGTTCTGCTTTGTTGCTTGCCGGGGCGGTTAACGCCATATGTGATCTGCCGATTATCGCCTTTGTATTTTTATCCCATTTTATAGAACCGATATTTGTAATACTTGCTCCAAACTGAATATGATTCATTATTGTTGCTACAATACCAATATCGTACCCCATACCGCTTCCCACCGGCTGCGGATCATCGGGATTCATTGCCGCAACCCATTGCAGAAAATTCAAATCAACAACCGTACTGTCTGGAAAATCTTCTCCGTAAGGATTAATATTATTTGCATACGTCTTAATTGTTCCATTGTAATGGTCGGTTGCTGCAAACGCCAAACCCTGAAGATATTTAATTCCGAGACCGACAGAAATATCGCTCACCATAGGAAGCACGAATGGAAGAATATAGGCAAACGATGCATTCACTTCAGCAACTGCCTGACCGTTCACCGCTGTTTTATCTAACGTGTATTCTTTATTTGCCGGAAATCCCCGCAGCGGAAGTTCAAGATATTCTTTTTCAAGATCTAAACTGAACGAAGACTGCACGGAAGGAACAAGTGCAAAGCCAAAATTACCAATTTGGAGCGAAAGACCAATCGGCGCCGATTCAAATTTAAATTGCGTGCGGGCAACACCGCCGGGAAACAATTCGAGAAGTTTATCTTTATCATCCTCAGTAAGAAATTTTGGAATTCTTTTTTCCGGATTAACAGGGTCCGGAATTCCGGTGAAGAAATCGTTATAAATTTTCAAATTAATAAAATCACTCCCTGCGGAAAGTCCGAGCGGGATGAGATTAAGAGTAACGGTTGCATTACGGTCATCTAACGCTAAATTAGCCGGATTAACACCCACCGCATCCAACCCTCGCGACGAAGCGGTAAATGCCCGCCCCATTCCGACAAGACGCGGTGAATAATTATCGCCCCCTGCAAACGATGTAGAAACCATTACTACATCAGTTGCAAGCAACACAATAACGAATGCAACGAAACGGAAATTTCTTAAAGTTTTCATTGTTATTTGTCCTTTCATGATGTAGTTATTTTTGGCTCAATCGTTCTTCGGATACAAGAAAATTAATGCTGGCAGCAACTTTTAATTTCAGCTTATCTTCTTTTTTGAATTCCCTTGCCCGTGAACCGGACGCGCCGGTTTGAATGTGCAGCGCCACCGCAGAAAATGCCGCCTCAGACAATTTCTTTGCATCTTCAGGGCTTAAATTAAGAAACGTAAACGAACGCTCGCCGGAGTTATCCGGTGATGTATCGGGAGCAATCTTAATCGGCGGATACGTCAGCGTATCGGTTGTGCTTTGCGGAATGGTTAACACCGGAGGAATGGATGTATCTGCACGTGTTGAATCATCCATTCTCTTTTTCAACAATGCCATTTGTAATTCAATGTTCAACGGAAAATAATTATCGATATCAAAATAAATTTTTCCGTTTTGAATAAGATTAACCATAGCGGTATCAACCGACTGGCTGAAGGAAGAAGTATCCCGCAGCACGCCGTTCTTAATGCCAACGGCAACAGGAATAGCATAATCCATTTTCACAAACACACTGTCATCACTGCTCACACTGCCGACTCCGACACCGACAGAATTATCGTCGTAATATCGGCGCGGATTGACAACAACAGAGCCGTTCAGTGCAAACTTTGCCGGAAGTTCCCCCGGCATAAAAGCATTCATAAGTTTATTAATATCACTCGAATCAATTTGTATGCCGGATGAGATGGAAGGAGTTAATTCTTTTGCAATATGCACGCTGTTCCCCGCAATTCCTGCATTGTTAATCGGCACAATATCAAGATCAACATCGGTTTTAAATCCGCCGGTGAGAAAAATATCCGTTGCCAATTCAATAGCGCTGGTAAATTTCTCCATGGTAAACCGGTTGCCGATATCGCCGATTCCGACATTAAAGGTATCTTGAATGGCAATCGTTTGAGGAGGAATTTTTCCTTGAACATTTTTAAGAATAAACGTTCCTTCCGGCTGTACGTCAGCAATCACATAATCGGATTTATTGACTTCCACATAATCATCACTGGCACTTAATGTTTTAATGGCAAGTTTAAAATGCAGATCTTGAGTTGTCAGCGTATCGTTTCCGACTCTGTTTCGGGAAACGAATGAAACCTTCGTCATATCAATGGTGGTAAGTAATGAATCATTCGGCTGAATGGTTATTGTACCGGTAGCCGGATTATAACTTGGGTCCGGAAAGTGATACGGAACATTCGTGTGATTATCAATAAGCTCATCTATTTGAAAAGCAACGGTCAGGCGCAGCGGAACCTTATTAATAATTCGTACCTTCATTGCGCCGCTTTCAAAGGTTGCGCTTTTCACTTTAATACTGTCGTCTAAGTGAACGGCAGAATCCGGAACGTTGATAACATTCGTACCGTCAAAGTCATCTGTTTTGGCAAATGCAGACTGTATCTCCGTATTCGAAAGCTGAATCTCCGTTAATAATTTATCACCGGCACCGATTGTTTTACCGATATAATCGCTTAGGTTAACCGTTCCTTTAATTTTTAGCATCGCATCCATTTTCTTGTTGGCAAGATCAATAGTATTGGAACTTACGGTAGCGCCCGAAGAAATTGTTCCCGGAAAAATAAACGATGCAAAAATAGTATTGGTATCGCTTAAATTATACATATCAAGTTTGTTTCCGGCAAACCCAATGGTAAAAGGAAAGGTGTTTGTTATCTGCAAACTCATTTGACCATTTTCAAATGTTATATTCAGATATTTTGTCGTATCGCCGAATGTTTCATTAATGGCTACCGGCTGTGCAGGATCCGGAACAATTGATTGTAAATGATAGTTGGTAACTGATACTTCTCCTACCAGTTTATCATTATCGGAAAGTTGCTGTCCGGCAGCGCCGCTGGTACTCATTTCTCCTTTTAATTTTAAAATTCCGTCCATCTTTTTTCCGTTTAACGGACTAGTGGCACTTTGAAAACTTTTAGCAGCAATTGGTCCAGTAAACGTAAAACTTGCAACCACTTCAACCGAATCTCCCGGCACATTATAATTCACGAGATCCAATTTATTCCCGGTAAACTGAATGGCAAAGGGAAAGTTGTTGGTAATTTTTAATCCCATAGTTCCATCGGCAAAAACGATGTATTGAAAAGCATTCGTATCTCCAAAAGCTTCGGAAATAGGAAGAGAAGGAAAATCGGCAATAAGATTTATTCCCGTAGGGATTCCTAGCTGCGAAGGATTGAGTTCTACGGTTTTAGGATCCATTTGCGGATTGAGGTCTGCCGAAGAAATGCCGAGATCCGAAGCAGAAATACTAAAACTCGGCGCTTGCCCTAATGAAACAGGCACTATCCCGATTTCCTGATTTATGGTATTCCCTTTCGGCGAGGGCATTACAAACGCATCGGCAGGCAGCCCTTTTCTTACAGGCTGAATATTTTCCGTCGGCTTGTAATAAATTACCCCGGATGTTGTATCAAACTTCGAATCTTTTTCAACTAAATCTCCAAAGTAGAATGTTCGTTCATACAACGGCACAGAAAGCTGCGTTACCCATTCGGGTGATTTAAACTCAAGCGGTTTTTCTATGCAGTTATAGGAAAATGGTACCAGAAGAAAAACGGTAAATACTAAAAGTACCCATTGACGAAGCGAGGTGTTCCCCTGATTATTCATTGTCAAACCTCCAAATATATGTATTAACGATGTGCGGAAGCAGATGTGCAGATAAAATACAAACCGGCGAATGAAAACGCAATGATGCTGCGTCACAAAACAGAAATTTAGTGTTTTCTAAAATTCTATTTCAGTGAATTTTCTCTTCTTTTACCGGAAGCGGAAATCCGAATTGATTTTGCATCTCATCACCGTGAATTTTAATTTCACCGAACTTATCTTCGTATTTTTTAATATTATCTTTCATTGCCTGAAGAAACATTTTGGCATGCTGCGGTGTCATAATTATCCGGGCATGCACTTTAGCTTTCGGAACGCCGGGTAAAATTCTGGTATAATCAATAACAAATTCTGCCGGTGAATGAGTGATGATTGCAAGATTTGAATAAATTCCTTCGGCTTCTTTCTCTCCAAGTTCAATATTAATTTGCTGACTTTGCGGTTGTTGTTGTTGGTTACTCATATCACTCCTATAAATAAAAATGCTGCAATACAGTCCTTGCCGTATTGCAGCGTTTCATTCTTTTTTTTAATTAATTTTTTCCTGAACGAACAGCATCGGCTTTATCATACGCTTCTTTTGCTTTTGCTGCATCGCCAAGGTTTGCATACACCTGCCCTAATAAATCTAAAATACGCACATCATTAGGTTTTTCTTCCCGTACTTTTTCAAGATACGGAATTGCTTTACGGAATTTCTCCTGATACGATTTGTCCCCTTCTTTTCCATCTTTCTTCAATTGATCCTGCACGGCAACGCCCCAATTGACATAGGTTGCCGCTAAGTTGTAAATCGCCTGGCTGTATTTATCATCAAGGCGGAGAACTTCGGAAAACTGATTAACAGCATCTTCAAATTTATTATCACGGAGAAAGAAAACACCGAGATTGTAATGATCCAGTTTGCTGTCGGGATATTTTTTCACCCGCGCGTTTAATAATGCAAAAGCTTCATCGTTGCGCTCTGCACCGATAAATGAATTCATCAGATTATCGGAAATTTCTTGATCTTCAGGGAAGAATTCAATCCCTTTACGATACACGCCGATTGCTTTGTCATACTCCTTATACGCTGATTTAATTTCTGATGAATCAATATTCGGGGTGTACGGTTTGGTATATTTCACTTCGCTGATAAGATCGCCGTCAACAGTCAGTACCAAATTATATTGATCAAACATCCACTGCTCTTTTTGCGGTTCTGTTTTCTTTCCTTTTCCTTTTACCGGTGTCGGTTTATTGGTGGAAGAAGGCTGACCGATATAAAACTTCACGTCGGCGGCTTTCATATTCTCATGAATATTTTCAAGATTTTTCTTTGTTTGAAGAGCCGCATCATTTACTTCTAAAAATTTCCGGCGATGATCATCCGCCCGAAGCAGATAAATATTTCCCAACCGAGTGCAGGAAGTGAGCAGTTTTCCTTTTTCAAAGGCTTCTTTTAAATAGGGAATTGCCGAATCAAAATCACCGGCGCGATAATAGCAGTATCCAATCATATCTTGATTTATTAAACTGTCCGGTTCAATGTAAGCGGCCATCGTAAAACTTTCCACCGCCTGAATCACTCCGGCAGAATCTTTGGCTTTATTTACCACATCAATGCCGTGATTAAATAAACGGGACCAGGTTGACAGATTGTAGCTGTCAATCTCTTTTTTATGCTTCGGAGAAACTTCCAATGTTTTTACAAAAGCATCTTTCATCTCTTTATATTGCTTCAATTCGCTGTGCACCTGTCCGAGCAGGAACCATGCTTCTTCATTAACGGGATTCTTCGCAACCTCTGTTTCCAATTGTTTGGCTGCATTTTCATATTCTTTGCGTTGGATATACAATTTTGCGCTTGTCATTTCTTTTGATGAGCATTGAAAACCCATCAGCATTAAAGAAACAAGTCCGATTGCATAAACTCCCCAGAGAACAAATTTTTTCATGACTACCTCTTTTATGTATGAATTGTAGATATAATCGTTTTAACGGTTGTAAAATATAGAGATTTTTCTCTTTAAATTCTTCAATTCTTTTTCTAATTTCATTGAGAAGAAGAAAGGACTGGTCTTATGGAAAATCAAAAATCAATCTTCTCAAAAATAATTGACCGTGAAATTTCCGCTGAAATTATCTACGAAACCGATAATGTTATCGCTATTTTGGATATTATGCCTGTTCATTTCGGGCATGTTCTGGTAATACCGAAAAAAGAGTACAAAGATTTTTTAGCAGTTCCGGATGATAAACTGAAGGAAATCTTTTCCGCTGCCCAGCGTATTGCCAGAGCATTGGTTAAAACATTTTCTTTGGAAGGCTTTAATGTGTTTATCAACAACGGCGAAATTGCCGGTCAGTCTATTTTTCATTTTCATGTTCACATCACACCGCGCTACGTTAATGACGGAATTTCTTTCCATCGGAATTTAAAAAAGTACGAAGAAGGACAAATGAAAGAAATTGCCGAAAAGATTAAAACAAATATTTCATAATTTCACATTACCGCGTAATAACATATAACGCAATTTTTTATTTAACGAAAAGGTACACTCATGGCTGAAAAAATATCAATTCAAAAAGGAAAACTTACCGTTCCCGATCATCCGATTATTCCATTTATTGAAGGCGACGGCACCGGCCCGGATATCTGGCGCGCATCGGTTCGCGTATTTGATGCCGCCGTAGCAAAAGCCTACGGCGGTAAGAAAAAAATTGAATGGAAGGAAGTACTTGCCGGACAAAAATCATTCGACAAACTCAACACGTGGCTTCCCGATGAAACTGTAGAAGCGTTCAAAGATTATCTTGTCGGCATTAAAGGTCCTCTCACAACGCCTGTCGGAGGCGGCATTCGTTCGCTGAATGTTGCGCTCCGCCAAATACTGGATTTATATGTCTGCCTTCGTCCGGTGCAGTATTTTAACGGCGTTCCTTCTCCTGTAAAACATCCGGAAAAAGTTGATATGGTAATTTTCAGAGAGAACACGGAAGATATTTACGCCGGCATTGAATATCCCGGCGGTTCTGCCGAAGCGCAAAAAGTTCTTGATCTTCTTGCCAAAGAATTTCCGAAAGAGTTCGGAAAAATTCGATTCAATTCAAAAGAAAAAGCCGAACAATTTTGGAGACTCGTCGGCATGCCGAATTTTCCGGCGACGGTTAATGTCGGCATCGGCATTAAGCCGGTGAGTTATTCCGGAACGGTTCGTCTTGTTCACAGCGCCATATCATACGCAATACAAAATAAACGTAAGAGCGTTACCCTTGTGCACAAGGGAAATATTATGAAATTTACCGAAGGAGCGTTTCGTGATTGGGGATACCAAACGGCAAAAGAATATTTCGGCGCCGTGGAAATAGACGGCGGACCATGGTGCAAAATTCCCGAAGGAAAACCGGGAGCCGGAATTGTTATAAAAGATGCAATTGCCGATATCACTCTGCAGCAAGTTCTTACCCGTCCGGAAGATTTTGACGTGATTGCCACATTAAACTTAAACGGCGATTATCTTTCTGATGCGCTGGCGGCGCAAGTCGGCGGAATCGGTATCGCACCCGGCGGAAATATCAATTATATTTCGGGTCACGCTATTTTTGAAGCGACACACGGAACAGCGCCGAAGTACGCCAATCTCGACAAAGTAAATCCCGGCTCGGTCATTCTCAGCGGCGAAATGATGTTCCGCTATATGGGATGGACGGAAGCCGCTGATTTAATTTTAAAAGGATTGAACGGCGCCATTGATGCAAAAACCGTAACCTACGATTTTTCCCGTTTGATGACCGGAGCAAAAGAAGTAAAGTGTTCCGAATTCGGCGATGCGGTTATTGCGAAGATGTAAAAGCAATTTTTGTAAAAAGAAAAAATCCGAGATACAAACTCGGATTTTTCTTTTTTAAACAACTTACTCCTTCGTAAGTTTCATTTCATCCACTTCTTTCAGTTTCGTTAAAATCTCCTGCTGTGTTTTTAAGAAACTGATTGTCTCTTCACCGTTAAGAGAAGCATTTTTCATCTGTATTCGATTTTCGTGCAGCAGCGTTTCCAAATTTCTTTTCTTTATCCCTTTTACCGCACCAAAGGCAAGTTCATAGATGCGTGTGTCGCTCGGCTTACTTCCGATCTCATTCCATCGTTCGCTTAACTGATATTGATTGAATGTAATATTGGTAACGAGAGTTTTTAATTGCTCATTTTGCAGGCGGGAAATAAATGCCGCCGTATCGAGTGCGCCTGTTTCTTCAAAAACTTCAAGAATTTGCGCTGCTAATTCCCTGGAATGCTGATGAGAAAATTCTTCCACCTGTACTAATTGAAAGACAAACGGAATCATTTCTTCCGGATCTTCAAAAACTGCCGAGAGCAATTCCCGTTCATCATTCGGAAGTTCGAGAGAGACCGGCGGTTCTGTTTCCTGCGTGCTGCTTTTGGGAAAAACAGATTCCGCCGTTTTCACAAACCGCTCCGGTACTTTACGCGTAAATTTTTCAAGCTCATCAAACAATGTGGATTCATACAACGAATATTTTTCCGCAATCTCTTTAATAAAAAATGAACGTTTGAGCGGATCTTTAATTTTACTAATGGACTGCACTAATCCGCGGACAGCATCGGCTTTCCCTTCCGGCGAATCAAATTTTCCCTCCTGCCGGTATTGGTTTGCTTTAAAATCAATAAAGGTTACCGCTTTCTTTAATAATTCTTCAAAAGCGCGCCCGCCGTTTTTTCGTACAAAGGAATCCGGATCGTCTCCGGCGGGAAGCTGCACAATACGAAGATCCAAACCATTTTCAAGAATTATATCCACGCCGCGCATCATTGCGTTGGCGCCGGCAGAATCCGCATCATACACCAGCGTAATATTTTTTGTATAGCGGGAAATCAGCTGTATCTGTTCTTGCGTTAACGCCGTTCCGCTGGAGGCGGTAATATTTTTAATCCCCGCCTGCACAACAGAAATAAGATCCGCATAGCCTTCAACAAGCACGACAAAATCTTTTTCACGAATCGCATCCTTCGCGTGCGACAATCCGTAGAGAGTTTTGCTTTTGTGATAAATCGGCGTTTCGGGCGAATTAATATATTTTCCGGGGACAGAATCATCGTCATATAATTTTCGCGCGCCGAAAGCAATCACCCGTCCCATAGTATTAAAAATCGGGAACATCGCCCGTCCGCGGAAAGTGTCGTAATACGTTCCGTCATCTCTTTTTTTAACAAAACCTGCCTGCTCAAGATGTTCCGGCGCTATACCCTGCTGCTCAGCATAACGAAGAAATCCATCCCAGCTTCGAGTAGAATAACCTAATCCGAAGGTAACAATCATTCTGTTGGAAAATCCGCGGTTTAAAAAATATTGATGGGCAAAATCTCCTTCCGGCGTATTTTTCAAATTATTATAAAAATGGCGGGCAGCAATGGTGCAGATATTATACAGCTTTTCAATTTCTCCGGCGGATTGATACAGTTCTTCAGTACGGGTAATTTCAATTCCGTTTCGTTCTGCAAGATGCTCTAATGCCTCCACGTAAGAAAGTTTTTCATATTCCATCACAAATTTTACCACATCGCCTCCGCGGTGACAGCCGAAACAATAGAACAACTGTTTGGAAGGACTTACCGTGAACGATGGAGTTTTTTCGTTATGAAATGGACAAAGCCCGGTATAATCTTTCCCCCGTTTTTTTAATCGAACAAATTGACCGATATATTCAACAGCATCAGTTGAAAGTCGAATTTCTTGAATTTTTTCTTCCGGTATTCTCATAAAGGAAAGATACTTTTTTTTTATCGGACTTAAAACGAGGATTTTTTAAAAAAATATTTCTTGCCTCTCATTTTTTCCTCTCTTATTATAGCACTTGTAAATCATTTTCAAATTAAACAAAAAGGAAATGCGTGACCCACATTCTTCACAGAATAATTCTTCTCGGTACTCTTAGTTTCACCGTGTCAGTAATTTCATTTGCCCAGCAAAATATTTCCTCCCGGAAGAATCATCAAATTTCTGCCGACAGTGCGGCAAAATTTATTAACAATCTTCATCTGGATGCTGCGGCATTAAAAATAAAAGGGGGTATGTTTCATCGGGAAGCATTTGATAAAATTTTGTCGCAGAAAAATGTCATCGGCATCCGCTATTATTACGCTAAAATGGATAACGGAACACCGACATTAATACTGGTCGGCGTTGATAGCACCGGTAAGGATATGATTCATGGAATGATTATGGAACGAATATCCCCGTGTCCTCCCTATTGTGATGAAACAAGCCCGTTTATAAAATAAATGGCAAAAAATTTTCCTTTTCTGGGTTACATTGCGTTATTTTCATATTTTTTACCGGCGGTGTACGGTATTCGTTTTTGGAAAGCGCTGAGCAGCCCAATGAAATTTTTCGCTGTATTCTGCATCACCAGTCTTCTCTTCGTGCTTGCGGAACATAGTATGGCAATGTTGAATATTCATAATCTTCGCTTCGGCGATTTTTTCCTTGTCATAGAGTTTATCTGTTTAATTTATTTATTTCGAAAAATCACCGTACGGCAGGTTGTTCGGGATATGCTGCAAATTATCGGAATGGGATTTATTCTCTATTGGTTTTTAGAAATGTCGTTTTTAACGGTCTCGACTCAGTTCCAGGAAACCGTAATGATTGCCGAACATCTATTATTTATTGCCGCTTCCATTCTTACCCTTTCAGAAATTTCAGAAAATTCCGAGCATTCGCTGTTCAAACATTCCATGGCATGGATTGCCGCCGGTGTATTGCTGTATTCCGCCGGTACAATTTCAGTTATTTCCATGGGCAACAGCTTATTGAAACTCGGAGCAAACAATTTTACGCTCATGTGGAATATTAACTGGGTGATGGCACTGCTGACAAATCTCTTTTACAGCCGGAGTTTCACGTGCAAGATCTTTTAACACAGCCTATGCTCTTAATTCCCCTTACGACCGTTGTTCTCCTTATCTTCGCCGCCGGATATATTTATACCATGGTGCAGAACAATAAAAAAATAATTGCGGAACAGCAGTCGAAGCTGGAAGAAATTCAGAAAAGCGAACAGCGTTATAAAGCATTATTTGAAAATTCCGTTGCCGGAATGATGAAATTTGATTTCTTAACCTTTGAAATTCTTGAAGCGAACGAAACGTTGCGGAATATGTTTAGCTGCACCACCAATGCAGAACTGCAGAATATTTTTTCCGAAATCCTTACCGAAGATTTTTACGGTATTGAACCATTGTTAAAAATGCAGGGATATGTTGATGCCATTGAAATTCAATACACTACCGCAAAGGATATTGTACGCCGCTATTTATTTTCCGCACGAAAGGAACTTCATGGTAACTCCGCCGCCGCTGTAATTGTTTATATTACCGCTCAAAGACTGCTGGGATAAATTACTTTAACTTGAATGTAAAGACCGACATTCTGTTACGGCTTCCTTTACTCCGCTGTATATCGCAAAAACAGCAACAAACATTCCTATCCAAAAAACAACTTCACCAATAGCATAACTTTCATCTAATAAACCCCAAACAGAAAAAATATTCGCCCAATCGTGATGGACTTTGCTTAATCCGCCGATTAACGGAAGAAGAAGCATCCCGGCATCTTTCATATACAGAGAAACATCACAAATGCTGAAGCCGGTAATAAATAATGCAAGATATTGAAGCGATGAATTTTCTTTCCGCGCGAAAAAATACCACACTAACGGAACAAGAAGCTGCATCAACGAGCCTCCCATAAACATCACTGTTTTCCCGAAGAAGCCGAAAAAGAAATGCCCGGCTTCGTGAATATACAAAATCGGGAATCGCACCAGCAGCATAAGAAACGGAAGCGAAAATTCCCGCGTGGGTAGATACAGATACTGCGGAATAAGAATAAGAAAATAGACGAGAAGAAGATACCACGCTATGGAGAAAATAAATTTTATCATACCGTCAAAAAAATAAAAACGCGGACAATCATCCGCGCTTTTATCGCTGCTTATTAAAGTAGGAGTTCCATTGTTATCTTATTGAACAGGAACTTCTTGTTTTTCTTTCTTATACGTTTTCTTTCGCTGGGTGCTTTTCCGTTTGCGTAAGAATTTCTTTTCAATTGATTTATCATCCGTTAACTTCATTTCCTCTTCTTCCACATCCGGATATTCGTAAATACTGTATTGATAGTTCCGCATAATAATTTTATTGCCGTTGCGTCCGAGAACATACTGCGGAAGTATCGGAATTTTACCGCCGCCTCCCGGCGCATCAATAACATAATACGGAACAGCGAGCCCGGAGGTATGACCGCGAAGTTTATCCATAATTTCCAGCCCAACGCTTACCGGCGTGCGGAAATGATTTGCTCCTTTGGTTATATCCGCTTGGTACAGATAGTACGGACGCACGCGCATTTTTAACAACTTGCGCACAAGCTCCAGCATTACATCGGAATCATCATTGACGCCTTTCATCAATACAGACTGGTTGCCGACAGGAATTCCGGCATCGGCAAGCATTCCGCACGCTTTTTCGGCTTCCGGCGTACATTCCCACGGATGATTGAAATGCGTATTCACGTAAATCGGATGGTATTTCTTCAACATGGAAACCAGGCTTGAGGTAATTCGCTGGGGAAGCACACACGGCATTTTTGTGCCGATACGAATAATTTCCACATGAGGAATTGCACGAAGTCCGGCGATTATTTTTTCCAGCATGACATCCGTTAACATTAACGGGTCGCCGCCGGAAAGAATGACATCGCGAATTTCAGGATGTGCAGAAATATAATCCAATCCGGATTGAATGTACTTCATACTTATTTTTCCGCTGTCGCCGACTTTACGCTTGCGTGTACAAAACCGGCAGTACATGGAACACTGGCTGGTGGCAAGAAATAATGCGCGATCCGGATAACGGTGCGTAACACTTGGAACCGGGCTGTCCCCCTCTTCATTTAATGGATCTTCCGGCAGACCGTCATCTTCCAATTCTCTTGCATCCGGCACGCATTGAAGCCAAATCGGATCTCCCGGGTAACGAATTAAGCTGAGGTAATACGGATTAATCCGTGTGTGAAATAAAGCGTTTAATTTTTCTGCGAGTTCGGGCTCAAAGCCGAACCGATCAACAAGATCTTTACCGCTGTCAACGCTTGCTCTGAGCATTTCTTGCCAGAGTTCCATAGAGTGTTCCTTTTATTGTTTATAGATATTTTCCGTAGATGATAAGATCATCATCCGGTTTGTAATATTCTTTAATCTGCGCGAGTTTCTCAAAACCTTTTCGTTCATAAAAAATCCGCGTTTGATCATACTTTTGCGTCGAAGATGTTTCCGCTATTAAAAGCTTTCCGTTTTTCTGTTTCAAATGTGTTTCTATGAACTGAAGCAGTAACGTTCCGATCCCTTTTGTCTGTACGGCGGGATTTACTGCTATCCAATACAAATCATACGTTGCCGTTGTTGCCGGTGTCGGTCCGATGCAGATATAACCAAGCACCGCGTTCTCATCATTCACACAGGAAAAAATTTCATAATCTTTCTGCTTCGAGTCATTGAGGTATACTTCCAATAATTCAACGGCAATATCAATTTCTTCCTCATTAAAAACACCGGTAGCAACAACAATCCCGCGAATCGCATCATAGTCGCTGCGCTGAGTCGCTCGTACTTTCATGATTGATCGATTACAATACCTTTCATGGCTTTATACCGTTCAACGGCAAAGCCGACGATAACACCAATGAGTTCGGCGTACGATAATCCGCTGGTTTTTGCTGAGCGAAAAAACCCGGCATCGTTCGATAAATCAGGATTCGGATTGACTTCAAGAACGTACGGCTTATTTTCTTTTGAAAGACGAAGATCTACACGCGCATAATCACGGCATTCCATTAAACGGTAGGCTTTTAACGAAATTTCTTTTACCTGCTCTTCTACCTCAAGCGGAAGTTTCGCCGGACAGATCCCTTTTGTCCCTTCATATTCATCCGTTCCTTCCATCCACTTGGCATCGTACGTAACAATTTTCGGTTTATCGCCCGGCAGTCCGGAAAAATCTATTTCAGAAATTGGAAGCACTGTGGCGTTTTCATTTCCAAGAATCGCAACGTTTAATTCTCTTCCGTCGATGTATTCTTCAATTAATACCGGCTGCTGAAACTGTTCCAAAACAAATTTTACTCGTTCGTGTACATCGGTAAAGTTATAGACAATAGAATCGTTCTCAATTCCAACACTGGCATCTTCTTGACTCGGTTTCACAATTACAGGAAAGTGAAGTTTCAAATCGTCAGCCGAAAGTTCAGCAATATCATTAACCAATAAAAACCGCGCCGTCGGAATGCCGTTGTAAGAAAGAATTTCTTTCGTCCGCGCTTTATTCAAACAGGTTCCGAGCGTAAGCGGTCCGGCTCCCGTATAAGAAAATTCCAGCAGTTCATAAATTCCTGCAACGTGCATTTCATGAATGGCTTCATCGCCGAGACTTTCGACCATGTTAAAAATAATATCCGGCTGCATCGCTTTGAGATATGCAAGAAACCGATCAAGATCATCGGACATGTTGAACATTGACGTTTCATATCCCAAAGATTGCAATGCGGATTGAATATCTTCTTTCTGTTCAATAACTCCCACTTCGGAAAGATCTATTTTTCCCTCTTTTCTTGCCTGAGAAGTCCATTCACTGCTCGTTTCGTGAGAAATTCCTGCTTTCGAAGCAAAAATTCTCCCTTCGGAAGTTTCCACTGTCGGCTCATTATAGATAATTGCTATATGAAGCGGTTTTGCCATTTTTTACCTATTGAATTCCATAGCGTTTTATTGCCGAATTCAGCACAGAATTAAGCATTTCCTGATAATTAAGCCCTGCGGAACGAGCCGCTTTCGGAAAACATGAATTATCTTCAGGATTTGGAAGAATTCCCGGCAATGGGTTAATTTCTATAATATTGGGTTTGCCCTCTTTATCCAATCGCACATCTATTCTTGACCAATCCCGACAGCGTAAAACCTTATATGTTTTTTTACAAATTCTTTCAATTTCGGATTGCAATTCGTTTGAAATTTTTGCGGGACATTCAAAAATATTCAAAGGATTATCCGGCTGATCCCAAAACCATTTTGCTTCAAAAGAATAAATCGGATTAACATTTTCCGGAAGGGAATCAAATTTTATTTCTACAATCGGCAACACGCGGACATCACTGCCGTTGCCGAGCATCGCAACGGTAAATTCTCTTCCGGATAAAAATTCTTCAATAAGAGCCGACTGTCGGTATTCTGAAAGAACATGCTGAACCTGTTTTGCCAGTTCTTCTTTTGTATGAACAAGTGAAGAATTAAAAATTCCTTTACTGGAACCTTCATAGAGCGGTTTTACCATTGCCGGAAGCGGAACGGCATCAAAATTCAATTCATCAATAGAATCAACGACAACAAATTTTGCCGTGGGAACATTATTGTAGGCAAGAATTTCTTTTGCGCGGGATTTGTCAAGACAGAGAGCAAGCGTCAAAGGATCCGAACCGGTGTATGGAATGTTCAGCATTTCAAGCATCGCCGGTATCTGAGCTTCGCGTGATGCGCCGAACTTTCCTTCGGTGATATTAAATACAATCTGCGGTCTTAACTGTTTTAATTTCTCAAACGCTTCTTCATCGGCTTCTATCATCGTAACGGAATGATGAAGAGAAAGCGCATCACGAACAGCATGAATTGTTTCAATGGTGTCCCACTCGGCATACTCATCAACGCCGGCGGCTTGAGGTAGGAGTGCTGTGTGTTGAGATTCTGTTTTCTTTGAAGGATGACCGCCGCTTTCAACGGCTGATGATTCATCCTTCTTCACATTGTAGACTAATGCTACTTCCATTCAGGAGAGTACCAAAAAATTTTTTGGATGCCTTTCTCTTCTTGTTATAAGATTCTTACGCGTAAAATCTTTTTACAAATATACAAAACTATTGAAGGTTGTCAAGAGGAAAAGTGAATTTTTGTCAGGTATGAAAGATTTTTAATAAGTGGGTAGAAAAATATTTTCTGACAGATTTTCATTTAAATAATTTTGAGAAATATTTTTTCAAGTACGGCGCTGAACACTCATTCAGCAAAAATTCTTGTTTACATTTTTCCATCGCCAGAAAAAATATTTTAAATTTTCTTTTCAAAATATTTAACCAACGCGAACAAATGATAATAAATCTTTAAACACATTTTCGAACTGATAACGAATATTTTTATTTTCGGGGCGGGCAAGGTTCGGATCTTTTGCAACAAGAGTAAACGCTTCTTCACGTGCGAGAAGCAGAATATCATAATCCGTAACAACATTGGCAACACGAAAACCGGGCATTCCGCTTTGGCGCGTGCCGAAATAATCTCCCGCGCCGCGCAGTTGCAAATCCACTTCGGCAATTTTAAATCCGTCGGTTGTTTCACACATTGTCTGAAGCCGTTTTTTGGAAGCACGAATTTCATCATAAACAGCAGCGCGGTCTGATGATGTTATTAACTGCTTCTGCATATATTGTGGTTCGGAAATTAAAATACAATACGATTGTTCCGCACCTCTGCCGACTCTTCCGCGCAGTTGATGAAGCTGTGATAAGCCGAACCGCTCCGCATTTTCTATTATCATAACGCTGGCATTCGGAACATCAATACCGACTTCAATAACCGTAGTGGCAACAAGAATATGAATTTCTTTTATCAGAAATTTTTTCATTACATCATCTTTCTCGTCCGACGACATTCTACCATGAAGTAAACCGACAGAAAATTCCGGAAAGACTTTTTTCATCGATTCATACTCTGCCGTTGCCGCCTTTAAATCAACTTTTTCAGATTCTTCAATTAACGGATAAACCACATAAATTTGTCTTCCCTGTAAAATTTCACTGTGCACAAATTCAAATATTTTCGGCTTATCGTTTTCTGCACGAACGGCAGTTCGGATTGGTTTGCGATGTTTCGGCAATTCATCAATAACAGAAACATCCAAATCTCCGTACACCGTTAAAGAAAGCGTCCGCGGAATCGGCGTCGCCGTCATTACCAGCACATCGGGATTTTCTTTTCCTTTTTCGCGAAGCTGTGCGCGCTGGGCAACGCCGAAACGATGCTGCTCGTCAATCACCGCAAAACCGAGATGTGCAAACTGAACATGTTCTTGTATAATAGCATGAGTTCCGATGACAATCTGTGCAGAACCGCGCCGAATATCTTCCAAAATATCTTCCCGTAGTTTTTTCTTTTGATTTCCGACCAGCAATCTCACATTAACATTCAGATCGCGAACAAGCTGTGAAATACTTCTCCAATGCTGTTCAGCAAGAATTTCCGTCGGCGCCATTAAGACCGCCTGATAACTGTTTTCAACCGCCGTAAGCATTGCCAAAAGCGCAACAATTGTTTTTCCGCTTCCGACATCTCCCTGTAACAGGCGGTTCATCGGAACAGGCTGTTCCATATCAGAAAGAATTTCGCCAATAACTTTTTTCTGTGCATCGGTCAGCGTAAACGGAAGAGACTGCTCTAACTGTGTTGAAAGCGCACCGCGAATCTTAAAAGAAATTCCGGTTAAAGCCCCTTTTATCTCTTTGCGGCGGTATGCCAGAAGAAGCTGAAAGTAAAAGAGTTCATCAAATTTCAATCGGCGAAGCGCCGTATCACGCTCTTCATATGTTTTCGGAAAATGAATCATCGCCAATGCCTGATTGATACTGCAGAGCGATTGACGCCGTATCATCTCCGCGGGAAGATGTTCCTGCACCGTTTGCAGATGCTGCCGGATAACATTTTTCATAATACGACGGAAACCGCGGTTATCTAAACCGGCATTGCGCAATTCTTCATTCGAGTGATATTTTGGAATAATCGCGCCGGTGTGAAGAAGAGAATTCCAATCGGTTTCATCTTCTTCATCCTTTGTTTTCAACCGGTCAAATTCCGGGTGAATAAACTGCACGCGGTTATATTTATCCAGTTCGGGAACCGATGAAACGGCAAGTATTTCTTCCGGCGCAAATGCTTTTTGATACCATTCAATGCCGTTATAGAAAACGCAGGTAAGAAATCCAGTTTCATCTTTCATTGTTAAAAAGAATATTCGTTTTCTGTTACGCGTAAATTTTGTTTCAGCGCGAAACACCGTACCGATAACGGTAACCTCTCTTCCCGCCTCAACAAGTTTCGGAAGTTCTTTTATTTTTGTAATCCGCGAACGGTCTAAATAATCAAACGGAAAATTGTAGAGCAGATCCGAAATTGAATGAATACCGTTGTTGCGGAGCGCAGCGGCGCGAACGGGCCCGATTCCTTTTACATAGGTAATATCGTTCTGCTGCGGTGTCAATACGGATTCCTATTTCCGAATTGTTTTTTGCGCTGCCATTGACCATTCCGGCGGCAAATGGTACGCAATGGTTTGAGAAGGGAAATCTATGATCAATGAATCATCCGCCGCGAGATGAACAACGGCATGTTGAAATTCTTTTTTTGAAAGAGGGGCATCAAAGATCGTAAAAATAATTTTATCATCATGTTTTTCAACTAGGGTATGAACTCCGCTTTCGTTTTTCATTACCTGCTGTTGTTCCTTAGATAGTTCGGAACTGCTTCCCTGCCGAAGAGTTATTCCTTCAACTGTGTTCTTGAAACGAACGGTCTCTTGTTCCTTCTTCATTTCACCGGTGATGCGTTTTTGTGAAGAGGAACGTTCTTCCGCTGCAGAAATATTCTGCGATTGGACAATAATATTTCCAACCAGCCAGATGCTTTTTGTTGTAACTGCAGAAGCGCCGCCGGCAGCCGTGAGCGGCGGTGTTGTTTCTTCCCGCTCGGTTCCTTGCAGAATATTTTCTTCCGAACGTATCCCCTGTGCTTCTTGTTCCTTCGATGATGAATGCTGCGCAGAATATTCACTTGCCGTTAATTGCTCATCCGTCGCGGAGGACTCTTCTTCCGGTCGAACTGTTTCAGTTTTTTCTTCATCGGGTTTAACGGATGATGCTTTCGGCTGCCTAAATATTAATTCTCTCTTTCCAAAATATTTCGGTGCAGCAATATCGCTGAATAAAAGTTTATACATCCCGATGCCGACAGCAATAATTACAACCGCGGCAGCCAATGCAATAGAGTTGTATTGAATCATCCGGCCGGGTTGTTTTTCTCTCAGTTTCTTTCGCAGCGAAATTTTCATTTCCTCTCTGCCGCGGCGGCGGATTCCGGCAATGAATGCCGTTTCCTGCTGCAGTTTTTTTCTGCATGGTTCGCAATCGGCAATTTCGGCATCGCGCTGAGCTTTTTCTTCCGGCGATAATTTCCCAAGAATGTATTGCTCGAGCAGCTCGGGATCATCAGTCCAATATTTTTTTTCAGCCTCCGGCTGTTCCGCATCAGGCGGAAAGATGTTGGTCATTGCTTAAAATTTTCTCTAATGATTTTTTGCATTGATATTTTTTTGATTTTACCGTATCGGCATTGGCAAAATGCATTGCCGCCGCAATTTCTTCCATACTTTTTTCTTCCCAATAATAAAGAAGCAATAATGTTTTACACGGCTCGCCTAATTTTTCAAGAGACGAGGCAATAGTGAACGCCTGCTCGCTTTCTACCAATATATCCAACGGCGACAACTCTCCGCTCTCTCTTTCATTTTTAAAAGAATCTTCATGGAACTCTTTTTTTCTTCGGGAGAGCGTTCGAAACCACATTCGTTTGACAACAGCAAAAAGAAACGTAGAAATTTTCGCCGTATATTCAAATTTTCCCGAACGAACTTTTTCCCATAAAACAATAACGGCTTCCTGTAGTAAATCTTCCGCGTCATCCGCCGTGCCGCTGTTTCGGGTAATAAATGAAATAATCATCTTGCGGTTATTATTATACAACACAAGAAGAGCCTCGTCATCGCCTCTGCGAATTTGTTCGAGAATCTTGGAATCATCGTGAACATGAAAGAATGACGCGCTCATTTACCTTTCAACAGTTAATGATATTTACAAACAGAAAGTGAATGAGTTCAAAGTACAAATATCTGTTCACAAATTCCAAAGGAGGAACTATGAAAACTCGTCAATTGCTGGCGTTACTCTCTGCATTCGCTGCATTAAGCGTTGGTCAAACAATTCCGAATAACGGAATCCGGCTCGATGGTTCATTCAATACGCCGTACATTTCAGAAAGCGGCGGAACAGCGTATCTACAGATTTCGCTGAAGACCGGAAATTTTAATCTTCACAATACCCGCAAACCGATGAATATTGCCGTAGTTATTGACCGAAGCGGCTCAATGGATGATGAGCGGAAAATGGATTACGCTAAAAAAGCATTCCGCCGGCTGATTGAACAATTAGAGCCGCGCGATATTCTTTCCGTAATTGTCTATGATGATAAAATTGACGTTTTGCGAAGCGCCCGGCGGATCGGCAATGACAAACAGAGTATTCTTCGCATCTTGGATGAAATTTCTCCGCGTAATTCCACAAATCTCGGCGGCGGATTAATTGTAGGTTTGCATCAAGCGGAAAAAAATATTCGCAAAGAATTTGTCAACAGAGTAATTCTCCTTTCCGATGGATTGGCAAATATTGGAATCACTGATCCGAATCTGCTGAATAGTATTGCTAAAGAGTTTCGACGAAAAGGAGTTTCAATCTCAACGATGGGCGTAGGACTTGATTACAATGAAAATTTAATGATGAGTTTAGCGGAAAGCGGAGGAGGCAACTATTATTTTATCGAACAGCCGAACATGCTGGCATCAATTGTTCGAAAAGAATTTGAATCCGTCAGCGCCGTTGTTGCGCAGAATGCGGTTATTCAATTAAAGCTTGATGCCAATGTCCGCATACAGGATATTATCGGCTGT
>JACFMZ010000052.1 GCA_019455105.1 Bacteroidota bacterium | reverse complement strand
TGTATGCTATGGAATGTAATTTCGCCAAACTTCCCGGAGTTGAAGAAGCGCTTGCCAAACTTGAATTTTTTGCTCTTCACGCCACCAATGAAACTTCAACAACAAAATATGTCGATGTCATTTTAGCTTCTTCAACGTTTGCTGAAAAGAACGGCACGATGACGAACTTTCAAAAATATGTACAGCGAATTCGCCCCGCCGTAACAACGCTGGAACAAGACAGAGCGCTGGATAATTTTGAAATGAGCCGTTGGGATAAATTTGCCGCACACAACGATAAGTGGGGAAAAGGTCCGCGTCGGGACAGCCGTCCGTCGTGGAAAATTGTTGCCGCCATTGCCGGTGTGATGGGAACAAAATTTAAATACAATTCTGCAGAAGAAGTCTTTAATGAAATCAGCAACAGAGTCAATGCATTCAAAGGAATGTCCTATCTTAAAATTGGAAAATTTGGGATGGCATTAAAAGAAACCAACGTCGTCGTTTAAGAATAAAAATTATGGATACAATATCAATTCTCGAACCGCTTCTTAAAATCTTATTTATTATTTTTGTTGCGCTGCTTCCTGCTGTTGCCTACGGCGTTCTGGCAGAAAGAAAAATCAGCGCCTTCATCCAAAATCGTCTCGGTCCGAATCGTGTCGGTCCGTGGGGATTGTTACAGCCGCTGGCTGATATTCCCAAATTATTTTTTAAGGAAGATATTGTTCCGGCAGCAGCAAATAAGTTTATACATTCGCTTGCGCCTCTTATTTCTATCACTATTGCCTTTTCAACATTTGCAGTTATTCCATTCGGCGATACAATTACTTTTTCCATTGGCGATTCAAGCTACACCACTAAATTGCAGATTGCCGATGTGAATATCGGTTTTTTATATATTCTTGCCTTATCATCGCTTGCGGTATACGGCATTACGCTGAGCGGTTGGTCTTCCAATAATAAATATTCGCTCCTCGGAGGGCTTCGTTCAACAGCGCAAATGATCAGCTACGAACTTTCCATGGGACTTTCGCTTATCGGTGTTGTAATGCTTTCTAGTTCGCTGCAGCTTGATGATATTGTTGCTGCGCAAGGAGGATACTGGCTCGGATTTATTCCGAAGTGGAACGCTATTCCGCAGTTTCTCGGATTTGTAATTTTTGTGGTAGCAATGTTTGCGGAAACAAACCGGCTGCCGTTTGATCTTCCCGAAGCAGAACCTGAACTTGTTGCCGGTTATCATACAGAATATACCGGAATGAAATTCGGCATCTTTATGTTGTCCGAATATATCGCGATGATTACCGCCTCGGCTCTAATTGCAACATTATATCTCGGCGGATGGCAGGCGCCGTATCTGGAGCATTTAGGACTCTCTCCGTTTCTTATGAGCGTAGCACAAATGGCGGCGTTTGTTGTTAAAGTTTTTGCGATTGTCATATTTTTTATGGTTGTGCGGTGGACTGTTCCGCGATTCAGATACGATCAATTAATGAGTATCGGCTGGAAAGTGCTGCTTCCGCTAGCGCTTGTTAATATTCTTTTAACCGGACTGTTTGTTATACTTTATCATTAATGGAAAGTTATGGATAAGTTACTTGAAAAAAGCGAAGTAATACGGACGAAAGATCTTACGTTCTTTCAAAAAGTTTATATCCCTGAAATTTTGAAAGCAATGCTCGTTACGGTAAAACAGATTTTCTTGCCGAAATTTACTTATCAATATCCTGAAGAACACTTTGAGCCGGCATCATCATTTCGCGGAAGACCTGTTCTTGTGCAGGAAAATGATGTTGAACGATGTGTTGCCTGCGGATTGTGCGCGCGAGTATGTCCGTCGCTCGCCATTCAAGTTCAAGCAAGTGAAACGGATCTCTCCAAAGAACGATATCCCGAATTGTTTGAAATAAACATGACGCGCTGTATCTTCTGCGGTTTCTGTGAAGAAGTCTGCCCCGAAGAAGCCATTGTAATGAGTAATGATTATGAACTGACCTTTACCAGCCAGGAAGAATCAATTTACGGAAAAGATAAATTATTAAAATCAATTCAAGAAATGAAACCGCGGTTAGACTTTCTGAAAAAGATGAGATAAGAATTGTGTTAATTTAAGAAATGCGCTGCCAATATTTGCAGCGCATTTCTTATTTTAAATCTTCGCTAAAATTCATTTTGCTTAAGTCGCAGTATTTACACAAATAAAAATCCTTCTAAAATAGTTTCTTGAATCTTAAGCTTCCGCTGAATATATTTCCATTACTTTTAAACAAGAAGGAATTTCATGCTGACTACTGTTCTATCCGCTGCAACGTATGGAATAAATGCCTATCTCATTGAAATTGAAACCAATATTGAGAACACGGTTCCTAATTTTTTTATGGTCGGCTTGCCGGATAATGCCGTCAAAGAATCCCGCGAACGTGTCGCAACAGCAATAAAAAATTCTGCTTTTACTTATCCCAACAAACGCATCACAATTAATCTCGCCCCTGCGGATATCAAGAAAGAAGGTTCATCCTACGATTTACCGATTGCTGTAGGAATGCTTGCTTCCAGCGGACAGGTGCGGGAGGACTCTCTTAAAGATTTTGTTATTCTCGGCGAACTGTCGTTGGATGGAACACTGCGCCCTGTTCACGGCTCGCTTCCTATTGCTGTTGAATTAAAAAAGAAAGGAATTAAAGGAATTATTCTTCCGCTGGAAAACGCCGGTGAAGCAGCGATGGTAGAAGGAATTGAAGTGTACGGCGTTCAAAATTTAACCGAAGCCGTCGAATTTTTGGAAGGGAAAAATGAACTGCCGCCGCTGCATCTCGACAGAAAAAAAATATTTTCCGTTGAACAAAAATATTTTTCCGATTTTACCGATGTGAAAGGTCAGGAAAATGTAAAGCGCGCGCTGGAAGTAGCAGCGGCCGGCGGACATAATATTATTATGATTGGTCCGCCGGGAAGCGGAAAGACCATGCTCGCCCGAAGACTGCCGAGCATTCTTCCGCCGATGACATTTGAAGAAAGTATTGAAACCACAAAAATTCATTCTGTTGCCGGAACACTGCCGCCAGGTTCAGCACTGGTTGCTCACCGTCCGTTCCGCTCTCCGCATCATACCATTTCAGATTCTGCGCTTGTTGGAGGCGGAACAATTCCGCGCCCCGGAGAAATTTCTCTTTCACATCACGGCGTGTTATTTTTGGATGAGCTTCCGGAATTTGCGCGTAATGTACTGGAAGTGATGCGTCAGCCGTTGGAAGATGGAAAAGTAACAATCAGCCGTTCTAAAATGTCTGTTGATTTTCCTGCATCATTTATGCTTGTGTGTGCCATGAATCCCTGCCCGTGCGGGAATTATGGAAATCCGAATCACGAATGCACCTGCTCGCCGATGCAGATTCAAAAATATATGGGAAAAATTTCCGGTCCGCTGCTGGATAGAATTGATATTCATATTGAAGTTCCTGCCGTTAAAGTTGCGGAACTGGCGCAGAAAAAACCGGGAGAGACTTCCCATTCTATTCGAGAGCGAGTTGTTTCTGCACGGGAAATTCAATTGAAAAGATTTTCCTCACATCAAAAACAAATTTATGCCAATGCCGGAATGCAATCGAAGGAAATAAGAGAATTTTGCAAGATTGATTCCGCCGGTGAAGAGCTGCTGAAAATGGCTATGACAAAACTCGGTCTTTCTGCCCGCGCCTATGACAGAATCATAAAAGTTTCCCGCACCATTGCCGATCTTGCCGGAAGTCCTGAAATTCAAACCGAGCATCTCAGCGAGGCAATACAATACCGCAGTTTAGACAGAAATATGTGGATGTAAAAAAGTATGCAACTTATCGCTGTTTATTTCGTAAAAGTGATGTCATAATTTGCGCTGTATTATTTTCTAAAACTATTTCATGGAGGTTGTATGAAGAGAAATCTGTTGTTTGTTCTTATTATCACAATGGTTTCTGCACTTTTTTCACAGCAGAAAAATCTTGTTGAAGATGTAAATATTCCGTACGAGATGTTCACATTGGAAAACGGTCTGACGGTGATTGTGCATGAAGACCATAAAGCGCCCATTGTTGCGGTCAATGTCTGGTATCATGTCGGTTCGAAGAATGAAAAGCAGGGAAAAACCGGTTTTGCTCATCTGTTCGAACATCTCATGTTTAACGGAAGCGAAAATTTTAATGATGATTATTTTAAAACAATGGAACGTATCGGCGCCACCGATATGAACGGAACGACCAATGAAGACCGCACAAATTATTTTCAAAATGTTCCGAAAAATGCGCTGGATGTTGCGTTGTGGATGGAATCCGACAGAATGGGGCATTTACTCGGTGCAATTTCACAAGGGAAGTTGGACGAACAACGCGGTGTTGTGCAAAATGAAAAACGACAAGGCGAAAATGAACCATACTCCGTAGCCGATGAATTGACAACGAAAGCCACCTGGCCTGCAGGACATCCATATTCGTGGACGGTCATCGGGTCTATGGAAGATTTAAATGCTGCCTCCCTTGATGATGTAAAAGAATGGTTTAAAACGTACTACGGTGCCGCAAATGCCGTCGTTTCTCTTGCCGGTGATATTGATGTGAAAACAGCAAAAGAAAAAATGCAGAAATACTTTGGCGATATTCCATCAGGACCTCCGGTTGCAAAATATGATGAGTCAATAGCAAAACGAACCGGAACAATACGTCAAACGGCAGAAGACCGCGTTCCGCAGGCGCGTCTGTATAAAGTTTGGAATGTACCGAAATGGGCAAGCACGGATATTATTTATCTCGATCTTCTCTCTGATGTACTTACTTCGGGAAAAACGTCGCGGTTGTATAAGAAGCTTGTCTATGATAAAAAAATTGCTACAAATGTTTCGGCGTACATCGATGCGCGAGAAATTGCCGGGCAGTTTTCTATTGTTGTTACGGCTAAACCGGGAATTGCATTGAGTGAGATTGAATCTGTTGTCGATAGCGAACTCAAAGAAATATTTGAAAAAGGACCTTCGACCGAAGAATTACAAAGAGTGAAGATTAATGCTATTGCCGGATTTATTCGAGGTATTGAACGTATCGGCGGCTTCGGCGGAAAATCGGATATTCTTGCGCAAGGAATGGTTTATGGGGGAACGCCTGATTATTATAAAACTCGTTTGAAAGTAATGAATGATGCAACCGCTGCGGATTTAAAAAATGCCGGGCAAAAATGGCTTTCCGACGGACAATATGTCCTCGAAATTATTCCTTTTCCTGCGTTTAAAAATGAACCGACCGATTCTACCGTACGAAAAAATATGCCTTCAATGTCGGAACAGCCGCCGGCGCAATTTCCGAACGTTGAACGTGCAGCACTTTCAAACGGTTTAAAGATTTTACTCGCGGAGCGTCATTCTGTTCCTGTAGTGAATTTTAATTTACAGGTTGACGCCGGTTATGCCGCCGATCAATTTATTTTACCGGGAACGGCAAGCTTCACATTAGATATGATGGATGAGGGAACAAAAACCCGCAATGCGCTGCAAATCAGCGATGAACTTGCAATGCTCGGCGCAAATCTTTCGACCGGAGCAAACAGCGATAATTGCATTGTTACGCTTTCTTCGCTAAAAGCAAATCTCGATAAATCGCTGAATATATTTGCTGATGTAATTTTGAATCCATCGTTTCCCAAAGAGGATATCGAACGAATTCGACAACAACGTCTTGCAGGAATTCAACGGGAAAAAGTATCGCCGATACAAATGGCATTACGTGTTTTTCCGAAATTATTGTATGGCGAACACCATGCGTATGGAACTCCGTTAACGGGGTCAGGCAACGAGCAAAGTGTCTCGCAAATTAAACGTGAAGATTTAGAAAAATTTCATTCCGCCTGGTTTAAACCGAATAACGCAACGTTAATTGTTGTCGGCGATATTACCATGAAAGAATTAAAGCCGATGCTGGAGAAATTATTTAAAGCCTGGAAGCCGGGTGATGTTCAGAAAATAAAAATTTCGGAAGTAAAACAGAAAGAAAAATCTACGGTTTTTATTGTTAATAAACCTGGCGCATTACAATCGATTATCTTTGCCGGGAATATTACCGTACCGACAAATAATAAAGATGAACTTGCTATTCAAGCAATGAATAAAGCGCTCGGCGGCATGTTTACCTCCAGAATGAATATGAATTTGCGCGAAGACAAACACTGGTCGTACGGTGCACAAACACTAATTTTTAATACCAAAGGAGAGCGTCCGTTTATAACCTATGCGGCGGTTCAAACCGATAAAACAAAAGAATCGATGGTTGAAGTAAAGAAGGAACTTTCGCAGATAATTTCCGATAAACCGGTAACCCAGGATGAATTTAATACCGTGCAGACAAAAACTATTCTTGAACTTTCCGGAATGTGGGAAACCAATAATGCTGTTATGGGCTCTCTTTCGAACATCAATCGTTTCGGATATCCTGACGATTATTATTCTACCTATGCTAAAAAAGTTGCCGCGCTTAAATATAACGACGTAAAAAATTCCGCAAAAGAAGTTGTCTATCCGAATCAGACGGTATGGGTAATTGTGGGCGATCGCGCAAAGATTGAACAGGGGATTAAAGATTTAAACTTCGGTGAGGTCAAATATCTTGATGCCGATGGGAATGATCTTTCAACAATTAACGAAAAGCAACAGAACGTTGAAATAAATAAAAAATAAAGATAGCTTGAACGATATATTAAAATATTTTATCATTTTAAATTATTGCTTGACAAATGAAAACTAATTAGTATATTGTAAGTAGTTCTTTTAACATATAAATATTTCATCAAGAGTGGATGAGGGACTGACCCGATGATTCCACAGCAACCGGCAGCTTTAACAGCGCTGTGCAGGTGCTAAATTCAGAAACCCGTAAGGGTGAAGATGAACAAAAGACTGTGAAACCTTTTTCAACCTCTTTTAGTTTATCTTCTAAAAGAGGTTTTTTTATTTTAAATATATTTTTAAGAATGGTGAAAGTAGTACACTTTTACCGGGTAATTACAATATGCTGAACATTTCTAATCTTCATCTCTTCTATGCCTGCCGTCCGGTGTTGGAATTTCTCTTTCCGTATTTTGACGGAAACTTTATCTGTTGTTGCTAATTTACAATTTCATCAAAACTGTGAAAGAAAATCTTTTCACAAGTATTTTACCAATTTATATTTTTAAGGGAATATATCATGTCAACCAATGGGAAACAGCGTCATTATCGTTTTGAAACATTACAATTACATGCAGGGCAGCAAGTCGATCCGACAACAAAATCTCGTGCCGTGCCGATTTATCAAACCACATCATATAATTTTAACAATGCAGAACATGCGGCAAATCTTTTCGGTCTGAAAGAATTCGGAAATATTTATACTCGTATAATGAATCCGACAACGGATGTTTTTGAACAGCGTATCGCCGCGTTAGAAGGAGGAGTCGGCGCACTGGCAACAGCTTCAGGGCAGGCAGCACAATTCTTGGCGATTACCACTCTTGCAGAAGCAGGAGAAAATATTATTTCTACCAGTAATTTATACGGCGGAACCTACAATCAATTTAAGGTTGCATTACCTCGTTTAGGAATTGAAGTAAAATTTGTCAATGGTGATAATCCTGAAGAGTTTAAAAAACTTATCGATGATAAAACAAAAGCTATCTATCTCGAATCTATTGGAAATCCCCGTTTGAATGTTCCTGATTTTGAAACAATTTCCGCTATCGCACATGAACATGGAATTCCGTTAATTGTTGATAATACGTTTGGTGCCGGCGGAGTCGTTGCCCGACCGTTTGAACACGGCGCCGATATTATTTTACATTCCGCAACAAAATGGATTGGCGGACACGGCACAAGCATTGGCGGCGTGATAGTTGATTCGGGAAAGTTTAATTGGGCGAACGGAAAATTTCCTGCCTTTACAGAACCAAGTCCGGGCTATCACGGCTTAAAATTCTGGGATGTCTTCGGTGCAAACAGTCCGTTCGGAAATATCGCGTTTATTATACGGGCGCGTGTTGAAGGATTACGGGATCTCGGCTCTGCGTTAAGCCCGTTTAATTCGTTTCTTCTTCTTCAAGGACTTGAAACATTATCGCTTCGTGTAGAACGTCATAATCAAAATGCAATTACCTTAGCACAATGGCTTGAAAAACATCCTCAAGTTGAATGGGTTTCGTACCCGGGCTTGGCAAGTCATCCTTCACACGAAAGAGCAAAAAAATATTTACGCCCGGGATTTTTTGGCGCAATGCTGACGTTCGGCATTAAAGGAGGCGTGCAGGCGGGAAAGGAATTTGTTAATAATGTTAAGCTTGCAAGTTTACTTGCCAACGTCGGTGATGCCAAAACATTAGTGATTCATCCAGCTTCTACAACGCACGAACAATTGAGCGAAGAAGAGCAGCAACATTCAGGTGTTACGCCGGATTTAATTCGTGTTTCAGTCGGTATTGAACATATTGAAGATATCATTGAAGATTTCGATGAAGCATTACGAGTTGTGAAAAATATCGTAAAAGTGACTGCGTAAAATATTTTAACACCTCACAGATCAACCTTGGTCTGTGAGGTGAAATTTATTATGGAAACACACACTCTACAACAGGTTACACAAACAGAAATTGCACAAGTTTTTAGTTCTGAATTTCCGCTGCAAATGGAATGCGGAGTTCAGTTTGGACCGATAGATGTTGCGTATGAAACATACGGAACTTTAAATGCATCCAGCGATAATGCTATTCTTGTATGTCATGCGTTAACAGGAAATGCGCATGCTGCAGGGTTTTCCTCCAACGATCCTAAGACTGCCGGCTGGTGGAATTCATTAATCGGAGTTGGGAAGCCGTTAGATACCGAAAAATATTTTGTTGTTTGTTCGAACTTTTTCGGGAGTTGTTACGGAACAACCGGCTCAATTTCCGAAAACCCGAAAACCGGAAAACCGTACGGTCTTGATTTTCCGCAAATGACAGTTCGGGATATGGTGAACGTTCAAAAAGCCTTAATTGATAAGCTTGGTATAAAAAAAATAAAAACCGTTATAGGCGGCTCACTCGGCGGAATGCAGGTGTTGGAATGGACATTGCTGTTCCCGCAACTTGTTGAATCAATTATTCCTATTGCAACAGCGGCGCAGCACTCTCCGTGGGCAATTGCGTTAAATGCCATTGCACGTCAGGCAATTATGAATGATCCTGCCTGGCAAAATGGAAATTATTATAACTCTATTCAACCAGAAAACGGTTTATCGCTGGCGCGGCAAATCGCAATGCTCTCGTATCGCAGTGAGCAGGAATTTGCCGAACGATTTCACCGCGAAAGAATAAAAGTTAACGGAAAAGATTCCACATATCGGTTTGATAATGAAAATTATTTTCAATCAGAAAATTATTTACGATATCAAGGGAAAAAACTTGTCAACAGGTTTGATGCAAATACCTATCTTTACATTTCTCGCGCAATGGATCTTCACGATGTTGCTGCGAATCGGGGAGAGCTTAACGATGTTTTACATACTATTGATAAACCGGCTTTGTGTATAGGAATTGATTCCGATATTCTTTATCCGGTACGAGAACAAAAACAAATTGCCCAATATCTACCTCATTCAACGTATAACGAAATATCTTCACCATACGGACACGATGCATTTTTGATAGAATTTGAAAAAGTAGGAAATTTTGTCAGAGAATTTTTTAAGAAATATTCATTATAGAAATTTTTACGAATATTTCTTCTGAAAGATATTCTCTCTCGAATCTGGATAATACTATAACCGCAATTTTTAAAAAGGAGGCTGAAATAATAGCCTCCTTTTTAATTTCTTCTCTTTCTTGTAACTGCATCGAAAATTTTCTATTTTGCAATATCAAATCGAAATAACATATCAAATTTTAGATAAAATTCATGAGCCTTATTGCAATTGTCGGTCGTCCAAATGTGGGGAAATCAACACTGTTTAATCGTATTATTGGAAATCAATCGGCTATTGTTCATGATGAACCCGGTGTAACCCGCGACCGTCACTACGGCGAAGCTGAATGGACCGGGAAAAAGTTTACATTAATTGATACCGGAGGATATGTTCCTAATTCAGATGACGTTTTTGAAAAGGCAATTCGGGAACAGTCTAAAATTGCCATTGAAGAATCAGACGCCGTTATTTATGTTGTAGACGGAAAAGAAGGGATGACGCCGTTTGATAAAGAGATTGCTTCGATTCTCCGAAAATCAAATAAAAAAGTTTTTTTGGCGGTTAATAAAATTGATAGTGCGAAATATGAACATGAAGCCGCGCAATTTCATAACATTGGATTAGGAGAGCCGTATTCTATTGCCGCACTCGGCGGAAGAAAAATTGGAGATTTTCTTGATGTCATTACCAAAGATCTTTCCATTTTAAATCAGGAAGAATCAGATACTCGTTTGCACCTTGCAATTATAGGTAAACCGAATGTCGGGAAATCTTCTTTTGTGAATGCCATCATTGGAAAAGAGCGCTCCATTGTTACGCCGATAGCCGGCACGACACGGGATTCTATTGATACCGTGCTGAAACATTACGGTGATGAAATTGTGCTGATTGATACTGCCGGTTTAATGCGCAAGAGCAGAATTAAACACAATGTTGATTTTTACTCCACATTGCGAACCTTAAAGAGCATCGACAGGTGTACTGTTGCGGTTATCTTGTTTGATGCAACACTGCCGATTGAAAAACAGGATTTAAGAATTGTAGAAACAGCCGTTGAAAAAAACAAAGGTGTTGTTATCGCCATAAACAAATGGGATGCTGTTGAAAAAAACACTCAAACAGCGCTTGAGTATGAAAAAATATTGCGAAATAAATTACGAACTTACGATTTTATTCCGGTTCTGTTCATCTCGGCAGAAACTAAACAAAGGATATTTAAAGCAATTGACCTTGCCAAAGAAGTGCATCATAACCGTTCGGTTCGAATTCCCACAAGTTCATTAAACGAGAAAATGCTTCCTGAAATTGAACGGTATCCGCCTTCTTCAAAAACCGGGAAAGATATTAAGTTGAATTACCTGACACAGGTAAAAACACAGCCGCCGGTAATTGCCTTCTTTTCAAATTTTCCGGAATTGATTTCAGATGTTTATAAAAGATTTTTAGAAAACCGACTTCGTGAACATTTCGGATTTCAAGGCGTGCCATTAACATTATCGTTCAAACGAAAAAATAAAAAAGCGTGAAAAGAAAAGTTATTGTTATTGGAGGTGTTGCCGCCGGACCAAGCGCAGCAACAAAAGCAAAAAGGGTATCACCGGATTCAGAAGTTATTTTGTATGAACAGGGAGAGCATATTTCATACGGCGTTTGTGAAATTCCATATTTTATCAGCGGGGAAATACAGCGCGCAGAGTCGTTAATTATCTATTCTCCTGAGCGATTACAAAAAGAAAAAGGCGTAACGGCAAAAATACTTCATCGGGTTGAAGAAATTATTCCATCCCAAAGAGAAATCCTTGTTAGAAACTTAAGCAGCAGTAAAATCACGCGAGACTGGTATGACAAACTTATAATTGCGTCTGGCACAAAAAACAAAAAATTTCAAATTGCCGGAGAAGAATCTCGCAATGTGTTTTATGTAAAGTCACTGAATGATGCCTATGCGTTAAAGAAATTTATTCAGGAAAATAAACCGAAAAACGCAGTTGTTATCGGCGCCGGTTTTATCGGAATGGAAATGACTGAAGCGCTGACAAAAATCGGAATGGATGTTACAGTCGTTCATAATTCTGCGCTGCCGATGTCTCTTTTTGAAGAAGAAGGGAAAAAAATAATTTTATCGGCACTTGAAGCGCAAAAAGTTCGTTTTATTCCCGATGCAAAGGTAGAATGGTTCGGTGTCGGAGCACATCAAAATGTTGTTGCTGTCGGTTTGCCTTCGCAGACAATTGAAACCGATCTTGTTATTATTGCAGCCGGCGTAAAGCCGAACAGTGAGTTGGCGAAAAATGCCGGCATTCATCTCGGGAAAGCCGGCGGTATTTTAGTGAGCGACCGCATGCATGCGCTCGGTGCTGATAATATTTTCGCTGCAGGGGATTGCTGCGAAGTAAAAAATATTCTTACCAAAAAACCGGAATTTATTTCGTTGGCAACCATAGCCAGTAAAACCGGCAGAATTGCCGGCGAAAATTCTGTTGGCGGCAATGAACAATTTAAAGGAATGATTCGCGCCATCGGTATAAAAATATTTAATCTCGAAGCCGCACAGGTTGGGTTATCTTCAAAAGAAGCGGCAGCCGCGGGACTGAGATACAAAAAGACAGAAGTCGGTTCACAATCGAAAGTCGGTATGATGCCGGGTGTTCAGAAAATTTCCCTTACGCTTTTAAGCGAGTTGCAAACCGGAAGAATACTCGGAGCGAATGTTATTGGCGCAGAAGGAGCCGTTCAACGAGCAAATGTACTTGCAGCGGCAATTCGGCACGGATTAACAATTACGGATCTTTCTGAACTTGATCTTATTTATGCGCCGCCGTTTGCTCCGCTGTGGGATGGAATTATTCAATCGGGCATACAAGCAAAAAAATAAAAATTCTCTACGGAATGTATTATGAAAAATTTAACGGTAATCGATCATCCGCTGATTCGAAGAGATGTCTCAATTCTGCGAGATAAGAAAACTCCCAACCATCTTTTTCGCACTGTGCTTTCCCGTATTGCCGGAATGATGGCGTTTGAAGTAACGAACGATTTTGCCATGGTAGAATATTCGCTGCAAACACCAATGGAAAAAACAAAAGGATATAGACTGAAAGAACAAATTGTCATTGTCCCTGTTCTTCGTGCCGGTTTGGGAATGGTGGAAGGCTTTCTCAATGTTCTGCCGGAAGCGCGTGTTGGTCATGTCGGGTTATATCGAGACGAAGAGACGTTAGAACCGGTCGATTATTATTCTAAATTTCCTAAAACTCTTTCTAATAGTTTAGTTCTTCTTATTGACCCTATGCTCGCAACAGGCGGAAGCGCTAAAGCCGCATTGACATTTCTAAAACAACGTCAAGCTAGAAATATACGGTTAGTGTGCCTTGTTGCTTCACCGCCGGGAATTAAAATTGTACAAAAACATCACCCCGATGTGCCGATTTATTGCGCTGTTGTTGATCGCGGCTTGAATAGCAACGGATATATTGTCCCCGGTCTCGGCGATGCGGGGGATAGAACTTTTGGCACGGAATGATTTACCGATATTTTGTTGTTCTATTATTTGTAACCATTGGTGTTACCATTTATGCGCAGGAAATTCCGGATAAGAATCTTCATGCTGCTGTCATGAAGGGAATTGATCAGATTTTATTGCAGCGCTACGACAGTGCTAAAATAACTTTTTCAACAATTGTAAAAAGATATCCTCTTCATCCTTCAGGATATTTATATTCTGCAGCAACGCTTCAGGCAGAATATTCTGATTACAAAGACAAGTTTGATGAAGATTTGTTTGATTCACTTGTGAATAAGGGTCAAGACTGCGCACAAAAAATGATTGAACAGAGAGAAATGGAGTGGGGATATTATTATTCCGGTTTAGCGTATGCATATCTTTCATATAATGCATCAGAGCGTGGAAACCTTCCGAAAGGAATTCTCTACGGATTTAAAGCAAAAAATCAAATGCAGAATTGCTTAAAAATAAATCCGAATTTTTATGCAGCAATGAATGTTCTCGGTACGTACTATTATTGGGGAAGTGCGCTTTCGTGGCTTCCCTTTCTCAGTAATAAAAGGGAAGAAGGCGTAAAATTAATTCGCACGTCAATTGAACAATGTGCATATGAACATGTGCTGGGGAAGAAAAATTTGGTAGTTATTTTTAATGAAGAAAAACGATATACCGATGCCGTAGATGTCGGGCTTTCAGTCTTAAAAATATATCCCGATAATAGAAATTTTTTATGGGGAGTTATGAAGGCAGCCGAAAAACTTCATAATGATTCGCTGCATGAGGCAATTGTATGCCGCCTTTTGCAAAGCACCTTGAACGCACCGATAAGAAATTATTATCGAGAAGCTGTCTGTCGAATTGCTTTAGCGGAATACGCGTTTAGTAAAAAATATTATCAGAATGTTATCGAAGAAACGAAAAAGACTATTGCCCTTAAGCCGTATCTTTCGGTTTCTAACAAAGATTTGAACAATAAAATTCTTCGGGCAGAAGAACTGCTGGCGCATGCTTCTGCAAGGATAAAAAATTAATATGCTTCAGGCGCGTTACAAGAAAAAATTAGATGATCTTCTGGCAATCTGCCATAAAAATCTCCGTACGGTAAATGATGAACTTATTCAGCGGGCATTTGAATATAGTTTAGAGGCACACAAACATGATTTACGCAGTTCCGGCGAACCGTATTTTCTTCATCCATACGAAGTGGCAATGGTGGTGGCAAAGGAAATTGCGCTTGATGATATTTCAGTCGCCAGCGCACTGCTGCATGATTCTGTTGAAGATACGGAAACAACGATTAAAGATATTCGCGATGAGTTCGGCGATACTATTGCGGATATTGTTGACGGCGCCACAAAGATCTCTAATATTTTTCAAAGCCACGAAATTACTAAAGCAGAAAATTACCGGAAATTACTGCTTTCTATGGTTAATGATATTCGCGTGATGATTGTAAAATTTGCCGACCGTCTCCATAATATGCGCACACTGGAATTTCTTCCGGCAGAAAAGCAGCAAAGAATTGCAAAAGAAACGCTGGATATTTATGCGCCGTTTGCGCACCGATTTGGGTTGGCAAAAATAAAGTGGGAATTAGAAGACCTTGCGTTTAAGCATCTCCATCGTTCGGAATATGATACCATTGCACATTCTCTGAATTCAAAACGAAGAGAGCGCGAACATTATGTTCGAAAATTTATTATTCCAATTGAACGGCGTCTGCGCGAGTCGGAATTTAAATTTGAAGTCGAAGGAAGGGCAAAACATCTTTTCAGCATTTACAATAAAATGGTAAAACGGAATAAACCGTTCGATGAAATTTATGATATGTTTGCCGTCCGCATTATTCTCGATACCGAAGATGCCAACGATTGTTTCGGCGTCTATGGAATTGTTTCGGAAATTTATAAACCCATTTCGGAACGATTTAAAAATTATATTTCTCTCCCCAAGAAAAACGGCTATCAATCACTCCACACAACCGTTGTCGGTCCGGAAGGGAAAATGGTAGAAGTTCAGATTCGGACAAAAAAAATGCATGAGGTTGCCGAACGCGGCGTGGCAGCGCACTGGTATTATAAAGAAAACGGCTCTTCGCTCTCTCTTGATAGAGAATTAGAAAACTGGATCAATTGGATTCGGGAAATGTTTGAGCAAAAGACGGATGATGTCAGCGCGGGAGAATTGATTGAAAGTTTCAAATTGAATTTATATCAAGATGAAATTTATGTTTTTACGCCGAAAGGAGATTTAAAAATACTTCCTAAAGGCGCGACAGTTATTGATTTCGCGTATGATATTCATTCCGGAATCGGCAACCATACCATTGGCGCAAAAGTTAACGGAAGAATTGTTCCGCTCAATACAATTCTGCGCAGCGGCGACCAAATTGAAATAATCACCTCAAAGAAACAGACACCGAATCCGGATTGGGAAAAGTTTACCGTCTCTCATAGAGCGAAAACTCATATCCGCAAATTTGTTAAAGAAGAACAGCGTAAGCTCGTAGAAGAAGGAAAAGAAATATGGGAGAAGAAAATCAAAAAAGCGAAGCTTCATATTAATGATGATGACTTGACAAAATTTTTACATACGAAACGTTTTGATAATCTCTCAGCATTTTATCTTGCCGTTAAAAACGAAATTGTTGATCCGGAATATATTATTGCTGAATTGTCGAATACGACAAAATCCGGCGAAACGTCGCCGGCAAAAGAATCTGAATCGGTTACAAATTTATTCGATAAGTTTGTTGAAACAGCACGCGGAATTACCGGAGGTATTTCGTTATTCGGTTCTCAAGATAATTTTCTTCACAATTATGCACGATGCTGCAACCCAATTCCGGGTGATGAAATTGTGGGCTATGTTACAACGGGAGAAGGAATTAAGATTCATAGAAAATCTTGTAAAAATATTCAGAATATGCTGGCATACGGCGAAGATCGCATTGTTCGCGTTTCCTGGCCTGAAACAGAAAATACAGATTTTATTGCCGGCATTAAAATTTCAGGAACCGATAGGATCGGCTTGTTAAATGAAATAACAAATGCTATTTCCAATTACAATAATACCAGTATCCGCAGCGTTTCCATTAATACAAAAGATTCGTTCTTTGACGGACATTTTATTATTAACGTGAAAAATACACAGCACCTTAATAATATTCTTGAACGATTACGAAAAATAAAAAGTGTGAACAAAGTAGAACGATTTGATGAATGAAAAAATAGGAAGAGTTCTTGCTATCGATTACGGCAGCGTCAGAATCGGCTTGGCGTTGAGCGATCCGCTGCAAATCATTGCCTCCGGATTAACGACAATTGCAAATTCAGAACGCTCTATAAGGGAAATTGTAGAAATTATTTCACTGTATGAAGTAACAAAAATTTTAATCGGTTTGCCGTTAACCTTAAAAGGCGAACACGGAGGAAAAGCGGAAGAAGTTCGGGAATTTTCCGAAAAACTTCAGCAGCAGGTTACCGTTCCGATACTTCATTATGATGAACGGTTTACTTCAGTTATGGCGCAGCAAACAATTCGCGAAATGGGTACGTCAAAAAAGAAACGTCACAACAATAAAGGAAAAGTCGATGAAATTGCGGCAACAATTCTGCTGCAAAATTTCCTCGATTCAGCTACGCGATGAAAGAGCTTTATCAATATTACCTTTCCTTTTTTCTTATTCAGATAAATAGATTTTTTCAATGGGCAAAGGTTCATAAAGTTGCCGCCGTCCTTATAGGCATTTTTGCAATCTTTTTTTTACAGTATCTCTCGCTGCCGAATAATCGGTTGGTAGAACTGCGAACAATAAACCCGAAAATTACGACGCTGATGAAGCAAAGAATTGCTGAAGCACATGCCGATAATAAACCGTATACAATTGTGCAGCAATGGATTCCGTATAGAAATATTTCACAGCATCTTAAAAATGCTGTTATCGTTTCGGAAGACGGCAGATTTTACGAACATGAAGGAGTTGATTGGTACGAACTCGGCGAATCGATTGAAAAAAATATTGAAAAAGGAAAAGCCGCGCGAGGCGGCAGTACTATCTCTCAGCAGTTAGTGAAAAATTTGTTTCTTACCACTTCGAAAGATCCGATACGTAAATTAAAAGAACTTATCGTTACAATTCGTTTGGAAAGAAATCTATCGAAGAGACGGATTTTGGAAATTTATTTAAATGTTATTGAATTAGGACGGGGAATGTTCGGCGTGGAAGCTGCGTCAAAAAAGTATTTCGGAAAATCGGCTGCATCGCTCAGCCGCATAGAATCGGCGCAATTGGCATCAATTATTCCCAGCCCATTAAAACATCAGCCGAATATTCTTTCACGCTATGTCGAACGGCGTACCGATATTATCCTTCGCCGAATGGCGGCTCGGGGTTTTTAACAGAACAATGAATCTTTCTGACATAAAACAATTGATTACTGACGGTGAAGGTGATGAATTAGAATTTAAGCGAAAAGTTTCCTCGCCGGAAAAAATTGCGAAAACAATTTCTGCCTTTGCCAACACCAAGGGAGGCATTATCCTTTTCGGAATTGATGATGATGGCTCGCTTATTGGTGTGGAAAGCGAGAAAACAGAGATAGACCTTATCCGCAGCGCCGGAGAATATTATTGCGACCCGCCGGTACAACTTTCCTTTGAATATATTCCGTACCATCGGCGTGAGATAATTATCGTTACTATTCCAGAGAGCGAACAAAAACCGCATTTTGTAAAAAGTAATACTGAAGAAGTGCCGCGCGCCTACATTCGGGTACGCGATAACAGCGTTATTGCCAGCAAAGAGGTTATTAAAGTTTTACGTGATGAGCGGCCGGAAACTGGTCCGTTAAAACTCATTATTGGTGAGAATGAAAAACGGTTATTCAATTACCTTGAAATGCGCGACCGAATAACCGTTACACAATATTCTGAATTAGTAAATGTCTCACACCGGCGCGCTTCAAGAATTCTCACAACGTTGGTGCGTGCCGGTATTATTAGAATTCACACTCTCGAAAAAGAAGATTATTTTACTCTTGCCTCTGAGAGTGAAGTATTCGCAAAAAATCATACAAAACAATTCCGTACGCCACGGCAACATTAAGAGACTGTTTAAACCCGTACATTGGTATTTCCACGCTCATATCAGCATGCTCTAAAATATCTTTTGAAACTCCGGTAATTTCATTGCCGACAACAATGCAGAGCGGAAAATCTTGCGGTATAACGTGAAAGTAAGGTTTACTCTCTGTTGTCAATTCCACAGCGCAAATTTTAATTTTATTCTCTTTTAATTGTTGAACAGCCGCCAGCGGATCTTTAACATATTCCCAGGGAACAGTTTGAGTTGAACCGAGAGCGGTCTTTTCAATTTCTTTTCTCGGCGGATGCGGTGTAAAACCGGTTAGATATAATTTTGACAGCATTGCACCGTCGGAACTACGGAAGATAGAACCGACGTTATATAAACTGCGAACATTGTCAACTAACGCGTAGATAGGGTTACGTTTATAATTCTTAATATTCTCAACGTTTATGCGGTTTAATGCAATTTCATCATGTGTTAATTTTCGCATAGATAACAGTCCCGATAGCTCCAATTATTGTTTTCCTTCGATAAAATAAGTATATTTAATGACAGTTTAACGGAATTTTTTGCATATTGAAGAAAATTATTATTGCCATCGATGGTCCCGCAGCTTCCGGGAAAAGTACAACAGCCAAGCTGGTTGCTTCCAAATTAAATTATTTACACATCGACACGGGCGCAATGTACCGGGCAATGGCGCTGAAGGTTTTGCGAAATAAGATTTCTCCTGATGACGCTGCCTCAATTGCACATCTAACGGAAACTACAACTGTACGTCTTGTTTTTCGGGAAGATAAAAAGAGCGTTGATATACTGCTTGATAATGAAGTTGTGAACGACGAAATTCGCACGCTTGAAGTAACCAATATTGTCAGCAACGTAAGCATAGTTCCTGAAGTAAGAATCCGAATGGTAGATGCACAGCGCGCAATGGGAGCTGAAGGAGGCATCGTTCTTGAAGGTAGAGATATCGGCACGGTGGTTTTTCCGAATGCAGAATTAAAAATCTTCATGGTTGCAAATCCCAGGGAACGAGCAAAGCGAAGACTAAAAGAATTAAACGAAAAAAATATCTCCGTTACATTGGAAGACCTCGAACGGGAGATTCTTGAACGAGATATGATTGATTCCAACAGGGAATTAAGTCCGTTAAAAAAAGCTGATGATGCGTTTGTCCTTGATACGACAAACCTTTCCATTGAAGAACAGGTGGAAGTGATTGTTGAAAAGGCAAAAAAAATTATAGGAGGGTAAGAATTTTGCAGGATTCAGTGATTCGGTACGATATACTGAACAACAAAATTCTTTTTACTTTATGAAAGTTACTGTTGACACAAAATCCGGTTTTTGCTGGGGTGTTGTCCGTACGGTTGATGTTGCAGAAAAAGAATTGAAAGAATCCGGTAAGTTATATTCTCTCGGCGAAATTATTCATAACCCGCTGGAAATTGACAGGCTTGCCGATAAAGGATTGAAAACAATTCGCCATTCCGATCTTGAAAATATTAAAGACGGGAAAGTACTTATACGCGCTCACGGCGAACCGCCGGAAACGTACCGAAAAATGCGTGAGCTGGGAATAGAAGTTATTGATGCAACGTGTCCGGTAGTTACAAAAGTTCAGGAACGGATTCGAAAATATTACGATAAGAATTTTCAAATCGTCATCTTCGGAAAGAAAGATCACGCTGAAGTCATTGGTCTTCTCGGGCATACCAACAATACGGCGATTGTCATAAAATCGATTGAAGAAATTGAAAAATTAGATTTTTCAAAAAATATTGTATTGTTTTCACAAACAACAATGGATAAAGAAGCGTTCTACAAACTTCGTGATGCAATTCGTGAACGAATGAAAGCAGAATACGAAGACGGTTCGCTGGAAGATGTAGGGTTGGATTTCCATTCTAAAGATACAATCTGCGGACAGGTTTCCGGCAGAGAAAAAAAATTACGCGAATTTTCTCAATCAAATGATGTCATGATATTTGTTGCCGGTAAAATGAGTTCCAACGGAAAAGTGTTATACGAAATTGCTAAATCTGAAAATCCGAATACTTATTTTATCGAAACGGAATCAGAAATTCAAAAAGAATGGTTTGTAGGAAAAGAGACAGTCGGAATTAGCGGTGCAACTTCAACACCGCAATGGCTTATGAACAGAGTAAAAGAATATATTGAAGAGCATTTTTCATAAGCATCATTAAATTTTCACAGTCACCAATAATTAACAAATAAGATAACTAAATTTACGTCACATAATATTATAGGATTTGATTCCGGTGACTAATCAATACCGTAATACTGTGTGATAAGTTCTTAGGTTCCTAAGAATGAGGAGTTTCAATGTCAAATGAAGTAGATGTGCTCGTTGATGATAAACCATACAGCGACGAGGAATACAACCAGCTTGTTTCCATGTATGAAAAAACATTGGGAACAATCAGTCAAGGCGAAATTGTAAAAGGCAAAATTGCCTATATCGGCGAAAACGATGTCATTCTTGATATCGGTTTTAAATCTGAAGGAAGCGTGCCGATTGCTGAATTTCCAAATATCAAAGATTTAAAAATCGGCGATGAAGTTGAAGTATTTCTTGAAAGCGTTGAAGATAAAGACGGTCAGCTTGTGCTTTCACGCAAACGTGCAGACTTTATGCGTATTTGGGAGAAAGTTACCAAAGCTCACGAAACCGGAGATATTCTGAAAGGCAAAATTGTTCGGAGAATTAAAGGCGGCCTTGTGGTTGATGTGTACGGTATTGATGCCTTTCTTCCCGGCTCACAGATTGATGTTCGTCCCGTGCGCGATTTTGATGCGCTGATTGGTAAAGAAATGGATTTTCGTGTTGTAAAAGTTAATCACCCGTCAGAAAATATTGTTGTCAGCCATAAAGTGCTTGTGGAAGAAGAACTTGCCGATCAACGCACAGCCATTCTTTCCGGTTTGGAAAAAGGTCAGATTCTT